>JBPCRJ010000016.1:0-26585 GCA_050996975.1 Solirubrobacteraceae bacterium | reverse complement strand
AGACCAGCCACCGCGTGAGCGAATGGCCGCTGCGGCGCGCGCGCGCCAGACCGTCGAGCGTGGCCGCTACGACGGGCAGGATCAGCGCCAGCACCAGCAGCCGGATCGCCCACGCCGGGATCACCTTGCCGCCGAACAGCAGGTAGGCGGCGGGAGCGGGAATCGCCGAGCCACCGTCAAGGGCGCTCACCGACTGCAGCACCGTGCGCCCCAACGCGCCGATTCGCCCCGGGTTCGGCGAGACCGCGGCGCCAGGCGGAGGGCCCCCCGCTCCCGACAGCGAGAGGAGGACCGCCGGCTCCCCGGAGGCGCCGAACGGACCCTGCTCGGACACGGTCAGCGGAAAGGCCAGATGGGCTAGCTGTCCTGCGAAGCCGGTCCCTCCGGGCCGCAGACCGGTCTGCGCCCCCAGCGCGGCGGCCACCGTGTTGCGCAGCATCGGCGGCGCCACCTGCTGTCCGTTTGACCATGGAACCAGAATCGGATCGCGCATCTGCGTGCCGGCGAGGTCCCCGAGCACCACCACCGCATCGACGCTGCCCGCGAGGCTGCGCGCCAGCTGCGCCGCCCCCGCGGTCCCGACTGAGCCGCTGGTCGAGACCAGCACGATCGTCCGATGCAGCGTCTCGCCAGACAGCACGCGGCCCAGCTCCAGGAGCGTGGCCGTGCCCGAGAGATCGGCGGTCGCGGGCGAGCCAAGGGAGTCGCGATGAGCCACGATCACGATGCTCCCCCCGTAGAGGCCGGTTCGGACGGCCCGAACCGTCTGCAGCGTGCGGGTTCCGTCAGCCGTCCGAGCGCTGAAGCGATCGGTCGAGACCGCGAATGTGCGGTCGCTGCGAAAGCGCTTGGCAACCGCCGCCGCCAGAGCGTTGTCGCCTGGCGAGCCCGGCCGCCGCTGCGGGTAGGTCGATGCCATCAGCTTCATCGATGCGAAGGCGTTCTGGCCGTTGAAGGCCTCGGGCGCGAGCGTCGTGCCGAGCGCCGGCTGCTGATCGTGCAGCGAGAACGCGACCACGACCACGACCAGAGCGGCCACGGCCAAGCCGGTCCGGTAGATCCGCGCATCGATCATCGGCAGCCGTCCGGTCGCCCACGAGCTGCGCATCGATCATCGGCATGCGTCCAGTTGTCGATCATCCTGCGACAGGTTATCCGCGCCGAGCCGATGGGCCCGCGGTTGCCGCGCACTACGCTTAGCATTCGAAAGGAAGCCAACCGTGACAGATCACCCAGCGCGCATCCTGCTCGTGGACGACGAGCGGTCGATCCAGACGCTGCTCTCCTACCCGTTGCGGAAAGACGGCTACGAGGTGGTCCAGGCCACCGATGGCCGTCAGGCGCTGGATCGATTCGAGGAGCAACCGTTCGACCTCGTCGTGCTCGACCTGATGCTCCCCAAGATCGACGGGCTGGAGGTTTGTCGCCGCCTGCGCGGCCGCAGCTCCGTGCCGATCATCATGCTGACCGCCAAGTCCGAGGAAATCGGCGAGGTGGGGGGGCTCGAGCTCGGCGCAGACGACTACATCACCAAGCCGTGTTCGCTGCGCGAGTTCTCGAGCCGGATCAAGGCGGCGCTGCGACGGGCTGAGATGACTCGATTGGCGAAGACGGCGCCCGGCGAGGAGCCACTTCTCGTGCACGAGCTGCGGATCGACTTCCCCAAGCGTTCGGTGCGCGTGGGCGGCACCGACGCGCCGCTCACGTTCGTCGAGTTCGAGATTCTCTCGGCGCTCGCCCGCGTGCCCGGCCGGGTGTTCACCCGGGACATGTTGCTAGCACGGATCTGGGGAGACGCTGCGTATCGCGACCCTCGAACTGTCGACGTCCACATCCGCCACCTGCGAGAGAAGATCGAGCGCGATCCGAAGGATCCCGAGTACCTGTTCACCGTTCGCGGAGTGGGCTACCGGTTTCGCGACACGGAGCTCTAGCCGATCGTGCGTTCGCTGCGCAACCGTCTCGCGCTGGTGTTCTTTGCGATCACCTTCCTGGCGATCGGGGCGCTCTACATGTACGTTGCGCCGGGGCTGCAAACGCGGCTCCTGGACGAGAAGCTGAACCAGCTGGCGAGCGCGGCCCAGCGGTACTCGGGGCCGATTCGCAGCGCCGTCGGGGGCTCGCAGTCCCGATCGGTGCTCAGGGATCGAGTCAGCACCGCCGGGGCGCTCTCCGGCGACCGGGTCACGCTCCTGTCGGTCTCCACGATCGGTGGCGCGGCGCGTTTCTCCCACCGGACCCACTCGGGCAACATGCTCGGTCCCGAGGCGCTGCGCTTCCCGATCGCCGCCAGGGCGCTGAAGACGGCACGCCTCGCCACCGGCACCGAGTCGACCCCCTCCGGCGCGGTCGCCGAGGCCGCCGATCCCGTCGCCTCCCGAGGCGCCGTCGCGGCGGTGATCGTGTACTCCGCGCCCGTGTCGGACATCGTCAGCGGCGTGGCGATCGTGCGCCACGAAATCCTCGTCGCCGGAGGAATTGCGCTGCTGGTGGCACTCGTCGGCGGCTACCTGGTGGCCCGATGGCTGGCCCAGCGCGTCAAGCGGCTCGAGCGTGCGGCGGAGCAGGTCGCGTCGGGTGATTTCGAGCACACGATTCCGGTCGACTCGACCGACGAGCTCGGCCAGCTCGCGGTCGCCTTCAACGGCATGCAGCGCCAGCTCGCTCAGCTCGAGTCCGCGCGCAAGAAGTTCATCGCCACCGCCTCACACGAGCTGCGCACGCCCGTCTTCTCGCTCGGGGGGTTCGTGGAGCTGCTCGAGGACGAGCAGCTCGACGCGGAGACCCGCCGCCGATTCCTCGATCAGGTCCGGGACCAGGTTGAGCGGCTGCGCAAGCTGTCGGTCGACCTGCTCGACCTCTCACGCCTGGAAGCCGGCGCGCTGGAGCTGCGCCCTGAGCACGTGGACCTCGGGGAGCTGACCCGCTCGGTGTCAGGAGAGTTCGAGCCCACGCTCGCCCAACACGACTCCCATCTCGAGCTGAGGCTCGCCGCGCGGAGGATCGAGGCGCTCTGCGACCCGGTTCGCGTGGCCCAGATCATGCGGATCCTGATCGACAACGCGCTCACTCACACTCCCGTCGGCACGCGGATCGTGGTCACCGCCGGCTGGGACGACGGTCGTGTGCGACTCGCCGTCCGCGATGACGGTGAGGGCATCGATCGTTTCGCGATGGGCCGGATCTTCGAGCCGTTCTACACCGCCGACGATGCCCAGGGGTCGGGGCTCGGGCTGGCGATTGCCAGCGAGCTCGCGGACCGCATGGCGGGGGGGCTGTCGGTGCGATCAGAGCCCGGGGCCACCGTCTTCACGCTCGAGATCCCGGCGTGATCTCCGCGGGTGCAGGCGCAGAAACGGGAGGGTATGTATGCTCCCGCCGCGCCTGGCCTACCCAGCGAGATCATGCTCCAACCAGTCGCCGTCGCCCACAAGCACCTCTCGGACTACACGAGCATCGTCGGCCGCGCGCTGGTGCAGGAGATCCGCGAGCTCGCCGAGCCGCTGAGGGGCAAGCGGATCCTGCACGTCTCGGCGACCGCATTCGGCGGGGGCGTATCGGAGATCCTGTTCCCGCTGGTGCCGCTGATGGTCGATGTCGGCCTGGACTGCGAATGGCACGTGATCTACGGCCGTGAGGAGTTTTTCAACGCGACCAAGGTGATGCACAACGCGCTTCAGGGTAACCCGCAAGATCTAACCGACGAGCAGTGGGACACTTGGCGTCACTACAACGAGATCAACGCGAAGGAGCTGTCGGAGGGATGGGACGTTTGCATAGTCCACGATCCCCAGCCCGCCGCGCTCGCGTCGCTGGTCGGCGGCCGGGCGCGCAACTGGGTGTGGCGCTGCCACATCGATCTCTCGACGCCCAACCCCGCCACGCTCGAGCGCCTGGTTCCCTACCTCGAGCCCTATCGCGCGGCGGTGTTCCATATCCCGGAGTACGTGCCGCCGACAGTCAACGGCCGTGCTCACATCGTGGCGCCGGCGATCGATCCGCTGGCCCCCAAGAACATGGCGTTCGCGTCCGAGGATGCGATCTACATCTGCGACCAGTTCGGGATCGACACGACTCGGCCGCTGCTGTGCCAGGTTTCGCGTTTCGATCCGTGGAAGGACCCGCTCGGGGTGATCGACGCCTACCGGATCGTCAAGCGCGACGTGCCAGAGGTCCAGCTCGCGCTGGTGGGCTCGATGGCGACCGACGATCCGGAGGGCTGGGACTACTTCAACGCCACGGTCGCGCACGCCGACGGCGATCCCGACATCCACATCCTCAACAACCTCAACAACGTCGGCGCGATCGAGGTCAACGCGTTTCAGTCGCACTGCGACGTGGTGATCCAGAAGTCGACGCGCGAGGGGTTTGGCCTGACGGTGACCGAGGCGATCTGGAAGGCCCGCCCGTTCATCGGCGGAGCAGTCGGCGGGATCCCACTGCAGGTCTCAGACGGCGAGACGGGATTTCTGGTCTCAAGCGTCGAGCATTGTGCCGAGCGGGCGCTCGAGATCCTCGCCGATCCGGCACTCGGCCGGCGATTGGGCCGGGCCGGCAAGGAGAGCGTCCGCGAGCGCTTCCTGATGCCACGGCTGCTGCGCGACTGGCTGACGTTGTTCAACCAGCTCGAGAGCTGATGAGGAAGCGGGAGGGCCGCTGAGCATGGCCGACGCGCCGCTGGTGCTGGTCTCCAACCGCGGCCCGGTCACCTTCGAGCGCGGTGGCGTCGTACGGCGCGGGTCGGGCGGCTTGGTGACCGCCCTGATCGGCCTGGCCTCCCACCGCGATGTGACCTGGATCGCCTCGGCGATGACCGAGGAAGACATCGCCGTTGCCAATCAGCACGACGGGCAGCCGTTCCAGGTCAGCGCCCCGGAGGGCGGGGAGTACCTCGTCAAGCTCGTCGCATCCGATCCCGAGGCGTACGACGGCTTCTACAACATCTTCGCGAACCCCCTGTTGTGGTTCATCCAGCACTACCTGTGGGATCTCTCCAACGCGCCGGACATCCGCCGCCACGAGACCGAGGCCTACGAGTTCGGCTACAACGCGGTCAACGAGGATCTTGCCCGGGCGGTGCTGGAGGAGATCGATGGGGTGGAGGAGCCGATCGTGATGGTGCACGACTACCACCTCTACACGCTGCCCGGGATGGTCCGTCGGGCTCGTCCGGACGTCTTCCTGCACCACTTCGTGCATATCCCGTGGACCCAGCCCGATGCCTGGCGGGTGCTGCCCTCGTTCATCCGCGACGACCTCTACGCCGGGATCCTCGCCAACGACATCGTCGGTTTTCACACCCGCTCCTACCAGCGCAACTTCCTGCAGTGCTGCCGGGATCTGATCGGGCTGGAGGTCGACTTCGAGCGAGGAGTGGTGTACACCGGAGATCGGGAGGTCTGGGTCCGCGCCTATCCGCTGCCGATCGATGCGGGCGCGGCGCAGGCGGTAGCCCAGCGAGACGGCACGCGGGAGTTCGAGCGCGAGCTGCTGCGCCGCCGGCGCGACCACCTGATTCTGCGCGTGGATCGAGCAGACCTGAGCAAGAACGTCTTGCGGGGCTTCGGTGCCTTCGACGTGTTCCTCGAGCAGCATCCGGAGTTCCGTGAGCGCGTCACGTTCATCGCCCAGCTGATGCCGTCTCGGACCGACGTGCCTGAGTACGCCGAGTACCTGGAGCGGATCGAGGCGGTGGTGGCGGTCGTAAACCACCGTCATGGGTCGCCCGACTGGATGCCGATCCAGCTCAAGCTCCGCGACGACCTCGAGGAGGCGGTGGCGGCGTACAAGCATTACGACGTGCTGATCGTCAACGCGATGTTCGACGGGATGAACCTCGTCGCCAAGGAAGGGCCGATGGTCAACGAGCGAGCGGGCGTGTCGATCCTGTCCGAGAACACCGGCGCCCACGAGGAGCTGGGGGAGTACGCCCTGTCAGTCAACCCGTTCGACATCCAGGAGCTGGCCGACTCGATCCACGCCGCACTGACGATGCCCGAGAAGGAGCGCGCGCGACGCCACGAAGGGCTGAAGTCGATCGTGACCGCCCGTAACCCGGGAGATTGGGTCGACGACCAGTTGGCCGACATCCGCCGCAAGGGGGAAGACTGACGGGCTGATAGCTCGCCAGCGCGGCCCGCGGGCGGCGGAAACCGCAGACCCATGAGCACCTGCACTGACCTGCCCGGACCCTGCCGAAGGCCAGTCGCTATAGTCGTTCGCCGCCCCCACGGGCGCTCTTCATGACGCGAGAAGCCTCCATCTACGACCTCATGCTGATGCTCTCGATGAGCGCTGACGACGAGCGCCGGGCCAAGATCCTCGCCGATGCCCAAGCGACGATCTCCTCCGGCGGAGGATCGATTGAGCGTCAGGACGACTGGGGCCGCCGGCCACTCACCTACCGGATCGCGCATCAACCTGAAGCCGAGTATCACCTGCTCCAGTTCTCCGGATCAGGCCCGCTGCTCGAGTCGTTGTCCCACAGCCTTCGGATCGCCGATGGTGTGTTGCGCTTCCGAATCATCAAGGTGCGTGCGGGCACGCCAGCGGCTCCTGCGTCCGCCCCGCCGGTGATCGCCGTTGCCCCTGGCGCCGTGGGCACGCCGGCCGCTGCGCCCCCGCCAGCCGCGCCCACGCCCGCCGCGCCCACGCCCGCGCCGTCCCCCGCTTCCGCCGGCGCCGAAGCCGGCGTCTCCGCATAGTTCGCGAGCGCAGGCCCGTCGCCGAGCTCGGCCCGTTCGGGGGGCAAGCGTCGAGGCTCCGGCGCGGGCATTTGCAACAGGAATGTGGCGTCCATGAACGGCTTGGCGACCTCCGTTCAACGTTTCGGGTCCATTTTCCGCGGAGGCCCCGGATTGCCGCCTGGGGCGCGCTTAGACTCGGCGACAGGCTTTCAAGCGATTTCTGGAAAGGAGCCTCGAGCATGAACATCAACCGAGTAGTGCTGACCGGGAACCTGACGCGAGATCCCGAGCTGCGGTCGACTGGCAGTGGCCTGTCGGTCTGCAAGCTCGGCGTCGCGTGCAACACGCGCAAGAAGAACGGCGCCACCGGAGCATGGGAGGAGAAGCCCAACTTCTTCCGCGTGACCGTGTTTGGAGCGCAGGGAGAAAACTGCGCGCAGTACCTCAAGAAGGGACGTCCGGTCGCGATCGATGGACGCCTGGAGTGGAGTGAGTACGAGGTCGAAGGACAAAAGCGCCAGTCGGTCGATATCATCGCCGATTCCGTGCAGTTCCTCGGCGGGCGTGACGACGCCGGTAACGGGAATGGGAACGGCTTCTCCAGCGATACGCGAGCAACGGAGAGCGACGTTCCGATTCACACCGGCGATTTCGAGACCGCTCCCGTGGGCGCCGGAGCCGCCGACGACGACATCCCGTTCTAGCGACCGACCAGTCAGAAACCAGAGGACGTAGTGGCAAAGCAACGTAGACGGCCGGTTCGCCGGCGGGATAGGAAGGGCGGGCCGACCTCCGGGCGCCGCAAGCCCTGTCCGTACTGCCGCGACAAGATCGAGCAGGTGGACTACAAGGATCTGTCCGCGCTGCGCCGCTTCGTCTCCGAGCGCGGCAAGATCCGCTCGCGGAGGATCACGGGCGCCTGCCGCCGCCATCAGAGCCAGGTCGCACGCGCAGTGAAACGGGCGCGCGAACTGGCTCTGTTGCCCTACGTCGCCGAGGGCGGCCCCGAGCACACCCGCGAGCGAGGCGGTCGCGACCGCGACCGCGACCGGTAGTCACACGGAGGTTGTGGTGCCACAGGCGATCCTGATCGAGGACGTGGAGGCCCTGGGCGAGCGCGGCACGGTCGTCGAGGTCTCAGCGGGCTACCTGCGTAACTATCTGCTGCCGCGCAAGCTCGCCGAGCGTGCCACCAAGGGCTCGGTCGCGGCGGCCACGCGACGTCGAGAGACAGCCGAGCGGGCCCTGCGCCTGGCCGAGGAGCGGGCGCGGGAAGGCGCGGCACTGCTCGGGCGCACGGTGCTCACGATCCCGCAACAAGCCGGCGACGATGGGCGCCTGTTCGGGTCGGTGACGACGCAGGACATCGCCGACGCGATCCGCGACGCGCGCGGAATCCGCGTCGATCGACGCAAGATCCATCTCGACGACCCGATCCGGCACACCGGTACGTACATGGTCGTGGTCGAGATCGCCGACGACGTGCTCGCGACCATCAAGACCATGGTGGTCGCCGGCTAGAGCTTCAGGGCCTGCCTCGCACCTGATCGTCGGCGCGGGAGGGCCGAGGCAGACGTGGGGCCCATGGGCGAAGGCGAGGTGACGGCGCCCGTTGGCTGCGCTCAGATCGAGCGCGGCGGGATTTGGGAACACGGCCGGATCACGGTTGGCAGCGCTGATCGACACCCGTACGAGCTCGTTCGTCCATTCCCCGGAGCTTGCGGAAACGCGCCGGGCGCTGACGCCGCTGCGAAACCTAGACTCGGTGGACGGGTATGAACGCCGTCCAGAACATTGCCGCTGCGCCGCACAACCTCGAGGCTGAGAGGTCAGTCCTGGGGGCTGTGCTGCTGGACGAGCGCCACCTGTACTCGCTCCTGGTGGAGGAGCATCTACGGCCCGAGCACTTCTACCGCGAGCAGCACGGCGCGGTGTTCGCGGCGATGCTCGAGCTCCACGAGAGCGATCGCAAGATCGATCATCTGACGATCGCCGAGACGCTCCGCCAGGGCGGCAAGCTCGAGGAGGTGGGAGGACCCGCGAGCATCGACGAGCTCGCCGGCTGGGTTCCGGCGGCCGGACATGCCCGTGAGTACGGGCGGATCGTCCGTGACAACGCCCAGATGCGGGCACTGCTGAGCGCCTCATACGAGATCCAGACCAGCGTCCTGTCTCGTCAGGCCCCGGCTCGGGAGCTCGTCGAGCGCGCCGAGCGGTCGATGCTCGAGGTCGCTCACGACGATCGTCAGAAGAAGGTTCGCTCGATCGCCGACATCCTCCACGACGAGACCGACAAGCTGCACCGACTGTCGGTCTCGAAGACCCCGCTTACGGGGACGCCCTCGGGGTTCAAGGATCTCGACGAGAAGACGGGGGGCTTTCAGCCCGGCAACCTGATCGTGATCGCCGCCCGTCCGTCGATGGGCAAGTCCGCGCTGGTGGCGAACATGGCGGAGAACGCAGTCCTGGCGGGTCACGCGGTGGCGCTGTTCTCCCTCGAGATGTCCGAGTCGGAGCTCGCCCAGCGATTCGTCGCCTCCCAGGCCCGGATCAAGGGTGAGGACCTGCGGCGGGGCAAGGTCCCTGAGCATCGCTGGCCGAAGATCCTCGACGCCTGCCAGCGACTGGCGCAAGCGCCGATGTTCATCGACGACTCGAGCGACACCGGCGTGCTCGAGGTCCGCGCCAAGGCGCGCCGCCTTCACCACCAGATCGATGGGGGTCTGGGACTCATCATCATCGACTACCTGCAGCTGATGCGCCACGAGGGGCGGGTCGAGAACCGCGTCGAGCAGGTCGGTCAGATCTCCCGCGGCCTGAAGGGCCTCGCGCGGGAGCTGGATGTGCCCGTGATCGCGCTGTCCCAGCTCAGCCGCGCGGTCGAGACGCGCGGGGGCGAGAAGAAGCCGATGCTCTCAGACCTGAGGGAAAGCGGCCAAATCGAGCAGGATTCTGACCTCGTGATGTTCATCTACCGCGAGGAGTACTACGACAAGGAGTCCGAGCGGCCCGGCGAGGCGGACATCATCATCGCCAAGCACCGCAACGGCCCGGTGGGCGAGGTCGTGCTCACCTTCCACAAGGAGTACCCCAAGTTCATGAACTATGCCGGGGAGCGCTTCGCCCAATGAGCGAGTGCTCGTTGGGGCTCTGCGACGGCTCGGGCTTCCAGTTCGACGAGGAGTCCAACACCGCGTTCGACTGCCGCTGTCGCCGCCAGCTGGTCGCGTTGTCGAAGGCCCGCAGCCTCTCGGCGGTGATCCCCAAGCGCTACCGCGACGCGGCGTTCGATCGTCCACCGGTGACCGAGATCGAGCCGCAGATCGTGGCCGCGACCCGCCGGTTTGTCGACCGGATCGACGAGAAGCTCGACGCCGGCCGGGGGCTGTGGTTCATGGGACCGGTGGGGACCGGGAAGACGACATTGGCGATGCTCGTCGCCAAAGCCGCGCTCAAGGAAGGGCGCTCGGTGGCGATCTACTCGCTGCCGCGGCTGCTCAACGAGATCCGGGACACGCATCGCGCCGAGCGTTCCCATGTCGCCCTGCTCGACCGCCTGACCGCGGTCGATCTGCTGCACATCGATGATGTCGGCGCCGAACGGAGCACCGATTGGGTGCTGGAGGAGCTCTACTCGATCGTCAACGCGCGCTACGAGGACGAGCGGGCGATGGTGATCACGACCAACATCCTCGACCGCGAGGCGCTGTGCGAGCAGATCACCGAGCGGACGGTCTCGCGCTTGACGGAGATGTGCGACGAGCTGCCGCTCCTGGGACACGACCGGCGCATGGATCTGCGCTCGGCGTGAGGCCGAGAGCCACGCTCGGCGTGGAGCCGAGAACGCCGCTCGGCGTGAAGCCGGGGCGACGCTCCGCCGCGGGGGGAGAGTTCGCGAGCGGAGAGGAGGCTGGTGCTAGCGCTTCGTGTCGCGCTCGGAGGCCACGCGTTGCTCGAGCTTCTCGCGCAGGTAGCGCGCCTTCTGCGCCCGGCGATCGTGCTGCGCGGCCTCGGGCTCGTCGCCGGAGCGGCGCGCGCGCTCCTGCTCGTCGGCCTCCCGCGCGAGCTGCGCTTCCCGGAGCTCCCGGGCCTCCTGATGGTCCGCACCGTCACCCATCAGCGCTAACCGTAGCGCCGGCGGCCCTACACTGACCTCGCGATGCCCGGAATCGTGATCATCGGCGCCCAGTGGGGCGATGAGGGCAAGGGGAAGGTGACCGACCTGCTCGCCGAGCGCGCGGACGCGGTCGTGCGGTTTCAGGGTGGAAACAACGCCGGCCACACGATCGTCCGCGGCGGGCAGACCTGGAAGCTTCACCTGATGCCCTCGGGGATCCTGCATCCGGGCAAGCTGTGCGTGATCGGCAACGGCGTGGTGATCGACCCGAGGGTGCTGACCGACGAGCTCGAACGTCTCCGCCACCGCGATATCGACACCACGGCGCTGCGGATCTCCGCCAACGCGCATCTGATCATGCCCTACCACATGATGCTCGATCACGCCGGCGAGGTGAAGCTCGGCCGGCTCCAGAT
This sequence comes from Solirubrobacteraceae bacterium, assembly GCA_050996975.1. Classification (GTDB taxonomy): domain Bacteria; phylum Actinomycetota; class Thermoleophilia; order Solirubrobacterales; family Solirubrobacteraceae; genus Palsa-465. The sequence continues at coordinate 15,366 of JBPCRJ010000016.1, read as the reverse complement.
CGGGACGACGCGGAGCGGGATCGGGCCCTGCTACGCCGACAAGGCCGCGCGCCTGGGAATCCGCGTTCAGGACCTGCTCGACGAGAAGATCCTGAAGAAAAAGATCGTCGCGGCACTCGAGCCCAAGCGGCTGTCGCTGCGACCGTTCGCGAAGGATCCGCGCCTGGACCTGCAGGCGATGACCGAGGAGTATCTGACCTACGGCCACCGGCTCGAGCGCTACGTGGCCGACACGAGCCGGCTCGTGCTCCAGCGCCTCGACCGGGACGAGCTGGTCGTGTTCGAGGGGGCGCAGGGAACGCTGCTCGACATCGACCACGGTACGTATCCGTTCGTCACCTCCTCGAACCCGGTCGCGGGAGCGGCGTGCAGCGGGGCCGGCGTGGGACCGAAGGACATCGACGAGGTGTGGGGCGTGACCAAGGCCTACGGAACCCGGGTCGGCGCGGGGCCGTTCCCGACCGAGCTCGATGGGTCGCTCGCGGAGGAGATCCGCGAGCGCGGCGGCGAGTACGGGACGCTGACGGGACGAGCACGGCGGATCGGGTGGCTTGACCTCGTGGCACTGCGCTACGCGGCGCGTCTGAACTCGCTGACGGCGCTGGTGGTCACCAAGCTCGACGTGCTCTCCGGGCTCGACGAGCTGCGCGTGTGCACCCGCTATCGCGGCGCCGAGGGGGCCGAGTTCGACTACTTCCCCTACCACCAGACGGTGCTCCACCACGCGGTGGGGGAGTACGTCGAGCTACCGGGATGGACCGAGGACCTCAGCGAATGCCGTACGGAGGCGGACCTGCCGGCCACCGCACGGGAGTACCTGCAGTTCGTCTCGGAGTGGATCGGCGTGCCGATCGCGCTGGTGGGAGTCGGGCCGGCGCGCGACGAGGTGATCTGGACCCGGGCGAGCGAGGGGATGGCCGGGGCGGGCGGAGCGATCTCCCCGTCGGGACCAGCCCGGGCAACCAACCCGCGAGCGCCAGCGAGCGCATAAGACAAGACGAGCGAGCAGCTCGGCTTCCTGCGCTCAGCGCCAGTGCTCGAGCAGGTCCTCTTCGCTGACCCGCCGCACGACCCGCGCGGGGACGCCGATCACCACTTCGCGCTCGCCGACGTCCTTGGTGACGAGCGCGCCGGCGGCGACGAACACCTCCTCCCCGATCACCACCCCCGGAACCAGCACCGCGCCGCCGCCGACCCGGCAGGCACGGCGAAAGACGGGCCCCTGCAGCGGCTCACCGCGCGGATGGCGGCCCATCGTGTGATCGTTGGTGGTCAGCACGCCGGGGCCAAGGAACACGTCGTCCGCCACCACCGCGGCGCCGGTCACGTAGACGCCGGTCTGGATCAGGACGCGGGCGCCGATGCGGGCGCCGAAATCGACCGAGGAGCCACGGCCCACCACCGACCCGGCACCGATCGTGGCGCGCTCGCGCACCTGCGCCTGATCGCCGATGATCGCGCCGCTGGCGAGATGGACGCCGGCGTAGACGATCGCCCCGCAGCAGACGATCACCCCGGGCTCGAGGACGAGGGGTCCGAGCTCCTCACGCGGGGCGCTCGAGCCCGCGCGCAGGCGCGGCTGTTTGCCGAGCACTGCCCCCTCCTCGATCACGCAGCGCTCGCTGATCTCGGTGCTCGGGGCAACGACGGCGTGAGCGCCGATCCGGGTGCCCGCCCCGATCCGGGCGCCAGCGCCGATCACCACCCCGGGGGAGAGCAGCACGTCCGGTCCGAGCACGGCGTCCGGTGCCACCGAAGCGCGGCTGGCACCCTCACCGTTCACGGGCGCCGGCCTCCCGGGGCGGTGGCGGCAGAGCCTTGACGCCGGCGCCGTCGCGGGACGGCGGCGACGGGCGCTCCAGCGAGCGCTGCAGCGCCTCGAGCACGCGCACCACGCGCAGACCGCTGGCGCCGTCCGAGCGGGGGCGCTCGCCCGTACGGATGCAGTGCAGGAAGTGCTCGCACTCCACGCGCAGCGGCTCGACGCTGGGGATTCGCGGGCAGAAGCTCTCCCCCGTCCGCGTGATGTACTCGCCGTAGCCGCGGGTGTCCTCGTCGAAGCCCTTGTCGTAAACGGTCAGCTTGCCCTCGAGCGCCATGTCGTCGAAGGTGGCCATCCGGCCCGACCCGACCACGGTGAAGCGGCGCTCCTTGTGCGGGTCAAGCCAGGAGAGATGCAGGTGCGCGGAGAGCCCCGACGGGAACCGCAAAAAGCAGAAGACGACGTCCTGCACGCCCTCCCGAAGGTAGGACTCGCCGTGGGCGACGACCTCCGACGGTTGCTCCCCCGCGAGGTAGAGGACGACCGACACGTCGTGGGCGCCCAGGCTCCAGAGCGCGTTCTCGTCGGCGCGCAGCTTCCCGAGGTTCAAGCGGTTGCCGTAGATGTAATAGATCCGCTCCCCGAGCTCTCCGGAGTCGGCCAGCGTCTTGAGCTTCTGGACCCCGGGGTGATACTCGAGCAGGTGCCCGACCATCAGCACGCGGCCGCTGGCCTGGGCGGCGCCGACGGCGCGCTGCGCGCCCGAGACAGACTGGGCCAGCGGCTTTTCCACGAAGCAGTGCTTGCCGGCCTGGAGCACCCGGACGGCCAGGTCGGCGTGGCTCGGGACCGGCGTCGCGAGCACCACGGCATCCAGCGCCGGGTCGCTCAGCAGCGGATCCAGGTCGTCGCTGACGCGCGTGGCGGGATATAGCGCCCGGGCGCGCTCGCGCGCCTGCGGTGAGGCATCGCAGCACCACGCCAGCTCGCAGCCCGGCAACGAGGCGAAGTTCCGCGCCAGGTTGGGGCCCCAGTAGCCGAGACCGGCGACGCCGACCCGAAGCGGCGCCTGAATCATGTCCGGCGTCGCCTCATCCGAAGTGGAGTCTAAGCGCGCCGAGCACGCGCTCGCCGGCGTGGCCGTCTCCGTACAGCGTCGGGCGCGCGGCGGGCGCCGGGCGCTCCAGCGCGAGCAGCGCCGCCCGGGGATCGAGGTCGACGAGCACGTTCCAGCCCTGCTCGACGGTCTCGGTCCATTCCGTGCTCGGGCGCAGCGTGACGCAGCGCACGCCGGCGAGGTAAGCCTCCTTCTGCAAGCCGCCGGAGTCGGTGAGCACCGCGCTGGCGTTGCAGAGCAGCGCGGCCAGCTCGACGTAGCCCAGCGGCGGCGTGAGCACCACTCGCTCGGAGCGCTCCAGACGCTCGAGCAGGCCGGCGGCGGCAAGCCGGCTGCGGGTACGCGGATGCAGCGGCAGCAGAACCGCGGAGGGGAGCGAGAGCAGCAGCTCCACCAGCCGCTCCAGGCGCGAGGCGACATCGACGTTCCCGGTCCGGTGCGCGGTCGCCAGGACATAGCCCCCGGCCTGGAGGCCGCGCGCCGCCACCAGGTCGGTTCGCACGCGGGCCCGCGGCTGGACCGCCAGCCCGACGTCGACCATCACATCCCCGACGAGCTCGATCGGGGCGCCGACCGCCTCGCGGCGGAGATTTAGGACCGCCCGCTCCGAGGAGCAGAGCAGCAGCGAGCTGGCGTGATCGGTGAGCGTGCGGTTGAGCTCCTCGGGCATCGAGCGATCGAAGGAGCGCATCCCCGCCTCGACGTGGGCGACCGGCACGCCCGCCTGAGCGCCCGCGAGCGCGCCGGCCAGGGTGGAGTTGGTGTCGCCGTAGACGAGCACCACGTCCGGCGCGACGTCCGCCAGCACCGGCTCGAGCGCACCCAGCATGCGCGCGGTTTGATCGGCGTTGGAGCCAAGCGCGATCCCCAGCTCGCGCTCGGGGGACGCGAGCCCGAGCTCGGTGAAGAAGATCGCCGAGAGCTCGTCGTCGAAGTGCTGACCGGTGTGGACCATGACCTCCTCGTCGCGGGGGGGCTCGTCGCGGGGGGGCTCGGAAGCGTCGCGGGCGGTCTCGGAGCGGTCGGTGGAGGCCCGCAGCAGGGGTGAAACGGCCGCCGCCTTGATGAACTGCGGGCGGTTGCCGATCACGGTGAGGACCTTCAACCGGCGGTCAGCTCCGACTCGATCCGCGTGCGCAGCGCGGCGGCGGCGAGGGCGGTGACCGGCCCGTCCTCGAAGCTGCGCTCATCGACGGCCGCTACCGGCTGCACCTCGCGCGTGGTCGAGGCGAGAAACGCCTCGTCGGCGCTCGCGAGGTCCGGCAGCGTGCAGACGGACTCGGAGGCGCCGCTCAGCTCGATCACCGCCGCGCGGGTGATCGACGCGAGGATGTGGTCGTCGAGCGGCGGGGTCATCAGCTCGCCGTGCTTGACCCAGAAGGTCGAGCTCTTCGGCGCCTCGAGCACCCGTCCGTGCGGCGTGACCAGCAGCGCCTCATCGAATCCGCGCTCGCGGGCGAGGCGGCTCGCGAGCATGTTGGCCGCGTAGGAGAGCGACTTGACGCCGTCGAGTACGCGCGTCGGGGCGTAGATCACCGAACCGAGCCTGATCCGCGCGGGGGTCGGGTGGAGCGGCTCGGTCAGCAGCAACCGTAGCCCGCCGCGCGTGATCACGATCCGCAGCTGCTCGTGATCGCGCCCCGCGCCCGCCTGAGCCAGAAGGCGATGGGCATCGGCGCGGACGGCCTCGAGATCCAGCGCCAGGCGCACAGATCGGGCCGAGCGCTCCAACCGCGCGAGGTGATCCTCGAGTGCGAACGGCCGCCCCTCGTAGACGCGGATCACCTCGAACACGCCGTCGCCCCGCAGCAGGCCTTCGTCGGTGGCCGGGATCGTGGCCTGCCCGGCGGGCATGATCTCGCCGTCAAGCGAGGCGAGTGAGTGTCCGCCGAGGTCCACGAGCGAGAGCCTACTTGACGATTTGACGCCTGGCGCGGCGGGTACCGGAGGCGGGCGATGACCGCGAAATGAACGGGGGGCTAGTCAATCCTCCGCCGACCCGCCGGCCCCGCCTGCGGCGATCGGACTGCTCAGGGCCCGGGCTCCGACGCGTCCGTCGCGGGAGGGGGTTCGTGTACCTCGACGACACCGGGTCGCGAATCGAGGACCCCGAGATCCTCGAGCGGATCCGCGCGCTGACGATTCCGCCGGCCTGGAGAGAGGTGTGGATCTGCGACGAGCCGCTCGGTCACCTTCAGGCCACCGGATCAGACGCCGCCGGACGCAAGCAGTACCTGTACCACCCGAGGTGGCGCGAACAACGCGATCGCCAGAAGTTCCACAAGATGGTGCGCTTCGCGGGCGCCCTTCCGGACCTGCGCCGCCGGGTTGCGGCCGATCTGGACGGAACCGACCCCACCCGGGAGCGGGTCCTCGCGTGCGCGGCGCGGCTGCTCGATTTGGGCCTGTTCCGGATCGGAAGCGAGCAGTACGGAGTGCAAGCGGGGGGACTCGGACTGGCGACGATCCGCTCCGAGCACGTCAGCTTCGCGGAAGCGGGCCGGTCGATGGTGTTCGATTATCCGGCCAAGAGTGGCGTGCGCCGCGTCCAGGCAATCGACGACCCGGCGTGCCTGGAGTTGATCCGGTCCCTGGCGCGGCGCCGAAGCGGGGGGCCCGAGCTGCTCGCGTTTCGCGAGGGCCGGCGCTGGGAGCGCTTGCGCTCCGATGACATCAACGAGTATCTGAAGCGGCAGATGGGCGAGGACTTCAGCGCCAAGGACTTCCGGACCTGGAACGCTACGGTGCTCGCGGCGCTGGCGCTGGCGATCGACGGGCGTGGCGCCGAGACGAAGACGGCGCGCAAGCGCGCGATCGCCGGAGCGGTTCGCGGCGTCGCGGAGATGCTTGGCAATACGCCAGCCGTGGCCAAGCGAGCCTATATCGATCCTCGCGTGGTCGATCGCTATCTGTCGGGCTGGACGATCGCTGGCGCGGTGGAGGAGATCGGGAACCTCGACGTCCCCGACGAGCCGACGCGGGAGCGCTTGGAGGCTGCCGTTCTGGACCTGCTCGCGCGGGACACCGGCTCGCCGGCAGTGATGAAGATCGGCGCCTAGCCCCGGCAGCGGGCTCGTTGCCTGGGCTGGGTCTCGCGTGGTTTACAACCCCGCAACGCTGGTGTGCTAGAAGAGGATCTCTGCCCCTAGTAGGGAGGTCAGATGATGACGCTGACGCGCACCCGAGGCGCATCGGCAGTTGCAGCGGACTCGGCAGTTCTGTTCGGCCGGTGGCGACGGTACCGAGACCTCGCGGCCCGAAACGAGCTGATCCGGCGGTTCCTGCCTCTCGCGCACAAGCTGGCACGGCGATACGTCCGCTCCAGTGAGCCCTACGAGGACCTCGCGCAGGTTGCCAGCCTCGGACTGGTGAAGGCCGTCGAGCGCTTCGACCCCGCCCGCGGATACGCGTTCAGCTCGTTCGCGGTGCCGACGATCCTTGGAGAGCTCAAGCGCTACTTTCGCGATTCCGGGTGGGCGCTCCACGTCGACCGGGGCGCGCAGGAGCGGGCCCGCAAGGTCACCGCGGCGCAGCAGGAGATCAGCGCCAGGAGCGGCGTGCCGACCGTCGGGGAGCTCGCGCAGTACCTCGAGATCGACGAAGAAGCGGTGCTGGACGGCCTGCAGACCGCGGAGGCCTACGATGCCATCTCGCTCGATGCCCCATCTCCGGGCAGCGATGCGGACACGCCGCTCAGCCGCTTGGACGCGATCGGCGAGCGCGACCGGACGCTCGAACAGGTGGACGAGGCCGCCACGATCTTCGCGGCCGCCCGGCATCTCCCCGAGCGCGAGCGCAGGATCCTGTACCTGCGCTTCGGCGAGGACCTTCCGCAGACCGAAATCGCCAAGCGGATCGGCGTGTCGCAGATGCAGGTCTCGCGCTTGCTGCGCCGCTCGCTCGCGCGACTGCGCGAGCGCACCGAACCGCGGACCTAACCTTCAGCGCTCGTCGGGGGAGCTCAGCGTTCGTCCGGGGGAGCTCAGCGTTCGTCGCGTTCGCTGGTGCTCAGCGTTCGTCGTCGCGTTCGCTGGAGTGCTCGCGGTCCGCCTCACCCCCGCCGCCGCCACGAGGCTCCTCCGCCTCTTCCGTCGCCGGCGCGTCCTCGATCACGCGCCGCGCGGCGTGCTGATCGCCATGCGTCGCGTGCTCGACGAGCTCACGCTCGGCTTCTTCCAACCCCTCGGACTCACCCTGGCCGGCCTCGATCAAGGGGCGTTGCGCCTGATCAGCGTCCGGCGGCTGCACCGAGCTCGCTCGGCCGCCGATCGCGCCCGCCTCGGCGGCCGCGAGATCGGCCTGCTGATCAGCTGAATCGGGTGCGTGGGAGCTCTGCATCATGCCAGCCTACCCGCCGTCACCGCGACCAAACGTCTGGCCGTCGTTTCCGTCGCGCGCGCGGGCGCCGCGGCGCCCCCAATGGTCGACCAGCACCAAGCGCAACAGCTCTGCGTCTTTGGCGGGCTGCGTGGCGAGCTCATCGGCCAGGAATCCCAGCGGAGAGTCCGGCCCCTTCGAACTGGGATCAACCCCCAGTTGCTCGCCACTGCCGGGCCGGAACGGTCCGACCGCAAGTTCCAGACGCCGGTCGGCGGCCGCGATCGCGAAGCCGAGCTGCGTACTGCTCGCCGCGCGCTGGGCATGCGCAGCAATCGCATCGGTGACGAGGTAGAGGTCAGAGAAGCGGTCAAGGGAGAATCGGGCGCTCGCAGCCAGCGTCCGGATGATGCGGCCCAGAATCCCGCCGAGCATCCCCACGGGAGAGATGCACACAACCATTTCCCCGGCCAGGTCCCGGAGCCACTCCTGATCGGGCTCGGCCGCGGCCGGGCAATCGAGCGACTCGACGGGCGCAGCGGCCCGCGCGAATCCCATTCGCACCTCGGCGCCGCCCTCGGGAAGGCTGAGGAACTCGGCTCGATCCGCCAACGCGCCGATCACGGCCAGCCCGAGTCCGATCCGATCGTCGTAGGGGGGCACATAGGGAAACCCACTGCCCCGGTCACGCACCGAGACCTCCACGCTGCGCGGGCAAACGGTCAGGCTGACGACCAGCGCGCCAGGATCGCCGCCGTAGGCGTGCATCACGACGTTGTTGCACGCCTCGCTGACAGCCGTCCTCAAATCGTCGAGCAGCTCGGGGACGAATCCGAGCGCCTCGCCCACCCCAGCCAGCATGCCGCGTACCAGTGCCAAGCATTCAGGCCGGCTGTCCAATTCGAGACGAACCAAAGGGGAATCAGAAGTCACAGCCACGGTCCTCATTAGAAGGCGCTTCCCGACACACCGTGGCACCAAACGTCAGCTGCCCCGCGGGCGATCGAGCTCGACCCAGCCAAAAGGCAGAACGGTGGCCAAAGGACAAGGCCGCAACGTACGCCGGAATCCGGGCGCACCAGCGCCGCTACGCCCAGAGCCTGCCCCCAAGGACGCTTCGAAGGCATCGACTCAGCGCACTTCATCCCGGCCGAGCAACCAGAACTTGTCGCCGAGCGGGTCCGCCACCTTCTCCGCACAACGGTTGCGCGTCGCCCTGGGTGGTGAGGGGAAGAGCGTTCAGCCGCGTCGCAGCAACCGACCGACGGCGGCCATCATCTCGTCGGTGCGTTGGTCGCGCTGCTCGGGGGCGGCGCCGCTGACGCAGGTATGGGCGTGGCCGTCGAGCAATCCGAGCGCCACCTTGTCGAGCGCGGCCTGAACCGCGGAGATCTGCGTGAGGATCTCGATGCAGTAACGATCTTCGCCGACGATCCGTGAAATTCCGCGTACCTGGCCCTCGATCCGGGCCAAGCGCTTGTCGAGCTGATCTTTGGTGGCGCTGTAGCCGCGGACGGGGGCGGTTTCAGCCGCGGCCCCGGGGACCGCTCCCGCTGCGGGGACCGGGGTGGTTTCAGCTGCCGCGGAAACGGGGGTGGTTTTAGCCATCAGAGACCGGATGGTGTCTGGGACACTACGACCGCGGGTATTGGCGGCTCGATCGCGAGCGGCAAGGGAGTCGCGGGGGGATCAGACATATCCCACCAGGATAGGACCCCGGGTGACCACAGCCAGAGGGACCCCGATGACCAAGGCCAGGGGCTAAAGCTGCTGGCGGACGCCGGCATCGCGCTGCGCTCGCTCTAGCTGGGCGCCGAGGCCGCCCTCCAGCGCTGCGCGTCCAGATCCGCGGCGGAACACCGGCAATACGGTGCGCTGGCGGACGTCCTCCACCAGCAGCGCCGTGCCTCCGTACCAGGAGAGCAGGGCAATAGTGGCCGCGATATAGCCGGCCGCGTGCTCGACGCCCGCGCTTGCGGTGAACTGGTAAATGCCGTCGACCAGCGCGCGGGCGGCCGAGAGCCAGAGCAGCAATGCGATCAGCGGCTTGCCGGCCACGCCGACGAGCGCGAGCGAGATGACCGGCGCCGTGAAGGCAAGCAGGTAGAACCCGAGCGCGGGACTGATTGCACCCGGCGCACCGATGATCAGCGACACCCCGAGCGCCAGCCACGAGGTGGTGAAGATGCCCAGCGCCGTGGCAGCGAGCGCGTCGCGCGCCAGGAACGCAATGATCGTCGCGACGCCTTCGAGCGGGAACACGAACGCTGCGAGCAGCAGACCGACTTGCGTAGCCTCTCTGACCGGAATCCACCCGGCGGTCTGCGCCGCGAGCAGCACCATGCCGATCCCGAAGGCGAACAGTCCGAGCGGAAGCGGACTGGCCAGCGGTCGGACGTTGATCCGGATCGCGGTGCCGGCAACGGCGCTGTTGTCGCCCAGGGGCAAGCTCGTTCTCTACCCTGGAGGGAACGCGTCAAACCGCCGAGCGCGATCTGTGTGTGCTCGAACTCGCGGGTGTGCTCGGACTCGCAGCTTGACATGCACGAATATATATGCCAGCATCTGTGCATGGGTCAGGCACACGGCGTCACGTCCGACACCCGCGTCACCCTCGATTCGGCCAGCCAGGTCGCGAGGGTGATGGCTGGGCTTGGGACGGCGAGCCGGGTTCAGATTCTCGGCCGTCTGCGCGAAGGCGCGTGCAGCGTGGGCGAGTTGGCCACCGCCGTCCAGATGGCCCAGCCCGCCGTCTCCCACCAGCTCCGGATTCTGCGAGATCTGAGTCTCGTGGTCGGGGTGCGGACTGGACGTCAGACCGTCTACGCGCTGTACGACCCGCACGTGGCGGTCCTGCTCGACGAGGCCCTGCGCCACATCGAGCACCTCCGCGAGGATCTGCCGGAGCCGCTCGAGCCCCCTGACCATTAGTTAACCGATCAACGACAGGAGTGCACATGACCGAGGAACACACTCACGAGGCCCCCCACGCCCACGAGCACGAGCATGACGGCGACCCGCACGTCCACGCGCATACGACTCACGAGCACGAGCACGTCGAGCACGAGCACGAGCATGAGCACGACGGCGAGAAGCACGCCCATCCCCACGTCCACCAGGCGGGCGTTGAGGATGTGCACGCGCACCAGCCCTAGCCCGCCGGCTGCAGAACCATCCGCGCGCCGGGTCTCCGACAGGGAGACTCGGCGCAGACGTTCGCTCCCGCACGGGGCGGCCGTTTAGCCGAGGCGGTCGCTGGGTTGCGAGGCCGTGTGCTCGTCAGCGGCGGCGGCGTGCACGTGGGGGTGGGAGTGCACGTGGTCGCCGTGGCTGTGCAGGTGCTCATGGTCGCCCGTTGTCGACTCGTCCGGCGTGATCTCGGTCGCGCTCCGATGGTGGCGCGGGCGGTGGAGATCCAGCCAATCCTGCTCGGAGTCCGGATCGGCCCCCCTCTCCGCGGTCGGCGCCCCCAGCTGCACGCCATCGAGGGCGTCCGCCTCGACGCCAGACCGGGGCTCCGCCTGGCACCGCGGACACAGCCCGACGATCGCGAAGTGCGTGAAGCGTGCTTCGTAGCCGAACGCCTCCCTCAGGTGCCCGCGTAGGGGGTCCAGCTGCTCGGGACTCACCGGAGTGACGCTCGCGCAATGCTCGCAGTAGAGATACTCGAGCTCGTGGCGGCCGACCAGCACGTAGAGGCCTGGACCATGACCGAGGTGCACGTGGCGGATCAGGCCGTGGCGCTCGAGCACTTCGAGGTTGCGGTAGACCGAAGTCGCGTCGATCGAAAGCTCCTGCGCCAGATGCACCGCGGAGACCGGGCCTTCCGCACCGAACAGCGCTTCCAGCACGAGCCGCCGCGCGGTGGACAGGCGCATTCCGCGCCCGCGCACCGCGGCAATCGCCTCCTCGATGGTGGTGAACGAAAGCGCGGGGGTCTGCGGAGCGACTGTCATGGCCGTCTAGATCGTAATGATGACGGGTGCCCAGGATGGACATCCGTCATCCGTCATCCGTTGTCGTTCGTCCGAATCCGGGCGCGGTCAGCCCTCGCCTCTCGCGGCGCCGGACGCCGCCGCCTGTTCCATCCCGGCGGTCCATTTCTCCTCGATGTGCCCGAAGCGCCAGATCGCGAGCGCAATCACCCAGGTCGCAACGAACATCCCGACGATGATGAAGCCCGCCTTGTTGATGTCGACGGCTTGGAACCAGTCGACCACGCCTCCCGTCAGTCCGAGCTTTTGGGTGACCAGACTGACAATCTCGATCGTGCCGATGAACAGCGCGACCGCGACCGACAGTCCCGTGATCGTGATGTTGTAAAAGACCTTGCGGACCGGCTTTGAGAACGCCCATCCATAGGCGAAGTTCATGAACGACCCGTCGAGCGTGTCCAGCAGCGACATGCCGGCAGCGAACAGGATCGGCAGGCAGATGATCGCGTAGAAGGGCAGCCCCGACGCTCCCGCGCTCCCGGCGATGACGAGTAGCGCGACCTCGGTCGCGGTGTCGAATCCGAGGCCGAACAGCACCCCGACCGGGTACATCTGCCACGGCTCCTTGATCTTGTTCAGATGCTTGCCGAACAGGCGGTTCATCAATCCGCGCGAGTTGAGCTCCTTCTCCAGCTCCGCCTCGTTGAATTTGCCGCGCCGCATGTCGCGGAAGATCCGCATGATGCTGATCAGGATGATCAGGTTGAGGCCCGCGATGATGTACAGGAACGCTCCCGACACACCGGTGCCGATGACGTTCGTCGTCTTGTGCAGTAGCGACCCGTGGTTCCGCACTGGATCGGCCAGCGCCTTGATGCCGATCGCGATCAGGAACGCGAGCGCGAACACGATCGTCGAGTGCCCGAGCGAGAAGAAGAACCCGACGCTCAGCGGCCGCTTGCCCTCGGCCATGAACTTTCGCGTGGTGTTGTCGATCGCCGAGATGTGGTCGGCGTCGAAGGCGTGGCGCATCCCGAGCGTGTACGCGGTGAAGCCGACCCCGACCGTGAATGTGCCAGCTGACCCGAGACTGTACTTCGACGGGGCCACGACCAGGATCAGGATCCCGAACCCGATCACGTGGAGGGCGGCGATCACCGCCGCCATGCCGCCCGCGTGACGCCATTCGATCGGCGACATCGAGTATTTGATGCGCTTCCACCGCGACGCTTGCGGCACCGACACAGACGAAGCTTCCATTGGCATTTCCCTCTCCAAACGCAGGCGGTCGCCCCGACGGGCTACCGCAACCAAAGGGCACGGTATCGAGATGCCCGCGCTGATGCAAGCAGCTGGTAAGTGTGAATACGACCTTGCTCGATGCGGTCAAGATGGCCGAACGGGAGCCCGACCCTCCTGGCCGAAGGCGAGAGCTCGCGCCGATAACGACGACCGGCGCGGTCAGGGAGCTGGATCGCGCGAGCTCGGCCCAGCAGGCCGTCCGCGTGCGCGGACTCTCAGGCCCTTGGTCATCGGGGGCCGTGCGGCGCCCCCGCGCCGTGCCTCGCCGATCACCCCGTCAGCCTTGCCTGTGCCGGACAGCGCCAGGGCGCCCCCGTTCGCGCTTACCGTCACCGATCCGACCGCAGCGGATGAGAGCATCTCGAGCACGCTCTGGAGTGAGGGCTACACGCAGAATGAGGACGCGATCGACCACGACGCATCTATACTATACCCCGATGGGGTATAGTCAGTATCGTTATGAGCGACGTGCTGACGAAGATCGGAGACGGGCTGTCGAACACGTTCCTGATGGCGTGGGCGGTGTGGTGGGCGCTCGTGCTCGGGTTCGCGATCTCGGCGATCGTGCAGGCGTGGGTACCTCGCGAGCGGATCGAGCGCGCGCTCGGGGGATCGGGCCTACGCCCCGTTGCGCTCGCCACGGGGCTCGGCGCGGCGTCGTCGTCCTGCTCCTACGCGGCGATCGCGATCGCGAAGTCGCTGTTTCAGAAGGGCGCCTCGGCGGCGTCGGCGCTCGCGTTCCAGTTCGCCTCGACAAATCTGGTGTTCGAGCTGGGGGTCGTGATCTGGGTCTTGATCGGCTGGCAGTTCGCAGTGGCGGAGTTCGTCGGCGGCCTCGTCCTGATCGTGGTGATGACAGCGATGCTGCGGTTGTTCGTCTCCAAGCGCCACGAGGGGCAGGCCCGCGAGCACGCTCAGGAGGCCGACACCGGTCATCAGCATCACATGGCCGGCGCGGAACTCACGCTGCGAGCGCGTCTGACCTCGCTCGACGCGTGGTCAGACGTCGCGCACAACTTCCGCAACGACTGGATGATGCTGTGGAAGGAGATCACGCTCGGGTTCTTCCTCGCCGGGTTCATCGGCCTGCTCGGCAACGACTTCTTCAACACCCTGTTCATCCGCCACGCAAGCGGCGGGCTGCGAACCGTCGAGAACGTGATCCTCGGGCCGATCGTCGCGATGCTGAGCTTCGTCTGCTCGGTCGGCAACATCCCTTTGGCGGCCGTCCTGTGGTCAGGTGGGATCAGCTTCGCCGGCGTGCTCGCGTTCATCTTCGCCGACCTGATCGTGCTGCCGATCATCGCGATCTACCGCAAGTACTACGGCACCAAGTTCGCGCTGAGGATCACCGCGCTGATGCTCGTCACGATCGTGATCGCAGCGGTGATCATCGACGCGCTGTTCGGCGGCCTCGATCTGATCCCCCAGACGCGTCCGACCCGAGGCGACATCTTCGGGTCGGTCCAGCTCGACTACAAGCTGTTCACCAACATCGTTGGCGTGGCTGTCTTCGCGACGTTGTTCGGGCTCACGATCCGCCGCGGCGCGACCGACCCGGTGTGCGGGATGAAGGTCGACCGACAGAAGGCCGTCACGATCGACTACGCGAACGAGACGCACTACTTCTGCTCGGAGCACTGCCTGCACGCGTTCGAGCTGGAGCCGGCGCGTCACGGAGGATCCCGACTCAGCGATCCTGGAGCAGCGTGATCAGCCACTCGCCCGGAACGTGATCAGCCACCCGCCCGGAGCGTGATCAGCCGCGCGGAGTTGGCGATCACCGGGATCGATGAAAGCTCGTGCAGCAGCGCGCCCGACACCGGTCGCAGGATGCCCACGACCGTCAGCGCCACGGCGATTGCGAGCACCCCGAGCGAGAACCCGAGGTTCTGGCGGATCGCGTGCATGGCGCGGCGCGAGAGGCCGAGCAAATGGGGAAGATTGGAGAGGTCGTCCGCCAGCAGCGCGATCGCGGCCGTCTCCAACGCCAGATCGGTCCCCGTCAGGCCCATCGCCACGCCGACGTCCGCGCTCGCGAGGGCGGGACCGTCGTTGATCCCGTCACCGACGAACGCCACGCGGTGGCCCCGCGCCTGGAGAGCCTCGACGATGCCGGCCTTCTCGGCGGGCATCACCTCGGCGTGGACCTCGTCGATGCCGAGCTGGGCGGCGATCCGCTCAGCGGTCACGCGCCGATCCCCGCTGACCAGGCCGACGCCGATACCGAGTTCACGCAGGCGCGAGATGGTGGCCTTCGCCTCCGGGCGCAGCTCGTCCTCGAATGTGAACAGCCCGGCCGGCTGCTGATCGACGACGAGGGCGATCACGCTCGCGCCGTCGACCGCGTGGTGCGACAGCGTATTGCCCAACCCCGCTGCCTCGTGGTGATCCTCCAGCAGCCCGGGACGCCCCACGAGGATGCTCCGCCTACCGACTCGGGCCCGCACCCCCGCGCCCGGGAGCGCCTCGAAGTCCTGCGGATCCGCGACCCTGCCGCCGCGCTCACCGGCCGCTCGTACGAGTGCCCGTCCGAAGGGGTGCTCGGAGAACTTCTCCGCCGCCGCGGCGAGCCCCAGCAACTCGTCCTGTGCCAAGCCGTTCAGCGACACCGTGCTCACCAGCCGCGGGTGGCCGAGCGTCAGCGTGCCCGTCTTGTCGAACAGGACCGTGTCGACCTTCGCGGCCGCCTCCACGGTCGCGCCCTGCTTGATCAGGCTGCCGCGCAGCGCGGCGTTGCCGATCGAGGCGACCAGAGCCGTCGGGGTCGCCAGCACCATCACGCACGGGCAGAAGACGATGAGCATGGTGATCGCACGCAAGACGTCCCCGCTCCACCACCAGAGCAAAGCCCCCAGGATCAGCGCGGCGGGGGTGTATAGCTTCGCGTAGCGGTCCAGGATGCGCTCCACCGGCGCCTTATTCTCCTGCGC
>JBPCRJ010000122.1:0-58575 GCA_050996975.1 Solirubrobacteraceae bacterium | reverse complement strand
CACTGCCCGCGGGCGGGGACGCAGCGTTCGGTGACGCCCCCGCTCGTGGGCGATCAGACACTACTCTCGGAAGGAGCTTTCGGATGAACGCACGTCGTATTCTGACCGGGGTGGCGGGGATTCTGCTGGCAGGAGTCCTCGGTGCCGGCCTGATTGCCGTATTGCCGGGGACTGCGGGCTACACGTTTGCGGTCGTGCTGGTTGGCGTCATCTGCGGCGTCATCGGGGTGGCGGCGCTGCGCGGCCGCGGCAACAACGGCTCGTCTGCGGCATGAGCTGACTGAGCAAGACCGAAGGACCGCAGAAGGACCGCAGTGATGCTCCCCGCTCTCTGGCCAGAGGGCGGGGACAGTCGACCGGGGTCGTGCCTTGGGGGCCGGGGCCACCGTGCACCGCGCGGGCTGCACGACCTCTGGCTCGTGTTCCTGCCCCCCAACGTGGACGAGTGCATCACCCCCGGCGCCGGCACCACCAACGTGATCGGCGACTACCACACCGATCACCCAGGACGATCACGCTGCGGCGCGCCCGTAAGGTGGCCGGGGGTCCGCTTGCGGCTGGCCGAGCGTCGGCTGATCGGACCGCGCGGGCCGGATCGCAGCTACTCCCCTCGGCGCGCATCGCCGCTGCCGTGGAGTGTCAGACCCTACGAAACTCAGGCACCCAGGAGCCGTCGCCGGGTCAGACCTTACGAAACTCGGGCACCCAGGAGCCGTCGCCGGCGCGGCTGAAGTCTTGGAATAGACTGGGTGCCTCCGCGCACATCATCTCGGCGACCTGGTCGAACACGATCCGCAACTCCTCTTCCGCCCCGGTTGAGGTGCGCATCTCGATCACGTGCCGCAGAGTGCGGACGTTTGCCGTCCAGATGATGTCCGTGCTGAGACCGATGGGAGCCAGACGCCGGAGAGCTGACGTAATCTCCTTCTTTACCGCGAACGGAACCCCATCGTCATCGATCCCGAGCGCTTCTGCGGCGGAGACTTGGAACTCCTCTAGCTGCTCGACGAGGTTGATCACCTGGTCGCGGATGGGCTCCAGAGCTGCGGGCATACGGAAGCCTATGTCCGTGAGCCGCACGTAGCGGAGACTCTCCTGGCTGAATGCCGAGCCGGCGCGATGCCTGACGAGCTCATGCGTGAAGACGCGAGAAACGTGACGGAAAGCGAAGGTGTAGCTGGCGTGCTCCAAGACGCTGCCGTGGAGGCTGCGGAGGAGGTTCCCGAGGTATTCACGCTGATCGTGGCGCACGCGCGAGACGTTCTTGTTCAGCCCGGGCTCCCAGCTTCGATAGCAGGCGCGGCCACAGAACTCGACGAGAAGCTGAGCGGCGTTCAGCTCGTCTGACTCCTCCTCCCGGCGCTGAAGCCAGGACTCCCCGTGAACATCCATCAAATACGCCCGCATCGCGCCGACGTCGATTGAGGGCCTAGCGATGAGGTGGACTGAAGGGGACGTCTCGCGCATTCCGGCAGATGTTGTCGGCTCCGGGACTGTAGTTCCTGTCATGCGCGCTGATGTTGTCCTACGCACCGGACGTTCCCCTTCGCGGACGGGTTCACCAGCGCGACCACGGGACCCGGGCTTGACGCCCCCACGGCGGTTGGGTACCTGTTTGGCATGACCCGCGAAC
The DNA here is from genome assembly GCA_050996975.1 of Solirubrobacteraceae bacterium. Taxonomy (GTDB): domain Bacteria; phylum Actinomycetota; class Thermoleophilia; order Solirubrobacterales; family Solirubrobacteraceae; genus Palsa-465. The sequence goes on along the minus strand of JBPCRJ010000122.1, from coordinate 56,942 downwards.
AGGCACAGGTCCGCAGCGTCGCGCCAGGCGCTGTTGCCCGACGAACGCGAGTCCCGGCTCTTGCGCTTTGCGGCTGACCCGGTCGACCGCGATGCCTCGGGTCGATGTTACCCGGCGTTCTGCGGGTGACCGGTCGACTGCGACCCTGCGCCGGATGCCCCCGGCTCTGCTGCTTCTGAGTCCCGGCGGGAGCGCTCGTCCCGAGCGCCGCCAGCGTCCTCATCGCCCTGGCCTTCGGGCGCCTCCTCGGCGTTCTGGTTCGAGACGCCTGCCGGCAGGTCCTGGTCGCCGAAGGTCTCCTCGGTGTCTGAGCGTCGCTCGTCCATGGTCATAGGGTACCCGAGTTACCCCGCCGACCAAACGCGCCGAGGCCGGCGGGATAGGGGCGTGCGAGCCCTCCCTACCCGATCCCCGTGATCGCCCGCCCGGCGTGGGCGGCGAGGTGGAACAGCGGCGAGGGGAAGATCCCGAAGAAGATGCTCGCGCCGGCGAACAGCAGCGCGACAAACGCGATCTCGGTGTGAGGCCGCGCTCGGACTTCGGCCGCCGGCGGGCCCTCCGCCTCGACCGCCCGCGAACCCTCGGCGCCGAGCGCCGGCGAGCCCTCGGGGTCGGCCTCCGGCGCACCGCCGGCGATCGGCGCGAAGACGAGCGCCCCGCGGCCGTACGCGGGCTGCTCGGCGGGACTCATCCAGATGGTCGCGACGACCTTCAGGTAGTAGCCCAGCGAGATCATCGATCCGATCACCAGCACGATCGCCAGCCACGTGTAGCCGCCGTCCACGAGCGCGTGGATCAGCTGGAACTTGCCGATGAAGCCGACGGTGCCCGGGATCCCCGCGAGTGAGAGCATCGCGATCGTCATCGGCCAGGCGAGCCACGGGGATCGACGCCCCAGGCCGGCCAGGCCGGAGACGTGATCGCCGCCGTCCCCCTCTCCCGACTCCACGCTCGCGGAGCGCTCCTGGGCGACGATCACCGCGAACGCGGCGATGTTCATCGCCAGGTAGAGGCCCAGGTAGAGCACCGTCGCCGAGACCCCGAGCCGCGTGCCCACGACGACCCCGCCGAGCATGTAACCGGCCTGCCCGACGCCCGAATAGCCGAGCATCCGCTTCAGCGAGGACTGCCCGAGGGCACCGACGTTGCCCACGACGATCGTGATCGCCGCGACCGCGGCCAGCAGGGGCGCCCAGGTGCCGTGGGCGCCGATCGCCGCGACGTCGAAGAAGCGCAGGAAGACGCCGAACGCCGCGGCCTTGGTCGCAGTTGCCATGAACGCCGTGATCGGGGTCGGGGCGCCCTCGTAGACGTCCGGGGTCCACTGGTGAAACGGCGCCACGGAGGCCTTGAACGCGAACCCCACCACCACCAGCGCGAGTCCCGTCAAGAGCAGCGGATCTCCCAGCACACCTGCGGCCAGCCGGCCATGCGAGATCGCGGCGGCGATCTGCCCGAAGTCGGTCGAGCCGGTGGCGCCATAGACCAGCGCGAAGCCGTAGACGAGCGTGGCCGAGCCGACCGAGCCGATCACGAGGTACTTCAGACCCGACTCGAGCGAGCGCTCCCGCCGCGTCTGAGAGGCACACAGCACGTACAGCGGGATCGAGAGCAGCTCGATCCCGATGAACAGCGTGATCAGGTTCTGCGCCGAGACGAGCACGGCCATGCCGAGCACGCTGAACAGCAGCAGCGCGTGGTACTCGCCGTGGCCGGAGTCGCGCGGAGCCTGACCCCGCCAGGACAGCGCCACGGCGGCGAGCGCGGCCAGCGCGAAGATGAAGTCGAGCACGAGTGCGAGGTCATCGACCGCCAGCGCCCCCGAGACGATCTGGGCGTGATGGGAGAACTGGGCGATCTCGAACCCGATCGCGGCGGCGAGGGTGAGCGTCGTGAGCGCCGGGACGCCCCGCTCCCGGGCATTCGCGCCGCGCAGCAGCCCGACGAGCAGCACCACGATCGCGCCGACCGCGAGCACGACGAACGGCGACAGGCCCGCCCAGTCGATGTGGGGGCCCTTGATGTGGGGCGCGGCGACGCCGCTGAGCGGGGCGTAGGCGGTCCAGCCGTTCACGGTGTGCGGCTCCCGCCGGACAGCCGCGCGTACGGCGTGGAGCCCGGAGCGCTGCGTCCCTGCTCCGCCCGGGCCGGCGCGATCGCACCCTTCAGGCTGGCCTCCGAGCGCCGCAGGCCGAACTGGGGATAGACCGACAGCACGAGGATCACGCCCACGAGCGGGACGATCGCCGCCGTGTCCGCGAGCCCGATCTCCCGCGAGGCGACGCGCGGGCCGGCCCGGTTGTGCATCGCGCCGATCATCACCCTCAGCGCGTAGACCGCGGCGCCGATCACGCCGACGAACGCGATCACCGCGATCGCGAGCTTGGCCTTGAACACCCCGAGCAGGATCATGAACTCGCCGATGAAGTTCGTCGATCCCGGAATCGCCAGCGTCGCCAGCGTCACGATCAGGAACAGCGAGGCGAGCACCGGCGCCCGGAGCGCGAGGCCGCCCATCTCGCGCAAGCTCTCCGAGCCGGCGCAGCGCGCCGCGAGCGCCGCGACGATGAAGAACAGGGGCGCGGTCACGAGACCGTGGTTGACCATCTGCAGCAGCGCCCCCTGGCCGCCCTCGGCGCGCAGCGAGAAGATCCCCAGCGTGATGAACCCGAGCTGCGCGACGCTCGAGTAGGCAACCACCAGCCTGGCGTCGGGAGTCGTGAACGCGAGCGACGTAGCCCACAGGATCGAGAGCAGCGCGATCAGCAGCATCAACGTCTGGAAATGGGCCGAGGCGTAGGGGAACAGCGGCAGCACGATCCGCAGAAAGCCGTACGCCGCCACCTTGGCGACCACGCCGGAGAACACCGCGACGGCGGGAATCGGCATCGACTTGTAGCCGTCGGCGAGCCACCCGTGGAACGGGACGAGCGGCATCTTGACCAGGAACGCGACCGCGAAGCAGAGGAAGATCCAGTTCTGGGAGCTTCGGCTGAGCGGCAGATGCTGGAGCGAGGAGAGCACGAAGGTCAGGCTCGTACCGTGGCGGCTGGAGGCGAGCACCCCGGTCGCGATCGCCCCCGCGAGCATGAAGAACGACCCCACCAGCGTGTAGATGACGAGCTTGGTCGTCGCGCGGATCCGCTCGCCGCCGCCCCACATCCCGACGAGGAAGTAGAACGGGATCAGCATCAGGTCGAAGAACGCGACGAACAGCGCCAGGTCCTGGGCGCAGAACGCCCCGAGCACGGCGCTCTGGGCGAGGCCGAAGTGAAAGTAGAACACGCCCGGGCGATCCCACTCGCGGAACGAGGCCCAGATCAGCGAAGCGCTGAACAGCACGGTGGTGAGCACGACGAGCGCGACGTTCAGGCCATCGAGCCCGAGCTTGTAGTGGATCCCGAGTGCGGAGACCCACACCTGATCGGTGACGAACTGCAGCCCCGGATGCCCCAGCTTGAAGCGGGCCAGGAACGAGATCGCGACCGCCAGCGTGACGAGGCTCCCCCCGGCCGCGACCCGCCCCCCGAGCGCCCGCGGGAGCTGGGCGGCGATCAGCGCGATCACCAGCGGCAGCCAGATCAGGATCGAGAGGGTCAAGGAACGCTCACCACCGTCGAGATCAGGATCGAGAGGGTCAAGGAACGCTCACGTGCTCGAGATCAGAAAGTACAGCGCGATCCCCGACAGGCACACGATCATCGCCGCGGCGTAGTAGCGCACGAACCCCGTCTGCGCCCGGCGCACGAGCGCCGATCCCGCCCGCACGGCGCCTTCGGTGCCGTCGGTGACCCCGCCGGTGATGAGAACCCGCTCGAGCACCGACTCGGTGAAACGCCCGAGCCACGCCGTCGGGCGCACAATGACGAAGTCGATCAGCTCGTCGAAGTACCACTTGTGGGTGAGGAACTCATACAGCGGCGCCATCCGAGCGCGGAGCGTGGCCGGCGTGGCCGGCGCGGCGACCCAGACGCGATAGGCGACGGCGATCCCGACCAGCCCAATCACCGCGCCGATCGCCAGGCCGATCCACGCTGAGGAGCTCGTGGGCTGCGCGCGAGCGAGCGGCGAGTCGGCAAACGTCGGCGCCAGAAAACGCTCCACCGAGGCATCGATGCCCGGAATCTGGACCACGCCACCGACCACCGCGAGCAGCGCGAGCACCGCCATCGCGCTCTTCATCGGCCAGGCGCGCTCGGCAATGTGGTGCGCCGCCCCGGGGAAGCCCACATCCGTGTCCTCCTCCTCGCCGGTGAGTGGATTGCGGGGCGTCTGCGCGTGGGCGAGGTGTCCTTCCTGGAGCTCGCGCGCCTCCTCGACGGGCGCGCCCAGGAACGCGCGGAAGATCATCCGGAAGGTGTAGACCCCGGTCAGCAGCGCACCCAGGTAGCCGGCGATGCCGAGGATCTCGAACCCTCCGCCTCGGTGGTCGAGGAAGGCGATGATGTCGTCCTTCGACAGCCAACCCGAAAACGGCGGCGGGCCCGCGAGGGCCAAGCCGCCGATTAAGAAACAGCCGAACGTGAACGGCATCGCCGTGCGGAAGCCGCGCATCCGATCGAGTGACTGAACTCCGGCCATCGCACCGATCAGCGACCCGGCGGCCATGAACAGCAGCGCCTTGAAGAACGCGTGGGTCATCAGGTGAAACAGCCCGGCGGAGTAGGCGCCGACGCAGACGCCCATGATCATGTAGCCGATCTGGGACATCGTCGAATAGGCAATCACGCGCTTGAGGTCGGTCTGCACGAGCGCGATCGTGCCGGCGATCAACAGCGTCGCGCAGCCCCCGATCGCGCCGACGTCGGCGGCCGCGGGCGCATGCTCGAACAGCGGGTGCATGCGGGCGATCAGGTACACGCCGGCGGTGACCATCGTCGCGGCGTGGATCAGCGCGGAGACCGGCGTCGGGCCCTCCATCGCGTCCGGAAGCCATGTGTGCAGGGGAACCTGCGCGGACTTCGCGAACGCCCCCACGAGCAGCAGCAGCGAACCGGCGACGAGGTCCGGGCTGTTGTGTCCGAACACGTGGGGGACGGCGTGGAACGTCTTCAGGAAGTCGACGGTGCCGGTGTGCTTGAAGATGAAGAAGGTGCCGAGCACGAGGCCGACGTCGCCGACGACGTTGATCACGAACGCCTTGATCCCGGCTCGCGTCGCCGTGTTGCGCCGGTACCAGAACGAGATCAGCATGTAGGAGGCGGCGCCGACGAACGCCCAGCCGGCGATCAGCAGCACGAAGTTGCCCGCGAGCACCAGCAGCAGCATCGAGAACACGAAGAAGTTCAGGTAGGAGAAGTAGCGCACGTAACCGCGGTCAGAGTCGAGGTAGGCGATCGAGTAGAGGTGGATCAGCGTCGAGACCCCCGAGACGACCAGCGCCATGAACACCGACAGCGGGTCGACGAGGATCGACAGCTTGGCGTCGACGCCGACGCTCGAGGCGTAGTTCCACAGCGTCGAGGTGAGCTGGCGATCGGTCGGGCTATGGCGTTGCAGCGCGATCAGGGCGGCGATCGAGCACCCGAACGACGCCGCGATCGTCGCCGTACCGAGCCACCCGGCGCTGCGGCCCTTCAGCGCCGGGGAGCCGAATCCGATCACGACGGTCCCGACGAGCGGGCACAGCAGGATCAGCCAGCCAAAGGTGGTCGCGCTCATCAAAAACTCCCGTTTATAAGCGCGGAGAGGGAGTCGGGAGGGTCATCTCGCGGGCTTTTCGGGACGGGCTCATCGGCGGCACCCGCGCCGGCGGGCTTAAGCTGGCACGACTCATCCCTGGAGCTCGTTCAGCTGGTCGACGTCGTCGGTCGCCAGCTTGTGGCGGTAGATCGCGACGATCATTCCGAGCCCGACCGTGACCTCGCACGCCGCGACGACCATCACGATCAGCGCGAACACCTGGCCGTCCTCCCGGCCCCACATGCGAGCGAACGCGACCAGCGCGAGGTTGGCCGCGTTCAGCATCAGCTCGAGGCACAGCAGGATCACCAGCGGGTTGCGCCGCGTGAGCACGCCCGCGGCGCCGGTGCAGAAGATCAGCGCCGAGACGACGAGGTACCAGCCGATCGCCATCAGTCCATCCCGACGCGCGTTCCCGCGCCCTCGGCCATCGTCCCGGTGCTCGCGGGACGCACGGTGCGGATCACCACCTGCAGCTGCTCGGCGTGCTCCTGGTCAAGGCCTCGTCGGCGCCGAGCGAGCACCACGGCCCCGATCGCGGCGACCAGCAGCAGCAGCGAGGCGACCTCGAACGGGAACAGGTACTTGGTCAGGAACAGCGTCCCGATGTGCCTCGGCGACCCGAAGCCCGGGACGTAGGGAGCGCCGCGGCCGCGGATCCCCTTCAGCGCCGAGCCGAGCATCGCGATGCACAGCTCGAGCGCTAGGCCGAACGCGAACAGCGGCCCCAAGATCCGCAGTCCAGTGCCCCCGCTGCCCAGCGGCTCCTCGCCGCCGCCGACGTAGGCGACCACGAACAGGTACAGGACCATCACGGCGCCCGCGTATACGACCACCTGGGCGGCGGCGACGAACTCGGCCCGCAGCAGCAGGAACAGCGCCGCCAGCGAGATCAGATGCGAGACGAGCGCGAGCACGCTGTAGAACGGGTTGCGCACCGTGACCACGCCGATCGCGCCCGCCAGCGCTCCGATCCCGGCGAGAAAGAAGAGAACGACGGACATCTGCGGTGCCTATTCCCCCTCGCTGCGCAGGGGCGTGCGCTCGATCGGCTCGGCGAGCAGCATCTCCTTGGTGAAGATCAGATCCGAGCGGGTGTAATCGGACATCTCATAGTCGTGGCCCATCGTGATCGCGTCGAACGGACACGCGACCTCGCAGTAGCCGCAGAAGATGCAGCGGCTCAAGTTGATCTCGTACACGGCGGCGTAGCGCTCGCCGGGGGACACCCGGTTCTCCGGCGTGTTCTCGGCGGCGACGACGCGGATGCAGTCAGCGGGGCAGGCAGCCGCACACAGCGAGCAGCCGACGCACTTCTCCAGGCCTGTGTCCTCGAAGCGAGGGAGCTTGTGGCGACCGCGAAAGCGCGGGTACACCGGCGTCTTCTCCTCCGGATAGGGGATCGTCGTGGGCCCTTCGACGACCCCCGCGAAGGTCGTCTTCAGGCCGCGCAGCGTCTCGCCGAACGCGCGGTAGGCACTGTGGGCGGGACCGGGCGCGGGAGCGCGCTGGACGACGATCGCGTCCTCGCGGAGGCTGTACGGAGGCGTTCCAGATGGGGTCATGGCGTTCCTCGAGGAGTCGGGCAGGGCATCAGACGGTCACCACGATCGCGGTCACCAGCACGTTCAGGGTGGCCAGGGGCAGCAGGATCTTCCAGCCGAAGGACATCAGCTGGTCGTAGCGCAGGCGGGGGAGCGTGGCGCGGATCCAGATGAAGAAGGTGATCACGAGCATCATCTTCGCGAGCACGACGAACGGGTCGACCCACCCGGGCGGGTGGATTCCGAACGGCAGCAGCCAGCCCCCGAGAAACACGGTCACGGCGATCCCCGAGACGACGATCATGTTCATGTACTCGGCGAACAGGAAGGCGACGAACGCCGTGCCGCTGTACTCGGTGAAGTAGCCCCCGACGAGCTCGGCGTCGGCCTCGACGAGGTCGAACGGCGCACGGTTGGTCTCGGCGAACGAGGCGATCATGAAGATGATGAAGCCGGCGAACTGGGGGATCAGATACCACATCCCCGCCTGGGCGTGCACGAGCCCGGTCAGCGACAGCGTCCCCGCGGTGATCACCGCCCCGACCAGCGCGAGCCCCTGCGACACCTCGTAGGAGATCAGCTGCGCCGCACCGCGCATCGCGCCGAGCAGCGAATACTTCGAGCCCGAGGACCAGCCGCCGAGCATGATCCCGTAGAACGAGATCCCCGCGAACGCGAACACGTACAGCGGCCCGATCGACACGTCGATCCCGTAGAGACCCACGCGCTGGCCAAACACGTGCTGCACGTCGCCGAACGGGACCAGTGCCAGCGCCGCGACCGCGGTGAGGATCGCGATCATCGGCGCGATCCGGAACAGGTAGCCGACGGAGGTCGTCGGGCGCGAGGTTTCCTTGGTGGCGAACTTGACGATCTCGGCGAGCGGCTGCAGCAGTCCGAACGGCCCGACCCGGTTAGGTCCGTAGCGTCCCTGAAAGCGGCCGAGGAGCTTGCGCTCGTAGACCGTGAGGATCGGCAGGATCGCGAACGCGGCGCCGAAGATCACCAGCGCCTTGATTATCTGGACCCACCACGGCTCGTAGAAGCCGACCTCGGCGAACGAGGTCAAGGGGTGCTCTCACCGGGGTCATGCGCGGTGCCTGGGCCGGGCGAAGAGGATTGATCGGGGCCCTGCGGCGGGGGCGGACCCGAGCCCGGCAAGGAGACCTCAACCATGCTCCCCGTCATCCGATTCGCTGAGTCCGTCGCGATACCGTCGGCGAGGAACGCGGTGCCGACGGGAACGCCGGTCCGAACCGCCGCAACCGCGCTCAAGCGGGTGCCGTTCTGCACGATCCGCACTCCGTCCCCGGTCGCGATCTCCAGCCGCTGGGCGTCCTGCGGCGAGAGCTCCACCTGCTGGCGCGCCGCCAGGAACTTCAGCGCCGGGGAGATCTCGACCTCCGGCGAGGCCCAGATCGGCCTGTATGTGCCCAGGCGGAGCGCGCCGTTGCCCGAACGTTCCGCGGTGCGGTCCGGCGGGGCCGGTTCGAGCCGGGGCGAGGCTTCCTCAGCCGGAGCGGGCCACCGCGGCGATCCCTCGGCGCGGACGGGCCAGCGCACCCCCCGGCCCCCAAGCCGCTCGAGTGTCAAACCCTCATAGAACGGAACCGTGGCCACCAACTGGGCGAAGGCGGTCGCGCTTGTGGGTACACCGAGGTCAAGCCCGCACCGTCGCGCGATCTCGCTCAGCACCGACCAACCCGCCCGCACCTGTCCGGGGTGAGCGATCGCCGCCCGCAGGCGCTGGACTCGCCCGTCGGGGTGAACCACCGTGCCCTCCTTCTCGGCGTGCGACTCGGCCGGGAAGACGACCGAAGCGTGCTCGCGGAGCCCGTCCGTGAGCACTGACGCGTGGGCCACGACGAGGTCGGCCGCCGCCAGCGCCGCCTCCCACAGCGCGCGGTTTGGATGGTCGCGGACCGGATCGGTCTCGAACAGGTAGAGCGCGGTCAGCTCCCGTGCGGCGGCGGCCCGGGCGATCTCCTGAGCACCGAGGCCCGGGACGGCTTCCCCCCCCGCCTCGGCATCACCGCCCGCCCCGCTCACCGCAAGCTCTTGATATCCGGGACCGACGTCGGGCAGCATGCCCGCCTCTCGGAGTCCGCGCCCGTTCGCCCCCGCAGGAATTTCGAGCAGACCCGCGCCGCTGCGCGCCGCCAGACCGAGCTGCCTCGCGATCGCCGCCAGCTCACCGGCCGCCGCGCCGATCCGCTCGCCCCACACGATCACGACGTCCTCGCCGCCCTCGCGCAGCAGCGTCGCCAGCGCCCGGGCGCCCTCGGGCGGATCATCCCCCGCACGCGCCTGGACGCCCTCGGGCGGATCCTCCCCAGCCAGCGCCTGGCCGCCCTTGGGCTGGTCCTCCTCCCCGGGCGAGCCCGCCAGCGCCGCGCCCAGGTCGCGTAGGAACGCCTGCTCACCTCCGGGCGGGTAGCGCAGCACGAGCTTGGCATTGCCGTCCAGCGCGCTCGGGCGCGCAGTCGCGAGCGCCAGCTGCACGCCCCGGCGGCGCACGCCCTTGCGGATCCACAGGTCGAGGATCGGGGCGTCATCGAGCGGCTCGCAACCGAGCAGCAGCACAGTGTGGGCAAACTCCACGTCAGGCACCGTCGCCTGCAGCGCGGGGTCCGCCAGCGCGCGATGAGTGGCGCCCGGCAGCGCGCGATGAGTAGCGTCCGCCAGCGCGCTTATGCCCCGGCAGTCGAGGTTCGGCGACTGCAGCGCCTCGCGCATCAGCCGCGCCAGCAGGAAGCCCTCCTCGTTGGTCGCCTGGCCACCGGCGAGCGCGCCGACGCGGCCGCGATGACCCGCCAAGCCCGCCGCGACTTCGAGCGCCCGCTCCCAGGATGCCTGCACCAGCTTGCCGCCCTCGCGCACGAGCGGTGCGCTCACGCGATCATCGACGTGAATCGCCTGGTAGGCGAAGCGGCCCTTGTCGCATAGCCAGCCGCCGTCAACCTCGGGGTGCTCGCGCGCGAGCACCCGCAGCACCTTCTCGTCGCGCACGGTGAACTCGACGTTGCACTGCGACGGGCACAGCGTGCAGATCCCCCCCGCGCCCTCGATGTCCCACGGCCGCGCGCGGAAGCGGTAGGGCTGCGAGGTCAACGCGCCGACGGGACACAGCTCGACGATGTTGCCGCTGAACGGCGCCACGTACGGGTGTCCGTCGTGAGTGCCCACGAAGGTGTCGGCCCCCCGGTCGGCGAAGATCAGCTGGTAGTCCTCGGACACCTCCTGGGAGAAGCGCACGCAGCGGTAGCAGAGGATGCAGCGCTCGCGGTCGATCGCGACCAGAGGGGAGAGCGCGAGCGGCTTGACGAAGTGGCGCTTGGGCTCGATGAAGCGCGAGCGACCAAGTCCCCAACCGAACGTGATGTCCTGCAGCGGGCACTCGCCGCCCTTGTCGCAAACCGGACAGTCGAGCGGGTGGTTGACGAGCAGGAACTCGACGATCCCGTTCTGCGCCTGGCGCACACGCTCGGTGTGGGTGTTGACGACCATCCCGTCCTTGACGGGCGTCGAGCACGAGGTCTGGAGCTTCGGGATCCCCTCGACCTCGACCAGGCACATCCGGCACGCCCCGACCGGCTGGCCGAGCTTGTGCTCGTAGCAGAAGTACGGGATCTCGACGTCACCATGCTTGGCCGCTTCGAGCAGCAGCGCACCCTCGGTCGCCCGAATCTCCCGACCGTCGATCGTCAGCTGGATCGTCTTGTGCTCGGGGCGGGGCATCAGCAGCTCTCGGGCTCGCGGCGGGGCATCAGTGGTGCACGGCGCGGATTGCCGAGGACTCGGCATCCGGCCTCGTTCGATTCCTCGGCATCCGCGTCATCCGGCTGGGCCCGCGTGCTCGTCGGCCACCCCGACCGCGATCACGTCCTCGAGCGCGCCCGCCCCCACGCGCTCGCGGGCGGCTTCGATCTCCGCCTCGAGCTCGCCCCGGAACTTCTCCACCATCGAGCCGATCGGCATCGCCATCGCGTCACCGAGCACGCACAGGCAATTGCCGATGATCTCCTCCTGCACGGAGGCCATGATGTCAAGGTCCATCGGTGTCGCCTCGCCAGACTGGATCCGCTGCAGCATCTTGACCGTCCAGTTGGTGCCCTCCCGGCACGGAACGCACTTCCCGCAAGACTCGTGCGCGTAGAACTTGGCCAGCTTCAGCGCGACCTCGAGCACCGTGTGGGACTCGTCCACGACGATGATCGCTCCCGAGCCGAGCATCGAGCCGGCCTTGGCGAGCGCGTCGAAGTCGTAGGGAATGTCGAGGTCGTCACCGGTGAGCACGGGTGCGCTGGATCCGCCCGGGAACCAGAACTTCACCTCCCGGCCCTCGGGTGGGCCCCCCGCGAGCCCGTAGATGATCTCCCGCGCCGGCGTCCCGAGCTCGATCTCGTAGTTTCCCGGCCGCCGCACGTCGCCGGAGACCGACACCAGCTTGGTCCCCGTCGAGGTCTCGGTGCCGAGCTTCGCGTACTCCTCGCCGCCCATCCGCAAAATATGGGGCACGGTGCACAGCGTCTCGACGTTGTTGATCAGCGTCGGCCCGTGGTAGAGGCCCTCGATCGCCGGGAACGGGGGCTTCAGCCGCGGATTTCCCCGCTTACCCTCGAGCGAGTCGAGCAGTCCGGTCTCCTCCCCGCAGATGTAGGCCCCGGCGCCGCGATGGAGCACCAGCGACAGTGAGTGCTTGGAGCCGAGGATCTCCTCGCCGAGGTACCCGGCGGCCTGCGCCTCCGCGATCGCCACCTCGAGGATGTCCGCCTGATGGGAGTACTCACCGCGGATGTAGATGAAGGCGCGGTCGATCGTGGCCGCCCAGGTCGCGATCACGATCCCTTCCAGCAGCATGTGCGGGCTCTTCTGCAGCAGCTCACGGTCCTTGAACGTTCCCGGCTCTGACTCGTCGGCGTTGCAGATGAGGTACTTGTCCATTTCGCCCTTGGGCAGGAACGAGACCTTCTTGCCCATCTGGAACCCGGCGCCGCCGCGGCCGCGCAGCCCCGAGCCGGTGATGTTCTCGTGCACTTCCTCCGGCGTCATCCCGAGCGCCTTGCGCAGCGCCTCGTAACCGCCGCGGCGCTCGTACACCTCGAGCGTGTTCAGCCCCGGCTCGTCGATCCCCGCGAACAGCAGCGTGGTCACGCGAGCGCCCCCGGCGAGCGCCCCGGGATCCGCGCATTTGCGAGCTCTCAGCTGCTTGTGCTCGAGCACCGGCCGCCCGTCGCGCAGGTCCGCGATGATCGCGGCGGCGTCCCCGGTCTCGAGTGGCCCGACGTACTCGCCGTCGACCGATGCCATCGGCGCAATGTCGCAGGCGCCCAGGCATTCGAATGACCGCACGTTGACGTCCCCATCGTCGGCCGCAGCGGCGAGCATCGCCGCGTAGAAATCGTCGGCGCCGCGCAGCGAGCACGAGATGTTCGTGCACACATACACGTCGTGGCGGGGCTTGGGGCTCGTCTCGAGCATGTCGTAGAAGGTGGCCACCGAGGTCAGATAGGCGGGCGTGACCTGCATCACGGCAGCCACCTGGAAGATCGCCTCCGGCGAGCACCAGCCGTGCTCCTGCTGGGCGGCGTGGAGCGCCGGGATCGCCGCCGAGCGACGTTCCGGGTACCTGCCCATCGCCGTCTGGATCGCCGTGCGCAGCCGCTCGGGCACCGGCGTCGTGGTCAGGTCCGGCACGACTGCCGGATCCTTGGTCAGGTCGACCGCATCGTCCCAGCCCGGGACCCGCGAGCCGTGCCCGAAGCGCGGAACCTGCTCGCCGCGGCGCTCCCACGCCGACCCCCCGTTCGCTCCGCTCACCGGCGGATCACCCCGCCGCCGCATCGCGCGCGCGGAGCGCTCACCGGTCGATCCCTCCGAGGATCGGGTCGAGCATCGCGAGCGTCGCGATCAGGTCGGCGATGTAGCTGTTGCGGACCATCGGCGCGAGCGCCTGGAGGTGGACGAAGCTCGGGTCGCGCATGTGCACGCGCGCGGGCTTGGCCGAGCCGTCGGCGCGCACGAAGCAGCCGAGCTCGCCGCGGGGTCCCTCGATCGGGTAGTAGGCCTCCCCGGGGGGGACGCGGAAGCCCTCGGTGACGAGCTTGAAATGGTGGATCAGCGCCTCCATCGAGGTGGCGAGCTCGTGCCGGGGCGGCAGCGAGACCTTCCGGTCGGGCGTGATGAACGGACCTTCGGGCAGTCCCTCGAGCGCCTGCTCGATGATCTTCACCGACTCGTAGAGCTCGGCGTGGCGCACCCGAAAGCGATCGTAGTTGTCGCCCACGGTGCCGACCGGGATCTTGAACTCGAAGTGGTCATAGCTCGAGTACGGCGCCGCCTTGCGCAGGTCCCACGGGTTGCCGGCCGCCCGCAGCAGCGGCCCGGTCACCCCCAGGCCGAGCAGCGTCTGCTCGTCGAGCGGGCAGGTGTCACGCAGTCGCGCCAGGACGATCTGGTTCTTCTCCAGCAGGTCCGCGTACTGATCCGCGCGGGTGGGCATCTCGGCCAGGAACTTGCGCAGCTTGGCCGCGAACCCGCTCGGGATGTCCTCGAACACGCCCCCAACCTGGAAGTAGCGCGTGTGCATCCGCTGGCCGGAGGACATCTCGAACAAGTCGAGGATCGTCTCGCGCTCGCGAAAGCAGTACCAGAACGGCGAGATCGCCCCGAGGTCGAGGGCGCTGGTGCCGAGCCACACCATATGCGAGGCGATCCGGTTGAGCTCGAGGTGGATCACCCGCAAGTATTGGGCGCGAGGCGGCACCTCGACGCCCAGCAGCGTCTCGACCGCGCCGCAGAACGCCATCGCGTTGAAGTAGTAGCTCACATAGTCCATCCGCTCGACGACCGGGATTACTTTCCAGTAGGCCTTGTCCTCGGCCGTCTTCTCGATCCCGGTGTGGACATAGCCGACGATCGGCTTGATGTCGCGGACGATCTCGCCCTCGAGCGTCGCGATCAACCGCAGCACGCCGTGGGTGGCGGGATGGTGGGGACCGATGTTGAGCGTCAGCAGCTCGTGGGTCTCCCCCGTGCCGGCCCTGGCCGGCTCGCTCGTGAGCGTGATCGATTCCTCGCGCTTGCGGTAGTCCTCGGTCAAGGTCATCTGTTTATGCGGGGCCTCCGGCCCCGTTTGGGTTCGGCCCCGCACTGCACCAGCGAGGGCAGGGTCCCGAGGCGGGCGCTGCGGCCGGCGGGCGCCGCGGTTTCACTGCCACTTCCCATACGAGCTCTCCTCGTTGTAGGTGAACAGCACCGGCTCGCCCCCCAGCGGGAAGTCGCGGCGCTGGGGAAAGCCCTCGTAGTCCTCGGGCATCAGGATCCGGCGCAAGTCGGGGTGTCCGTCGAACACGACGCCGAACATGTCGTACACCTCGCGCTCGGGGAAGTCGGCCCCGGGGAACAAGTCGGTCACCGATGCGATGCTCGGCGCCGACAGGGGAACCCGCGCCTTGACGGTGATCCGGTCCACGCGCGCCATGTCGAGCAGCTCGTAGAGCACCCCCAGGCGGGGCTCCTGCGGGTAGTAATCGCACCCGTGCAGGCTGGCCAGGAAGGTGTAGCCCTGGCCTCGCAGGTGCTCGAGCACGGCGTGCACGCAAGCGGGGTTGACGACCAGCGTTGCGCGGTCCCGCTGAAAGGTGGTGTCGAGGATCGACTCGGCGTCCTGATCGCTGAGCTCCCCGGCGATCAGCTCGAGCCCCGTGGCGTCAGGCACCGGCTGTGTCTCCTGGCTTGAACACGTTGATCGCCGCACTGTCGAGATCCCTCGAGCCAGCGGCCCGCTCGGCATCCGGCCTCGCCTCGCCGGGCCGGGCTCGAGTCGTCCGGCTGGGGAGCAGCTCGACCGTGCCGCGCGCGGCGTACTGATCGCGCCAGCCTTCGGGTGGGTGGCCCAAGACTTTGTCTCGCAGCTTGAGAATCCCGTGCGCCAGCGCTTCCGGGCGCGGCGGGCACCCGGGCACGTGGACGTCGATCGGCATGAACTTGTCCGAGGGCACGAGCGCGTAGTTGTTGAACACGCCCGTCGAGGAGCAGCACGCTCCCATCGAGATCGCCCACTTGGGCTCGAGCATCTGGTCGTACAGCCGCCTTATCACCGGCGCCATCTTGATCGACACGCGGCCCGAGAGGATGATCAGATCGGCCTGCCGCGGCGAGGCCCGCAAGGCCTCAAAGCCAAAGCGCGCAACGTCCATCCGCGAAGCGACGATGTGCATCATCTCGATCGCGCAGCACGCCAGCCCGAAGGTGAGCGGATAGAAGGAGTTGCCGCGCCCCCAGGCGACCGCTTTGTCGAGCGTGGTCATCAACACGCGCTCCTCGACGTAGCGCTCGAGCTCCTCACCCTCCAGGTCGCCGCGCAGCATGTCGCGGGACTTCAGCTGGCGGGCGCGAAAGGCCGTGGCGGCGTCGCTACCCGCCGCCTGCTGCGCACCCGCGCCCGGATCGCCGGCACCGGGGTCGGCCGGGCGGGGGTCGAGACGCTGACGTCTTACTTCCATTCCAGCGCTCCGCGTCGCCACACGTACACGAACGCGACCATCAGCAGCACGACGAAGGTGACCGTCTCGCTCATCGCGAAGGTTCCAAACGCCCGCAGCTGCACGGCGATCGGGTAGAGGAAGATCACCTCGATGTCGAACAGGATGAACAGCATCGCGATCAGGTAGAAGCTGATCCCGAAGCGCAGGCCGCGCTGGATCTCCGACGGCAGTCCGCACTCGTAGGGAGACTGCTTGGAGCGGTTCGGACGCCGCTCCCCGAGGAATAGGTTCAGGACCCCGAACAGGAGACCGACCAGACCCCCGAGAACCAGGAACACGATCGCTGGCAGGTACGTGCGGAGCACAACTCGCGTTATATCACCGGAGCGGAACCGGAAGTGGACCAGCTTGTATAAAATGTTACTCAGTCAGGGACCGAGGGTGCCGACGTGAAGGATGTCCACCTCGTCGTCGGGGTGCTGTCGATCGCGCTCAACGGCGCCGCCGGCCTGTGCGGCGCCTGGCGGTGGTGGCGGGCGCAGTCAAGCGCGTGGTTCTGGCGGCTGCTGCGCAGCGCGCAGGCCGTGCTGGTGCTCCAGGTGCTGCTCGGTGGATTGCTCGTGCTGCTCGGCCACAAGCCCCCCTCGCTGCACGTCGTCTACGGGCTGCTGCCGCTGGCGGTCTCGTTCATCGGCGAGCAGCTACGCGTGGCCTCCGCGCAGATGGTGCTCGACGCCCGTGGCTACGAGTCGGCCGCCGAGGTCGGCGAGCTGGGCGAAGCTGACCAGCGCTCTGTGGTGGGGGCGATCGTGCAGCGCGAGATGGGCGTGATGGTGCTGGCCGCGCTGGTGATCGTGGTGCTGCTGGCGCGGGCGGCGGCGACCGCGGGGTGAGACGGCCGGCTATCCCGGCCGCGCATCCGGCGCGTCCCCCGGGCCCGCAGCCAGCGCAGTCCCGGTGTGGTAGCGCCCGCCGTACCACAGCAGCGGCTCACCGCGGCCCAGCCCGAGCGCGACGACGCTCCCGATCACGATCGTGTGATCGCCACCGGCGATCAGCTCGCGCACGGCGCACGCCGCCCACGCGAGCGATCCGGCGATGATCGGTGAGCCGTGCTCGAGCCGGTACTTGACCTGCTCGAGCTTCTCGGCCTCCGGCAGCTTGGAGGCGAACAGACCGGCCACAGGCTCCTGCTCGGTGCTCAGTACGTTGACGGCGAACCTCTGCGCCTCGCGCACGATCGGCAGCGTGCGGGCGCCGTTCTCGAAGCACACCAGGGCGAGCAGCGGATCGAGCGACAGCGAGCACAGGGCATTGGCGGTCATCCCACCGGCGCCCGCGGGACCAGCGCTCGTGATCACCGCCACGCCGGTGGCGAAGCGCCCGAACACCTCCCGAAACAGCTCCGGATCCCGGTCGGCGCGGAGCAGATCTTGAAATGGCTCTGGATCATCGGGGGGCTCCATCGCCGGCGGTTTATACCGCGCGATCGATCGACGCCCCGGGCCAGCAGGGGCTATGGGGCGACCGTCAGCGCTCCGTATTCGCCGAGCGCCTGGTCTGAGAGCAGCGTGGAGGCCAGGTCGTAGCGGCCAGGGGCCAGGGTCAGCGTCAGCTGCGTGCTCTGACCCGGGGGGATCGGTTTCGTGACGCCGTCGTACACGCCGGCCTGCGATACGACCAGGTTGTGCGTGAGCCGGCCGTAGTTGTGGACCACGAGCGTCAGCGACCCTGAACGCACCCGGACGTCCTGGGGGTTGACTCGGTATTCGCTGAGGGCGAGCCCGAGCGTGCGATCGGCACCAACCACGACCAGCTTCCCGCAGCCGGCGCTGGCGATCACGGCAACGAGGGAGAGGACCGCGGCGAGGAGCTTGGCGCAGGGCAGCCGGTACATGAGTGCTTCGATTCTTCCGTATGATCCCCGCCCGCATGAGCCGGCCGGTCAGGGTGCTCCTCCTATCGATGGCGTCAGTCGCGGTCGCGGCCTTCGCTGCCGCCTGCGGAAGCGAGCGGATCAGCGTCCCGAGATCGGATCCGACCCATGCCGGCGCCGTGTTGTTCTCGCAGCGGTGCTCGGGCTGCCACACCCTGTCCTACGCCGCCACCCACGGATCGGCGTCCAATCCCCGCACCGCGGTGACGATCAACGGGCCGAACTTCGATATGCGCTGCGAGCGTCCGGTGAGCCGGGTTCTGTACGCGATCGAGAACGGGGGCTTCTCGGGCGCCTACATGCCCCAGAACATCGTCGTTGGTCAGGATGCCAGCGAGGTGGCACAGTTCGTCTCCAAGTACGCCGGTCGCCAAGCAGTTCGCGTCCCCGGTCAGGCGGTGTGCGCCTCCAAGCCGGTCGGAACGGTTCCCTTGGCGCCGAGTGCCGCGGCCGCGGTTCTGCCGTCGGTGAGCCCGGGCTCGGCTCCCCCCGCGCCCAAGGCGAAGCCCGGTGCGGGCAAGCCGACCGGCCAGGGCAAGCGCAACGCGGGCGGCAGGCCGGGGGGCGCCGGCAGGGGCGCGACCAGGCCCAAGGCGAAGGGCAGGGCAGCGGGCAAGTCGAGTGGCCGAGGCTCGCGCGCGCGGACGAAGACCACTCGCCACTGACCGGGGTGGCGTGCTCGACATCAGGCTGATACGCCGAGAGCCGGACTCCGTGCGCGCGGCGCTCGCGCGGCGCGGTCCGGATGGCGCCGCCGCGATCGACCGCGTGCTCGCGCTGGACGAGCGCTGGCGTGCGCTGACCGCCGAGCTCGAGGCCCTGCGAGCTGAGCAGAACCGCGCCAGCCGCGAGCGTAGGGGAGCGCCTAGCGAAAGCGAGCGCGAGCAGCTGGCGGCGCTGGGGGCGCGGGGCCGGCAGCTGAGCGATGAGGAATCGGCGGTACGGGCCCAGCGCGAAGCGCTGCTGGCCTCGCTGCCCAACGTGCCGGCTCCCGAAGCGCCGGAGCAGGACCTGGTGCTCCGCGAGGTCGGCGAGGCCGGGGCGACCGGCCAGGATCACCTCGCGCTCGCCGGCCCCCGGATCGACGTCGAGCGGGCGGCCCGGCTGTCCGGCTCGCGGTTCGCCTACCTTCGCGGCGAGCTCGTGATGCTCGAGCTCGCGCTGGTCCGGTACGCCCTCGAGAAGCTCTCGGGCCTCGGCTTCGAGCCAGTGATTCCCCCGGTGCTGGTCCGCGAGCACGCGCTGTACGGCACCGGCTTTCTACCGGACACCGAGCAGCAGATCTACCGGCTGGCGCAGGACGACCTGTATCTCGTCGGCACCTCCGAGGTGGCGCTCGCGTCGCTTCACCGTGACGAGATCCTCGCGCAGGACGAGCTCCCCCGCCGCTACGCCGGCTTTTCGACCTGCTTCCGGCGCGAAGCCGGTGCCGCGGGACGGGACACGCGCGGGATCTTCCGCGTGCATCAGTTCGACAAGCTCGAGATGTTCAGCTTCGTGGCGCCGCGGGACGGTGCCGGCGAGCATGAGCGGCTACTCGAGATCGAGGAGTCGATTCTGCAGGAGCTCGAGATTCCCTATCGCGTGGTCGCGATCGCGGTCACCGATCTCGGTGCGTCCGCCGCCAAGAAGTACGACTGCGAGGCGTGGCTGCCGGGCCAGGGGCGCTACCGCGAACTGACCTCGTGCTCGAACACCACCGATTATCAGGCCCGCAGGCTCGACATTCGCTACCGCCCGGCGGAGGGCCGGCCGGCCCACGTTCACACGCTCAACGGCACCGCCGTCGCAGTCGGACGGACGATCATCGCCCTGCTTGAGAACGGCCAGCGCAGCGACGGCTCGGTGGCGCTCCCCGCGGCGCTCGTGCGGTGCGGAGCACCCGAGCTGCTCCCCCCCGCGGGCCGACCGTAGCGGCGGTGATCCCGAGCGCTGGACACCGCGGTTGTCCGATGATCGGGCTGGCCGCGAACGCGGATTGGGTCAGACGGAGACGGCGGCCGCCACGCTGCCAAGCAGCTCGCCCAGGATCTCCGCGAGCTCCCGACCCAGGTCCTCGTCGGCGAGCGAGTCGGGACCGCGCAACCCGTGCCCGGCGACGGCTGGGTCGCGGAGAACGTCCCCCGCGGCGACCGGATCGAGGAACGCCTCCCCGGCGGCGGCGACCGGGAGCTCCCGGTCGAGCACCCTGGCTCCGGCGGCGCCCAGCGCCTTGCGCAGCTCGGCCTGAGCCCAGACGGCGCCGAACATCCCCGTGCTGGCGCCGATCACGGCGGCGGGCTTGTTCCGCAATGCCGCGGTGCTCGCGGGGCGAGAGGCCCAGTCGAGGGCGTTCTTGAGCTGGCCGGGGATCGACGAGTTGTACTCGGGGGTGGAGAACAGGAGCGCGTCGGCGTCGAGGATCGCGGCGCGCCAAGCGCTGACCGCCGCGGCGGAATCGGCTTCGTCGTCCTCGTCGAAGGGCGGGATCGCTTTCAGCCCCTCGAACACGACCAGCTCGGCCTCGGACGGCAGCAGCGATGCCGCCGCCCGAAGCAGGCGCCGGTTGTGGGAGTCGCGTCGCAGTGAGCCGCTGACGGCCAGGACGCGCATCGGTTTACGCCTCGGAGCGAGCGAACTCAAGCTCGATCGTTAGCGTCACCTCGTTGGCGAGCGCAAGGCCACCCTTGGGCAGGGGAGCCTGCCAGTTCAGGCCGTACTGGGTGCGGTCGAGAACCGTCTCGAGCGTCACCCCGAGCTTCACCGCTCCGCCAAGGGTCTCCGACGGGTCGGTGATCGACCCGTGAGCCTCGATCGCATGGGTCTGGTCCTTGATCGTCAGCTCACCCTCGAGGGTCAGGTCATCGCCCTCCCGGCGGATCGAACTCGACGCGAAGCGCAGCTCGGGAAAGCGCTCGGTGTCGAAGAACTCAGGCGAGGAGAGGTGTCCCTGCAGGTTCTGGTCCTTGACGGCGATCGAGTCGGCGCGAACGTCGCCCGCGAGCTGCGCACGCCCGTCCTCGTCGACCGTCAGGGTGGCGTCGAGGTGCTCGAAGCGGCCGCGGAACGTCGAGATACCCATGTGTGTCACCGCGAAGCCCACCGAGGAATGGAGGGTGTCGGCCTGCCAGTTGCCGACCGGGAGCGGGGTGAGGGAGCCGACGGGGGTGCTGGTGGACATGGTGCCTCCTGAGTGGTGGTGCTTTCGAAGAAAGTGGACCGAAGTCCGGTTGTCGTAAGGTAGCACAAGTGGACTTCAGTCCGGTAGCCCCCGCGGATAATGTCTCTCCGATGCCCCCGCCACGTATCGCCGTCGAGCTTCCGCTGCTCGATTCCCGGCGAGGCGAGCGCGCCGACGCCGTTCGTAACCGCGCGGCGATTCTCAGTGCAGCGGGACGGCTCGTAGCCGATCGCGGAGCCGACGAAGTGACGATGGACGAGGTCGCGTGCGCGGCCGGGGTGGGGAAGGGCACGCTGTTTCGGCGCTTCGGCGACCGGCCAGGCCTGCTGCGAGCGCTCCTGGACGAGCACGAGCGCGCGTTTCAGGAGGGGTTCATCCGTGGGGCCGCGCCGCTCGGACCGGGTCCCCCGGCGATCGAGCGTCTGGTGGCGTTCGGACACGGTCTGGTCGATCTGATCGAAAAGAACGGCGACCTGCTGGCCGCGGCCGAGCACGGAGCGCCGGGACGGCGCATGCGTCACCGCGTCTACATCGCCTATCGCACTCACGTGGCGGTGCTGCTGCGCGAAGCCGCCCCCGCCAGTGACGTCGAGTACCTCACCGACGCGCTCCTCGGCGCACTGGCCACCGAGCTCGTCCTGTTTCAGCGCCGCGAGCTGGAGATGTCGGTAGAGCGCATCAAGCACGGCTGGAGCCGGCTGATCGAGCGCGCGCTGGCGTCGCCGACAGCGCCGGACTGAGCTGTGCCAGGATGCCCTTCGGCCCCCGGCCGGAGATAGGTTCGCATGCATCCCACAGGCGCGCCCGCCGCGAGCGGAGGTCCTGATGGACGGCCGTGAGCCGATGCCGGGCGATGAGCTGCTGCCCGACGCCCCACCGATCATGGATCGCGAGGTGCCCGACTACGGGCCCGGCGGTTGGTTGCAAGCCCGCCTGGTCGACCCTCCGCACACGCTGGTGTGGTGCTCTGAGCATCGCGACCTCGCGCTCTCCTGGGCGCTCGTGCTTGAGGCCGCGGGCGTCGATCGCAGCCGGCTGCGAGTACGGCTGCGAATCAGCCGCCGCCTGGGCCGGCGCGCGCCGTGGCTGATCGAACCCCTGGCGCATACGCTCGACTGGGCGACCGCACGCGTGATGATCGCGGGACTTCGGGAGCGTATCGCCGCTGGGGCTGGCCCGGATCGGCTCCGATGAGGTGAGCGGAGAGGGGGGGATTCGAACCCCCGAACGAGGTCAACCCCCGTTACGCGATTTCCAGTCGCGCCCGTTCAACCGCTCCGGCACCTCTCCAGGGACCGCTCGCTCAGCGTATCGTGGCTCGGCGCCGTCAGGGCTCGGCGGCGGGGCGCGCGCTGCGCCACTGGGGCACCCCCAGCATCGTCAGCCGGAGCTGCTTCTCGGCGAGACGGGCGATCTCCGCTTCGGCGACCGAGGCAGGCGCATAACCGGCGCCGGCGCCTCGCGCCCCGTCAGCGGCCGCCGCCCCGGTGGTGGGTGCATCGAGGATCCCCTCGACGGTCGCGATCATCGTGTTGACCAGTAGTCCCGCGAGCATCTGGAGGTCTTCGGTGCTCCAGTCGCGCAAGATCGGAAATCGTGCGAGGTCCGTCGCGAGCTCACTGGCGAACAGGCGGATCTCGTGGCGGATCGCGTGCCTGAGGATCGGGTTGCCGCTGGAGCGGGCGCGGGCGACAAAGGCAAAGTGCTGCCGGTGCGCCCGCACGTAGCCAACGAGGATCGCCACCGATGGCCGAATCACGTGCTCGGGCGCCGGCCCTCCGTCGCGCGGCTCGCGCAGCATCGCGCGCAACGTGCGGAAGGACTCGTCGACCAGCGCGAGCCCGAGCTCGTTCATGCTCGCGAAGTGCCGGTAGAAGGCGGTCGGCACGACGCCCGCAGCGCGCGCAACTCCCCTCAGGCTGACCGCGTCGAAGCTCTCCCCGGCGTCCATCTGCCCGAGCGCCGCGTCGAGCAGCGCCTGGCGCGTGCGCTGGCGGCGCTGCGCCTGGCTGCGCCGCTCCTGGACTGCCGCCGAGCCCTCGCTGCCCAGTGTACGTCTGTTCACCGCCATAGTTTGTGCCTGTCCACACAGATAAGCTTAGCCTTGACTTCACCTGAGCCGCCGCTACAGTCTTCCAGTGGACAGGCGTACACTAAGTGCCATACTGCGGAAGCCATGCTCGCCACCACCACCGCCAGCCGCTTGCTTCGCTCGCCGGTCGTCGACTTGCTGGTCGGCCCCCACGGGATCGATCGGTATCTCGAGCTGATCCGCCCCGACCTGACCGTGCACGACGCCCGTGCCGAGGTGATCGCGCTCGTCAACCAGACCGCCCGCAGCGTGACGCTTCGGTTGCGCCCCAACGCCGCGTGGACGGGCTTTCGGGCCGGGCAGTCGATCAGCGTCGGGATCGAGATCGACGGCGTGCGCCGAACCCGGAGCTACTCTCCGGCTTGCTCCGAGCACGGTCGAGATGGGCTGCTGGAGCTGACGGTGACCGTGCATCCGGGGGGCCTGGTCTCGCGCCATCTGCAGTCGAGCGCCGGCCCGGGAACGATCCTGCACCTCGGCGAGGGACGGGGCGATTTCGTGCTCGGAGAACCACGACCCGAGCGCCTCGTGCTGATCAGCGGCGGCAGCGGCGTGACCCCGGTGATGTCGATCCTGCGCACGCTGTGCGACGAGGGGCATCGGGGCGAGGTGGCGGTCGTGCACTACGCCCGCACAGAGGCCGACTGGCTCTACCAGCCCGAGGTGCAGGCCCTCGCCGCGCGGCACCCCGGGATCAGCGTCGCCCACGTGGCCACCCGCGAAGGAGGCGAGCGCGTCAGCGCCGAGGCGCTGGGGCGGCTGGCCGGCGAGCTCGACGGTGCCTACGCGGCGGTCTGCGGGCCGCCATCCCTGATCGAAGCCGTCCGGAGCATCTGGGCGGGCCTCGCGGGCGGGGCTGACCGCGTCCTGGCCGAGACCTTCACCGCGCCGGCGCTGAGAGTAACCGGCGGCGCCTCGCGGGGAACGCCAGGCGGCGCCTCGCGGGGAACGCTTCATTTCCTGCGCAGCGCCCGGCACGCCGCGATCGGCGAGGGCACCCTGCTCGAGCAGGCCGAGGCGGCGGGGCTCTCGCCCGAGTTCGGCTGCCGGATGGGTATCTGCCACACCTGCACCTGCCGTAAGGCAGCCGGCCCGGTCCGCAACGTCCTGACCGGCTCGGTCTCCTCCGAGGAGGACGAGGACATCCAGCTGTGCGTGTCGGTGCCCGCCGGAGACGTCGCGCTCGAGATCTAGAACGACAGGAAGAGACTCACGAACATGCCCACTCCGCATCCACATCTGACCGCCGAGCAGGTCGAGTTGCTCGGTCGCGAGCTCGACGAGCTGCGCAACCGCACGCGCGACGAGCTCGGAGACCGCGACGCGCAGTACATCCGGCGCATCATCAAAGCGCAGCGCAGCCTCGAGGTCGCGGGCCGGGGGCTGTTGTTCGCGGGCTTCCTCCCGCCGGCCTGGCTCGGTGGCGTGGCGGCGCTGTCGCTGTCGAAGATCCTCGACAACATGGAGATCGGCCACAACGTGATGCACGGCCAGTACGACTGGATGAACGACCCGGGCCTCGACTCCAAGCGCTTCGAATGGGACAGCGCGTGTCCCTCAGACCAGTGGCGCTACTCGCACAACTACATCCACCACACCTACAGCAACGTGCTGGGCAAGGACCGCGACCTCGGCTACGGGATCCTGCGCATGTCCGAGGATCAGGCCTGGCGGCTGCGCGATCTGGGCAACCCGATCTACGCGACGCTGCTCGCGGGGCTGTTCCAGTGGGGGGTGGCGGCGCACGACCTCGAGGTCGAGCGGATCGAAGCCGGGGAGATCAAGCTGAGCGACAAGCGCGACATCCTGGCGGCGATCTGGCGCAAGGGGCGCCGTCAGGTGGTCAAGGACTACGTCGTGTTCCCGCTGCTCGCCGGACCGGGGGCGCCGTTCGTGATCACGGGCGACGTGAGCGCCAATGTGATCCGCAATGTGTGGGCGTTCATGATCATCTTCTGCGGGCACTTTCCCGAGGGCGTGCACGAGTTCTCGCTCGAGGAGGCGCAGGACGAGACCCGCGGCGGCTGGTACGTCCGTCAGATGCTGGGCGCGGCGAACCTCACCGGAAGTCGCCTGTTTCACATCATGTGCGGCAATCTGAGCCACCAGATCGAGCACCACCTGTTCCCTGACATCCCGGCGCACCGCTACGCCGAGCTGGCCAGCGAGGTGCGCGAGATCTGCGAGCGATACGGCCTGCCATACAACAGCGGCCCGCTGCACAGGCAGTTTGGCTCGGTGGTGAAGAAGATCGCCCGCCTGGCGCTCCCGGGGCGCTCGCCGCGCCAGGCGATCCCAGCGTCGGCGGACAGCGGCGCGGTGGTGGAGCTCGAGCCGGGACCCGAGCACGCCGCCCTCGCCGCGTAGCGCCCATTCGGATCATCTTCAGCTGTCCGCCTGCGGTTCGAGCGCGGGGTAGGGCGCGAGCTACGGCGGGTACGGCGCTCGCGGTGCGGCGCGATCGTGGGAGTGTCGCTGCAACAGGCGGCGACGACCGAAGCGGTCGCCGAGCGCGGCGCCGGGCATCAGCAGCACGGCAAAACTGAGGCAGCACCCACCGTTGCCTGCGGGTCATTGCTCCTCCTTATGTTCAAGTGACCAGATGGGTGTTGAGACACGACGGGCGAGGGATAATTGACCGATGACTTTGCGCTGTGAACGGTGTCCCTACGTCAGATGACCGAAGCGACGCTCAGCCGCGCCCGGGCGGGCGACGAGGAGGCGTTCCGCGAGCTCACGGACCCCCACCGGCGTGAGTTGCACTTGCACTGCTACCCGATCCTCGGCTCTGCCCAGGACGCTGAGGATCTGCTCCAGGAGACTTTGCTGGCCGCGTGGCGAGGACTTGAGCAGTTCGAGCGGCGCTTCTCGCTGCGGGACTGGTGCTGAGATGGCCTACGACGAGGACCTCGCCCACCGCGTTCGCGAGCAGCTCGCCGGCGAAGCCGGCGTGAGCGAGAAGGCGATGTTCGGCGGCCTGGCCTTCCTTCTGCACGGCCACATGACCGTTTCGGTCGCTGGTCGTGGGGGGCTGATGCTGCGCGTCGGGCCCAGCGCGGCGCAGGACGCGCTGGCGCGAGCGCACACGGAGCAGGTTGAGATGCGAGGGCGACCGATGCCGGGCTGGATCCGTATCGCCCCCGAGGGCGTGAAGACCAACCGTCAGCTCAGCGCGTGGGTGCATCGCGGCGTCGAGTTCGCGCGCACGCTGCCACCCAAGGGCTGAGAACGACGATCTGATGAACCTCGAAGGCATCCATCACGTCACGGCGATCACGGGCGACGCCGCGCGCAATGTCGACTACTACACGCGCGTGCTGGGCCTGCGCTTGACCGCCAAGACGGTCAACCAGGACGATCCGCGTGTCTATCACCTGTTCTACGGCGACGAGCTTGCGCGTCCGGGCGCCGAACTGACGTTCTTCGAGTACCCGAACGCGATCCCGGGGCGGGCCGGGGCGGGGATGGTGCATCGCATCGTGTGGCGCGTGGGATCGCCGCCGGCGCTCGACTTCTGGGCCGGCCGGCTTGCGGCGGAGGGCGCCGAGGTGCAGCGCGGGGACCGGGGCCTGCGCTTCAATGACTTCGAGGGCCTCGGCCACGAGCTGGTCATCGAGGCGAGCGGCGACGAGGCGCTGATCGCCGAGCACCCGGAGATCCCGCCGTCGCTCGCCCTGCGGGGCTTCGAGGGCGTGCGCGCCTACAGCGGCGCGCCCCCTGAGAGCACCGCGCTGCTGGAGCAGCTGATGGGCGCCGAGCGTCGCCGGGGGCAGGACGTGTGGGAGCTGCGCGGCGACCGGCGCGGGGGTTGGATCGCGCTCGATCCCCCGCCCGCCGAGCGTGCCCGCCAGAGCGCCGGTACCGTTCATCACGTCGCCTGGTGCACTACCGACGCGCAGCAGGGCGAGTGGCGGGCACGCCTCGACCACGCCGGCGTGCCCAACAGCGGCATCATCGACCGCCACTACTTCCACTCGCTGTACTTTCGCGAGCCTGGCGGGGTCCTGTTCGAGCTCGCTACCGAGGAGCCCGGGTTCACCATCGACGGCCCGCTGGCGGAGCTCGGCCGGCGGATCATCCTGCCGCCGTGGCTGGAGCCCCAGCGCGAGCTGGTGCAGGCACGGCTGACAGCGCTGCCCGACCCGCGCGCGGGCTGGCCGTCGGATCGTGGTGGACTCGCCGCGCCGCAGCCTGAAGATCGCCTTCGCGGTTGATGCTGTGGTCCACGGCGGGCTCTCCTCCGCTGTGTCGTTCTCCAGGCCGGTATCGCCCTCGACTAGGGCCACGCCACCGCTGTCGCGTAGCCCCGCGCGCTAGCTGTCCTGCCCGATGACCTGGTGCACGCGGTTGATGGGCGGCCGGTCGCCGATGGCGCTGTGGTTGCGAGTGGTGTTGTAGTGCGCCAGCCCGTGTGGCAGGGCGTTGCGGCGGGCGGGTGAGGAAGCGTAGGTCTGGCCGTAGGCCCATTCTCTGGCGAGGGTCTGGTGGTAGGCTCGATCTTGCCGTTGGTCTGCGGGCGGTAGGGCCGGATTGTCGTGTGGGTGATCGCGCGGTGCCAGAGCAGCTCGCGCAGCGAGCGGTTGTGGGTGTAGCTCCAGGCGTTGTCAGAGAGAGTCGCTCGCAGACGATGCCATGGTCGAGAAACCAGTCCAGCGCCCTGGTCATAAATGCGGTGACGGTGTCGGCGCGCTCGTCATCGAGCAGTTCGGTGTAGGCAACCTCGAGCAGTCATCGAGCAGGGTGTGGGCGTAGTCCCAGCCGGCCCTGCGGGAGCGCTGGGTTCGGTCACCGGTTATCTTGTGGCCGGGCGCCTGAAAGCGCCCGAACTTCTTGACATCGACGTGCAGCAACTGGCCCGGGCAGGGCCACTCGTAGCGAACGACGCTCTCCTTCGGTGCTTTGGGCTTGCGTGAGCAGCCGCGGCGGCGCAGCGCGGCGTGAACGGTCGAATGGCAGCGGCCGACGTGCGGAGCGATCAGTCGCGGGCCCCAGCCAGTGTGCTCGCGCATTTCACAGATCCGGTCGTGCTCGGCCGCGCTGATCATGCCCGGCGAGCGGTGCGGCCGGCTCGAGCGATCTTCAGCCCAGGCGCCCGACGCCCGCTGCTGCGGGGTCGCGTCGCGCTCGCGCTGGACCCACACGTTGACCGTCGCCGGCGACACGCAGAAGCGGCCCGCGGCCC
The DNA here is from genome assembly GCA_050996975.1 of Solirubrobacteraceae bacterium. Classification (GTDB taxonomy): domain Bacteria; phylum Actinomycetota; class Thermoleophilia; order Solirubrobacterales; family Solirubrobacteraceae; genus Palsa-465. Next base: position 28,857 of record JBPCRJ010000122.1, on the reverse strand, counting down.
GCTTCTGCGTGACCCCAGCCTTGACCTCGCAAACGATCCGGCGCCTCGCGCCAGGTCCGAGCCTCCAGCTAGCTTCCATCGACATCCGGGCCCTCCTTTGCGCCGTAGTTCCTCACAGAACCACGGCCTCAAGACGGGCCCGGACGTTTCCCTCAGACGTTCACCACGTCCCTAGGCAGGACATCCCCGCCTGGGCAGACCCCGAGCACCGGGAGGCGCTGAAATCCCTGCAGGCGCTCGCCGCCCAGCTTGACCGGGTGCACCCCGACGCCGCCGGGTCGCTGCGCGAGGGCATGGAGGAAACGCTCACCCTAACCCGCCTGGGCGTGACCGGCGCGCTGCGCCGCACGCTGTCATTCACCAACTGCATCGAGAGCATGTTCGACGGCGTGCGCACCACCCAGCGCAACGTCAAGCGCTGGCGGACCGGCGACATGCGACTGCGCTGGACCACCGCCGGGATGGCCGAAGCCCAACGCGGATTCCGGCGCATCAAGGGCCACCGCGACCTCCCCAAGCTCACCGCCGCGATCCGTCGTGAGCTCTCCCTACCCCAGCCCGACACCGCCACGACCGAGAAGGCCGCTACGGTTCACGCCGCCTGACACTCACACTCGGACCGCCGTCGAACTTCAGCACCGTCCGGGACAACCCCCCCCGCCCCCGCCCCCCCCGGCCGCAGATATCACCGGCGCCTTTAGTCGACGCTACCTTGCGGCTCCTGACCCGGACCCGGAGCATTGGGCCGACGGGTGTGGCAACGCGTCGGTCAGCCCCGCCCGGTCCGCCAATTCGACCGACAGCGCCGCGCCCGCGTGCGACAATCGCGGTAGGGACCGCCATTGCTGGCGGCCCCCCGCGCAGATCCCAGCGTGCGCGTCTGAGATGGACGCCCGTGTCAAGGGCTGAGTGAGAATTTTGTTGTTGGTTGGTCATGGTGGATGGGGTTGCTGGGGTCGGGCGACCGGCGTGAGGCTGTCGACGACTGTCACTCTGAGATGCGCGGGTCGGGACCGCAGGACAGTGTCCGGTCGTTGGCTGCCTCGAACTAACGGCGCGAGTCGGAATCGCATAGACGCATCGAGGGTCCTCCGGGCTCTCGCGCCGGTCGCCGGACCCCAGCTCAGGTTTCGTAGTTGGTCAGGTTTCCTGTCGGGGGTTAGGCGGCGAGTTGGTCCTCTTGTGTGGGTTGTTGCTGCTCGCGTGGTGGTTGGTCGGTCATCTCCGCCCAGATGAACGCGGCGAGCTCTCTGGCGATCGCGACGTTCACGACGGTCGGGCGCTTGCCCTGGTTAATGAGATGCCGGTAGCGGTGAAACAGCCGAACCTGCGCCTGCCACGCTCGGTCAGACGGCTCAGACCCGCCTGAGGATCGACGTGGTGCGTGGCGGGAGTGCCACGCGGCCTCGATCAGCAGCCGGCGGGAATGCCGGTTGCCTGCGTGGGTGATGTGCCCGCGGTGGCGCTGCTGGCCTGAGGAGTACTCGCTGGGAGTGATCCCCAGCCACGACGCGAGTTCCCGCGGATGTCCGAAGCGGGCGAAATCTCCGATCTCGGCGATCAGCCCGAGCGCGGTCAACGTCCCGATCCCTCGAAACGCGCGGAGCTTCTCGACCTGCCAGCCCCACGCCTCACGCGCGGCGATCTGCTCAAGCTGGGTGTCGAGCGCGGCGAGCTGACGGTCGATCCCGTCAAGGTGGATCAGCATCTGCAGCAGCGCCTCCTGCGCGAGCGGGTCGGCGAGCCGCTCACGGTGGACCCACGCCTGGTGCTTCTTCGTCCACGCGACCTTGCCGTCGCGGTAGACGTGCCCGTGACGCAGCAGCTGTTTGGCGACCCGGTGCCTGGCCGCGGTCCGTGCGCAGCGGATGTCATCACGGCAGCGCAACAGGTCCCTGAGTCCCTCCGTCTCCGGCGTGGGAGGTGACACGAACCGCAGCAGTCCGCCGCGGTAGAGCGTGGCGAGCTTCTCCGCGTCGCGACGGTCGGTTTTCACCCGGTCGCCGGCACGGACTGGAATCAGCGACGGCGCGATCACATCGCACGCCACGCCCATGCGCAAGAGCAGCCGCCACAGCGCGAACCCGCCCGGCCCGGCCTCGTAGCAGACGGCCAAACCGTCCGGGCCGCCGAGCTTGGAGATGAAACGGCGGATCGCCTTCTCGGTCGTCTCGATCCGGTGAATCTCCGGCCGGCCGCCCGATAGCGGCAGCGTCGCGGCGACGATCGAGAGTTTGTGCACGTCGAGTGCAACGAACATGCGCACGTCAGCGGGTTGAAGCGAGATAACGTCAGGCATGGCTGGTCCTCCACAGGTCGTATGCGGCTCTGGCCCTTGCGGCCCTCAACACCGCGATTGTCAACCCGCGAAACATGCGACGCGTGAGGACCAGCCCCATGCGTCCATACTGACTAACGCACTGGGCTCTTGCCTTGAGTTGGCGTCGAACGCGCGTCGGGCCAGGGGTGCCGCATGCGGGGTTCGGTAGCCGTCGCTTGGCGAGGCGGCGGATCTGCTCCCAGGTCACGGGGCCTTTCTGGCTGCGGCGCGATAGTGCCCGTCGCCAGTGCCGGATGATCCGTTCACAGAAGCCTCGTAATGCCTTGCGCTCTTCGGGCACCGCGTAATAGTTGAAGTGCCCGCGCAGGCCACTGGCCAGCCAGCGCCCCGGTTCCGGGATCGGGCCCAGCAACAGCTCGCGAAAACGCCGCCAGCAACATCGCCGTCGGGTTATATGAGAACGTCGGCACCCTGATCAATGACATTTTCGCGGCTCACTAGCCCAGCCTCCACGAACCCCTACGAAGCTTCGCTGCGCCCGCACGGGACGCCAACGCACGGTTCGGGACCGCCTGGAAATCCTTCGACGTAGAGCTCTCTCATCCCATCTCCATGCCGGTTTATCCCGGCGCTTTCCACCGCCCGTCACGCTGCGTGGGGGAGCAAACGCCCACCGCGCGGTGCACCTTCTGGTTCAGCGTGGGTAATGCGTCATTCGCCGCATCAGGAGCGACGCGTGTCGCGCCATCCTCCCCTGGTGTGGATAAGACGGCATCCGTGTCCCCGGAGGCGTTGTTTGACGCGATATCCACACGATCAGGCCCTCTTACGCCGCCTCACAGCGCCCAGCTGCCCGAATCCACCCCCTCACTGCGCCGTTCCGCTGACCGTGAGCGGCCCCGCTTACAGCCCGAGCGCCTTGGCGATGATCTCGCGCTGGGTTGGCTCCTCTGACGAGCCACCGAGCGCCTCACGGGGCTGGTGAGTCAGTGACCCGCCAGGCTCGCTTCGACCGCGGGTACCTCCGCGCTCTCGTCCTGCAAGTGGGCGGCGCTGATCCGGTGATAGCCGTCGGCGACGATCAGCGGACCGTCCTCGCGCTGGACCAGCAGAACCGGCGAAAGAGGCTGGGACTCGCGTACCTTGGCGAGCTTGGCGGCGACGCCCTCGTTGTCGGCCGGTAACGGCTCGAGCTGGGCGGCACGGAGGATGTCCTTCGCTTTCCAGGAGCGAGTGTGCTTGGCGTGGCGCAGCTCGCGGGCGGCGCGTTCGGCGTGCTCGGGACTGAGGGCCAAACGCAGGTATTCCTCCGCCGCGTGGTAGTCGTGGTGCTCGGGCATCAAGAGCCATGTGATCACGGGGCCGCTCACGCGGCGAGCATAAGCCAAGCTCGCTACGTCGCGACCGCCGGCTCTGGCTGCGGCGACTCTGGCTCGAGGGCCCTGTCGCGGGCTGTCTGCCCGCGACGTAAGATCGCCGCCCCGGCCGAGCAGGCCCCGATCGAGACAAGCGCCGCGCAGAAGATCGCCGACGCCTGGCCCTGGGTCAGCGCGTGGGCTGGCAGGCCAAGGGCGATCGCCGCTGCGGGGACCCCCATCTGGGCGCTCGCGAGCAACCCGACGGCCTTCGGCGCGCGGATCACCATGCTGGCGATGACATGCACGGCGATCGCCAGCGCGGAAAGGACCACCGCGAGCAGAATCTCCCGACCGCTGCTCGTGAGCGCGCCTAGGTCGAGCTTTGCCCCGAGCAACACGAAGAACAGCGGGACGAGAAAGCCCTGCCCTAGGCCTAGTACCTCTTGGGACAGCCGCTTGGGGCCGCCGATCGCGGCGACCACTAGGCCGGTCCCGAAGCCCGCCACGAGCAGACTCGCGCCAACCTTCTGCGCGACGAATGAGAGCCAGACCAGCACGATCACCGCGAGCCTCAGATCGAACGCCCACTGCCGGCGCTTGCCCTCCTTACGGATGAACTGGACTTGGGGGAAGCTCGACAGCCGGTGTCCGACCAGGAACACAAGTAAGACCAGCACCGCGATGATCAGCGCCCCCAGGGCAGCGCGAGCGGCGTGCGATGGCACGATCGCGAGCGGGATCGCCAACGTCGCGACGATGTCCGCGATCGTGATCCACGCCATCGCTGGCAGAACGCCCCGCACGTCGATCAGGCCGCTCTCCTCGATCACCCCGAGCGCCACCGCCGCTGAGGAGGAGACGATCAGGACCGCATACACCAGGACCGGGCCGCCGCCGGCCAGGTGTGCGAGCAGGCCGCTGCCGAGCGCCAGGGGTACCGCCGCAGCGCATGCCAGGTCCCCGCTCCCAAGCGCGGAGCGCACACGCCGGTCATGCAGCGGTACGCGCATGCCGACGCCGAACATCAGGGTCGCGAACCCCAGGCTGTAGAGCAACGACAGATCGCTCTTGCCAGGATCGACGATCCGCAGACCTGTCTTGCCAAGCACGACCCCGGCCAGCAGCTGACCCACGACGACAGGAAGCGCCCCTCGCGAGACGAGCGACAGCGCCGGCCCGAGCAGCGCCGCAGTGAAGATCAGCGCGATCAGGCCGAGGTCCACCGCTCACCCGTCCGGCGTATAGAGGCGCTCGAACGCCTCCTGCGCCGCGTCGAGCTGCCGCTGCGCTTGCGCGACTGCCCAGCGCCGGGTCAGTCGGTCCACAGCGAGCACAGTCCATCCGTGGCCGTCCTCCCCGCTCAGGTGCACCAGGATCGTGTCCTGGTTGTGCTCGACACGTGCCCGGTGATCCCGGTTTGCCTCCTCGGAGAGCACGCGCGGCCTGGCCTCCGTCGGGTCGGCCATAAACGAGCTCCAGCGAGACCGCGGAGGACGCAGCGGGGGCATCAGACGGCCTGTTCGAGGTTCGCGACGACGCCGCGGATCTGCTCGAGGACCACCTCTCGCTGGCGGGCGAGATCCGGTATCTCCTCGCCGCCTCGCGAGCGCGACCGTCGGATCGCGCGATCCAGCCGTCCCCGCTCGAGCACCAGATGGGCGTGTGCGAGCCGTTCGGCGCTGACTTGTCCGGCCCGCCCGGCGCGAGCGACGAGATCGGCGATCAAACGGGCGAGCTCGTCGTCGTCGGCTGGCAGCGCCTCTAGCGGCGCGTGGGTGCGCGTCGCAAGCTGCCGCGCGGCGCGGCGCATCGAGTCGCTGGTGAGAAGCTCGTCGGGATCGACTTGCGACAGTAGTGCGGCACCCTCCTCAGGCAGCGCTATGCAGAGTGCCAGGAAGGTGCGCTCGGCCCGGACCCCGTGCTCGAAGGCACCTCGCTGTGGGTCCCGCCGTCCGGGGGAGCCCGCCACCACCGGTGCCGCTTGTCCGGCGATGACCGATTCGAGCATCTCATGGGACAGCTCGAGCCGCCCCGCGACGCGGCGGACCACCTCCTCACGCAAGACACTGGGCGGCAGCTCCGCAACCACCGGCCGTAGCTCCGCCAGCGCGCGATCGCGGCCCTCGGCGCTGCGGGTGTCGGCGCGCTGGAGGATCTGTTCGATGTGAAAAGCGACAAACGGCACGGAGGTCTCGACGAGGCCTCGAAGCGCATCCGCGCCGTCGCTCTGGATCAGGTCGGCAGGATCCCTACCCTTCGGCAGCGGGACCACCCGGAGTTCGAGCTTTCGCCCCGCTACCACACGTTCGGCGCGGAGCATCGCCTCCTGACCGGCGCTGTCGGCGTCAAGGCACAGCTCGAGGACCCCCACCACCCGCTCGAGCTGGCGGGCCTGCTCATCTGTGAGAGAGGTGCCCATGATCCCCACGGCGTTGCTGAGCCCAGCTTGGTGGAGCGCGAGCACGTCGGTGTACCCCTCGACCAGGATCATCCTTCCCGTTCGCGCCGCGGCTGCGCGGGCGAGATCGACGCCGAACAGCTGACTGCGCTTGTGGTAGAGCTCGCCCTCGGCGGTGTTCACGTACTTGCCGTGCTGGTTCTTGCGCATGGCGCGTGCCCCGAATCCGAGTACTCGACCGCGCGCGTCCGCGGAGGGGAACATGATCCGCTCGCGGAACCAGTCGTACAGCTGGCCGGGGCGCGACCGTGAACGCACCGCCAGTCCGACCGCCAGCAACTCCTCGTCGCTGAAGCCCGACCGCCGGGAGGCAGTCAGGATGCGGTCCCAGGCGCTCGGCGCATAGCCGACCCGGAACTGGCGCAAGGTTTGCTCGTCGAGTCCCCGCCCCAGCAGGTATGTCCGTGCCGGCTCGGCCTCACGCGCCTCCCACAGGTACCGGGCGTAGTACGCGGCTGTGCGCCCGAGGAGTGACTGGAGCCGTTCGCGGCGCTGGCGGCGCTGGGCTGCCAGGGGATCCTCGCCCTCGACCTCGAGCTGCACCCCAAAGCGGCCGGCGAGTGCCTCGATCGCCCCGGTGAAGTCGAGCCCCTCTGTCTGCATGACGAAGTCGAACGGATCACCCGACGCCTGGCAGCCGAAGCAGTGGTAGAGCTTCTTTTCCGGGCTGACATGAAACGAGGATGTGCGCTCCTCGTGGAATGGACACAGCCCGAAGTAGCTGTCGACCCCGGCGCGCCTCAGGTCGGTCTTGCCCGAGACGAGGGTCACCATGTCGACCGCATCGCGGACGCGGTCGCGGGAATCGTCGGTGTACCGGGTCACGGCGCAAACGCGACGGGCACGCTGAGCACCTCGAACGCGCGGATGCAGAAGCGGTCGGTCATCCCAGACACGTAGTCGGTGACGCGCTGGGCGATCTCGCCGTCGGGGGTCGATCCGGGGATCTCTTCGGGATGCGCGCAGAAGTGGTCGAACAGCGAGCGGATCACGAGCTCGATCTTCGCATGCTCCCGTCTGGCCTCGGGTCCGAGGTATATGCGCTCGAACATGAACGACCGAAGCTCGGCCATCGCCGCGCCGACGACCTCGCCCTGCGCGATGTCTCCCGCCGTCTCGGAGTGCTCGACGAGGTCATGCACAAGCGTGTCGATGCGCCGCGGACCACTGTCGCCGAGGACTTCGATCGGTCCGGAGGGAAGCTCGCCCACCGAGAGCAGGCCAGCGCGCACCGCGTCGTCGATGTCGTGGTTGATGTAGGCGACCCGGTCGACGAGCCGGACGATCTTTCCCTCGAGCGTCGCGGGCTCCTTGGCGCCCCCGGAGTGGCTGACGATTCCGTCACGCACAGCGAGCGTCAGGTTGAGACCCGCGCCGCCTCGCTCGAGAGCCTCGACGACCCGCAGCGACTGCTCGAAGTGACGGAAGGCGCCCCCGAAGCGCTCCGCCAGGCAGCGGTCGAGCGCCTCCTCGCCGATATGCCCGAACGGCGGATGGCCAAGGTCATGGCCCAGCCCGATCGCCTCGACCAGGTCCTCGTTCAGCTGGAGCGCGCGGGCAACCGTGCGCGATACTTGGGTCACCTCTAGCGTGTGGGTTAGTCGCGTACGGTAATGGTCACCGGTAGGGGCGACGAAAACTTGGGTCTTGTGCTTCAGGCGCCGGAACGCCTTGCAGTGGACGATCCTGTCGCGGTCGCGCTGAAAAGGGGTGCGCAGTCCGCAATCGGGCTCCTCTCGGGCGCGATCAGATGGATATGACCGGACCGCAAGCGGCGACAGCGTCCGGTCCTCGAGCGCTTGGATGCGCTGCTCGAACGCCGCTGCGATCGGGCCCGTCGGGTGCTCGTAGCCGCTGCTGAGCAGCCGATCAGTCATACCGAAGCGGCCAGACAGTGCATAGAGCGATTCTGACAGCGCAAGGCGGCGGGCCACCGCCAGGAGCCGTGTCGTCTCAGCTTGCGCGAAGCAGCGGGCGCAGCCGCACATGAGCATGGTGCTCGGTCGTCTCCACGATCGCCCGCTCGGCTTGACGTAGCGCGAGCTCGGACGCGTCGGGGACGTTCGCCAGCGGCTGGCCGAGGGCCGCGACAAGGAAGCGGTAGGACTCCTCGCCAAGCGGGAACGAAGCGGCTTCACAGGAGCTGCAGACGACTCCCCCGGCTGACGCGGAGAACCCGTGCAGGTGCTCGACCTCCCCACAAGCAGCGCAGGATCCCAGCTGCGGGACGATTCCCGCGACGAGCAGCAGCTTCAGCCGAAATGCGAGCCCGTTCGCCGGCCGCGCCTGCGCCACATCACCCGACAGCAGGGCGAGCTCGCTGGCGAGCAGGCCAAACACCTCGGGATGCGGGTCGGGGGTCTCGAACAGGCGCGAGACTGCGTCGCATGCGCGGGCGGCGGCGTCGAGGGTGCTGGCGTGGCTGCGCAGAGCAGGATGAGCGCAGACCGTGTCCACGCTGGTTACCGTGTGCAGCTCGCCGCGTCCCTCGTGCAGCATCACGCGGATATGGAAGAACGGCTCCAGACGAGCCCCAAAGCGGCTGCGAGCGCGTCGTACGCCCTTGGCGATCGCGCCGATCCGCCCGTGAGCCGGGGTATACAGATGGATGATTCGATCGGCCTCGCCGTAGCGAATCGAGCGCAGGACGATTGCCTCGGTCTTCAGCGGGGCAGGCATATTCCAGCCTCCGCGTGGGCGAAATTTGAAGCTATACTTTCTGAAGCGATGCCACTGATCACCGTCTACACCACCGATCGCTGCTCCCGTTGCGTGGCGGCCAAGGCGCTCCTCGCCCGCCGGGGGCTTGGTTTCGAGGAAATCAATCTGGCAAAGGACCCGGACAGTCGTGCTGCGCTGCTCGAGCGGACCGGGATGTTCACCTTCCCCCAGGTGCTGATCGGCGACACGCTCGTCGGTGGCTTCGACGAGCTGTCGGCTGCCGATCGCGAGGGACGCCTCAGCGACTTGCTGGCCGCCTGACCTCGCCGCCGGTCCCTACGACTCGAGCGCCAGGGCGGCGCCGCGGGCGCGGCTGGCAGTGCTCGCACACGTAGGTTCCCCGGCCGCCCACCAATATTTTTCGAATCGGCCGGCCACAGTTTACGCACGGCTCACCGGCCCGGCGATGCGCGAGAAACCGGTCCTGGAATGAGCCACGGGCCCCATCGACGTGGCGAAAGTCGTCGATCGATGCCCCCTTGGCCTCGATCCCGGCCAGCAGCGCGTCCTCGATCGCGACCCGCAGGCGCTCCCAATCGGCCGCGGTCAGGCGCCCCGCTGGGCGCAGCGGATGGATTCGCGCGCGAAACAGGGCCTCGTCGGCATAGATGTTCCCGACGCCGGCGATCCGCCGCTGATCGAGCAAGAAAGCCTTGGTCGGCGCGGTACGCCCGCGGGCGAGCCGCCGCAGGTGCTCGGCGGTGAATTCGGGCGTCATCGGCTCCACGCCAAGGCGTAGCGCCAGGTAATCGTCGCGGGCGACTCTGCTGCTCACCAGATGGCCGGTTCCGAACCGCCGCGGATCCACGTACACCAGGCGGCGTCCGCCGTCGAGCTCGAACCGGACCCGTGTGTGGGGCGGATCGACAGCAGGGTCGAGCAGCAGGGCGCCGGTCATCCGCAGGTGCATGAGGAGATGCCAATCGCCCGAGAGCTCCCAGATCAGGTACTTGCCGGATCGCGCTACTCCAACCACGCGGGCACCCTCGAGCGCCTCCTCGACCCCGACGGGATCCGCGGGCCGAGTCCATCGAGGGTCGAGGATCTCCGCGCGCAACACCGTCCGGCCCTCCAGATGCGGGGCCAGCTGGCGGCGGATCGTCTCGACCTCGGGGAGCTCGGGCACAGACCAGCCCTGGTTAGTGTTGCCCGCCGTAAGTTCGGTCGGCGGCAAGCACTTAGTCCTCGCCGTCCCAGTAGTCGACGGGCTGCACCCGGACGACCACGCCGAGCCCCCTGAAGGACAGCTTGCCGGAGCGGGGGTAGTGGCAGATGTCGCCCGGCTCGCGGGTTCCGTACGCCAGGTAGGTGAGGCCGCCCTGGCCGGCGCGGAAGGTGTGCGCATCGCCGGTTCCTGCCGGACGGGAGACGACGTGACCGGGGCGCACACTGATCTCCTCATCGTCTAACAGCAGCAGGCCATCGCCGTCGAGGATCACGAACAGCTCCTCCTCGAGGGTATGGCAATGCTGCGGGGCTGCCAGCATCCCCTCAGCCACCTCGACGTACTGAAGCCCGGTCGTGAGCGACCCCGCCGCACGGCCCAGATCGCGCTTGGTGCGCTTCACCCGCGGTCGATCCCACGATTGTGGATCGACCTCGTCGATATGCACCACCGTCGGTGGGCGGGCTCCGGGCTCTGCGGGAAGCTCCGGTGGGCCAAGCTCGGACTCGCGGACGAACTGGATCGGAGCGCCGCGAACCGCCCCAGGATCCGACTCGACCGCTCGGCCGCCCACCAGCGAGAGCCCGAGCCGCGGGAAGCGCGGCGACTCGTCGGAATGGCGCGGCCCGAACGCAACGACGTCGAGCGGCTCGAGCGCATGCAATGTATGCGCGCCCCGTCCGGCCAGGTAGACGATGCAGTCGCCGGCGCCGATCTCGGTCGTCTCGCCCTTCTGCCACGAGAGGCCACGACCGGCCAGGACGTAGAAGATCTCCTCCGCTCGACCGTGCTCGTGCGCAGGCGTGGACCACCCGCCCGCGGGGATCTCGATGCGCCTGACACCGACGGTGACGCTGCCGGCAGCGTCACCTAGGAGCGTCCAGCGCCCGCGCAGGTGCCCGAGCTCGAAGTCACGACTAGGCGCGTCGTTGAAGTGGGTGAGCGTCATACGCGGGACTGTAGGGCGCGGGGACTCGCGGCGCCGCCCGGGCGCGGTAGCCTCGAGCGAGATGCGCCATACGCGTGTCAGCATGAGCGAGACGCCGGTGATGTTCGTGGCAGCACGCGGCGATCCTGCGGTGCTCGAAAACGCCGCGCAGTAAGCGTTTAGCGAGCTGGAGGGGCGACTCGGCTCGCTGCGCGGGGGGCACTTCTTCGGGCTTTTCTACCCGCCGTCGGGAGATATCTGGCCTGCGTTCAGATCGAAGACGGCGACGATCCCGGCGCCCGCGGGCTGAACACGACCGTGATCCCGGGCGGCGAGTACCTGCGCGCGAAGCTATCCGGCGAGCCGCCTGGCATCTACGCGGAGATCGGCCCCGCCTTCGACGAGCTCGCAAGGCACGCAGATCCCGATCCGGAGCGGCCCCAGCGGCGAGTTCTTCCGTCGCCACGACGAGGTCGAGCTGCTGCTCCCGGTGCTCTGAGAACCGCCTATGACGCCCGGCGGAGCTGGGCGCGAGGGTGGGCGTCGAAGTAGACATCGCGCAGCCGCTCGGCCGAGAGATGCGTGTAAATCTGGGTCGTGGCGATGTCCGCGTGACCGAGCATCTCCTGGAGCGAGCGCAGGTCGCAGCCGCCCGCAAGCAGGTGCGTCGCGAACGTGTGCCGGAGCGTATGAGGGCTCATCCGCCCCTCGAGTCCGGCGCTGCGTGCGTGCCCCTGAACGATCTTGTAGAGGCCCTGGCGGGATAGGGCCCCTCCGCGGAGGTTTACGAACACCCGCTGCTCCTCGCGCAAGCCGACCAGCCGGGGACGCCCCCGTGCCAGGTATGCGTTCAGGCTTTCGATCGCCTTACCGCCGACCGGGACGAGACGCTCCTTCGATCCCTTCCCGGACGTTCGCAGCACGCCGGCCTCGACGTCGAGCTCCGAGAGATCGAGTCCCGTCGCCTCTGAGGCGCGGAGCCCGCACGCATACATCGTCTCGAGGAGCGCGCGGTCCCGTAGCGCCGCCGGAGATCCACCTCGCGGCTGCTCCATTAGACGTGTGACCTCATCGCGACTGAGGACCTTCGGCAGCCGCCCGCGGGTCCGGGGCGAGCGAAGCTGCGACGTCGGGTCATGCTCGACTAGCTGTTCACGCCGGAGGTGACGGTAGAACGAGCGCAGGCAGGCGATCTTCCGCTGCAGGGTTGCGGGCGCCATCGGCGGGCGTTCGTCGCTCCCGGTCGCGAGCTCGGAGACGAACGCCCCGACATCAGACGGCGCGGCCGTGACCGGGTTCTGACCGATTCGCGCCAGGAACGCCCCGTACTGCTGCAGATCGGAGCGGTAGGCCTCGAGCGTGTGCCGCGAGAGCCCGCGCTCGAGCTCGAGGTAGGCCATGAACTCGAGCGTCAGGTCGGTCAGGCGCCGCGAGGCCTCAGTGGCTTCAGCACCGGTCATCCAGGCGTTGATTCGGGCCGCCGCCCGGGGCTCCTGCCCGCTGGGCAATGCGCGGTGGCTCTTGCCCGCTCAGCGCAGGGTGCGGCGGCGGCTTAGCCACAGCAGCGCGATCAGCGACTTCGAGTCATCGCACTCCGCGATCGCCTGCTCGAGGCGGTCGAGCGGCCACTTCACGATCTCGATCCGCTCATCTTCGATCGGGTCCTGGTTGGGCGCGTCGCTCAGATCTGTCGCCAGATATAGATGGACGCGTTCGTCGCTGAAGCCGGGGCTCGTGTAGAACGACACGACCTGCTCCCACGTTGCGGCTTGCCGGCCGATCTCCTCGGCGAGCTCGCGCTTGGCGGTCTCCAGCGGCGGCTCGTCCTGCACGTCGAGCTTGCCAGCGGGGATCTCGAGCGAGGCGGACATCCCGGTCACCTCGCGAGGCTGGCGGGTCAGCCAGATGTGCTCGTCGTCGATCGCGATGATCCCCACGGCCCCGGGGTGCCAAACCTTGTCGCGCGTGACCTCCTTGCCGTCGGCGAACCGAAACCGCTCGAGCCCCGCGCGGATGAAGCTCCCCTCCCACTTGGTCTCGGCGCCGATCGAGGTGAACTCCATCAGGCTGGGTCTCCTTCCTGGACCAGTGCGAGCGCGACCTCGAACATGCCCTCCAGCGCGTCGACGCTGACGCGCTCGCCCGGCTCATGGTTGCGCTCGGTGCCATTGGCCAGGTTCAGGCACGGAAACCCGGCGGTAGCGAACGCGTTCGCATCCGAGCCTCCGCCCGTCGAGATGTGACGCGGGTCGTATCCGCACGACCGCAGCGCGCGCTCCGCGAGCGTGACGTGCGGTTCGCCCGGCTTGATCCGATAGCCCGTGAACATCCGCTCCACCACCACGTCGAGGTCACATTCGGCGGCGTCAGCAGCTTCCTGGAGATGGTCGATCATCTCGGTGGCGACCCCCTCCACACGGGTGGCATCGAGGCTCCGTGCCTCGGCCTCGATCTGGCAGCGCTCCGCTACGACATTCGTGTTGGTGCCTCCGGAGATCGTCCCGATGTTGGCTGTCGTCTCGGGATCGAGACGCCCGAGCGACATCGCTGCTATCCCGCGTGCTGCCGCGGCGATCGCGTTGCGTCCACGCTCGGGGCGGATTCCGGCATGTGCCGCGCGACCGTGCAGCTCGGCAGAGATCCGGTAGTACGTCGGCGAGGAAAGCACGATCTCGCCGATCGGAGAGGCATGATCGAACACGTAGCCAAACGGGCTCTCCAGGACGCCCACGTCGAACTCCTTGGCGCCGCGCAGCGCAACCTCCTCGCAGACTGTGAACACCAGCTCCAACCCGACTGGCGCAGGCGCCCCTGACTCCTTGAGTGCGCGCACCAGCTCGACGATTACCGCCACGGCAGCCTTGTTATCGGCGCCGAGGATTCCGTCGTTCGCGTTCTCCCACCCGCCGTCGACCAGCACGGGCTCCAGGCCGGCGACCGCAGGGACCGTGTCGAGATGCGCGCAGAGCATGAGGTAGCGGGGACCGGCGCCGGGCAACTTGGCCAGCAGGTTGCCGGAGTCCGACCCGGCGCGCGAGCCGGCGTCGTCCTCGCTCGCGTCTAGCCCGAGCTCAGCGAGCGTGCCGGCGACCCATTCGGCGCACCGGCGCTCGTGGCCTGAGCCGCTCTCGATGCGGCACAGCGCAGCAAATGTCTCGTGCAGGCGCTGGCGCTGTCCCTCGCTGGCACGCCTCACGTCGCGGCGGCCGGCTCGCCCGCGCGTGCCGGGGGCTGCTCGCTCGCGCGTGCGGCGGGCTGCTCGCCGGTCACCAGCGCATGGGCAAGCGCGGCCCCGACAAAATCCCTGAACAGCGGCGCCGGTCGCTCCGGGCGGGACTTGAACTCGGGGTGGTACTGCGAGGCGACATAGAACGGGTGGGCGTCAGGGGCAAGCTCGATCACCTCGACCAGCCGGTCGTCCGGCGAGGTACCGGAGGACACCAAGCCGGCTGACTCGAGCCGGCGCCGCAGATGGTTGTTGACCTCGTAGCGGTGACGATGGCGCTCGTAGATGACCGCCTCGCCATAGAGCTTTCGCACTGCGGTCCCGTCGTGGAGCTTGATCGGATCGGCGCCGAGACGCATCGTCCCACCCATGTCCGCGATCTCCTTCTGCTCGGGGAGCAGGTCGATCACCGGATACGGGGTCTCCGGGTCCATCTCGGTCGAGTTCGCGCCAGTCATCCCGGCAACGTTTCGGGCGAACTCGCTGACCGCAACGTGCATGCCCAAGCAGATCCCCAGGTACGGAATCCGCCCCTCCCGCGCGATCTGAGCGGCACGAATCTTGCCTTCGAATCCGCGGCCTCCGAACCCGCCGGGGATCAGAATTCCGTCCACCTCACCGAGACGCCCGGCAAGCTCCGGGTCACCGACCGCCTCGGAGTCCACCCAGTCGACCTGGACCTTGCAGCCGTGGTGCACGCCGGCGTGCCGCAGCGCCTCGACGACCGACAGGTATGCGTCTTCGAGCCGCACGTACTTGCCGACCAGCGCGATCCGCACGCGACGCTCCGCTTGTGCGGCCCGGATGGTGATCGACTCCCAGCCGCTGAGATCAGGCTCAGGCGCCTCGATCCCGAAATGCTCGCGCAGGATGAAGTCATCGACGCCCTCCGAGCGGAACACCAGCGGCACCTGGTAGGTGTCTGGTACGTCGCGGGCTGAGACCACCGCCTCGACCGGAAGGCTTGCGAACAGCGCGATCTTCCGCCGGATGTCCTGCGAGAGCACCGCCTCGGAGCGGCAGACGACCATGTCGGGCGCGATCCCAATGCGCCGCAGCTCATTGACCGAGTGCTGGGTGGGCTTGGTCTTGAGCTCGCCGGCATGGCCGACGTACGGGACGAGCGTGAGGTGGATGAACATGCATCGCCTGCGACCCACCTCGACCGGGAACTGGCGGATCGCCTCGAGGAACGGAAGCGACTCGATATCCCCGACGGTTCCGCCGATCTCGGTGGTCACGAAGTCGACGTCGCTCGACTCCGCCATGAGCCTGATCCGCTGCTTGATCTCGTCGGTGATGTGCGGGACGACTTGGACTGTGGCGCCGAGATAGTCGCCGCGGCGCTCACGCCGGATCACCGTGTTATAGATCCCGCCGGCCGTTACGTTTGACGCCCGGCTGGTGTTGGCGTCGGTGAAGCGCTCGTAGTGTCCGAGATCGAGGTCGGTCTCGGCGCCGTCCTCGGTCACGAACACCTCGCCGTGCTGGTAGGGCGACATCGTCCCCGGGTCGACGTTGATGTAGGGATCGAACTTCTGAAGCTGAACGTCGAGGCCGCGGGCCACGAGGAGCCGTCCGATCGAGGCTGCCGCGATCCCCTTGCCAAGCGATGAGACAACGCCGCCGGTGATAAAGATGAAGCGCGTCTCGCCTGGAGTCATCAGTCGGAGATCGAGTGTAGTGGGCGCGCAGGCGGATCGAGAGACCGCCCGGAAGCGCGGGTAAACGTCGGGCGATGGCGGTTCATGCGGCCCGCAGCAGCTGCCGGGCATGCCGACTCGCCGCGCGATCCCCCTCGCCGGCACCGAGCATTCGCACGAGCTCGGCGATGATCTCCTCGCCGCTGCACTGAGCGACACTCGTGCTCGCCGGAACGGTGCTCGAATCCTTGGCGATCGTGAAATGCCGCTCGGCGAGAGCCGCCACCTGCGGGAGGTGGGTGATGCACATGATCTGCCTTCCGCGAGCGAGCTCGCGCAGATGCTCACCGACAGCCCGAGCTGTCTGGCCTCCGATGCCGGCGTCGATTTCGTCGAACACCAGCAGTGGAGCGCTGCGCTCCGAAGCGCCGGAGGACCCGTGAGCGACGCTCAGCAGCGCGAGCATGACTCGCGAGAGCTCGCCGCCCGAGGCAATCTCGCGCAGCGGGCCCGGCGGGATGCCTGGGTTCGGAGCGATCAGCAGCTCGACCAGGTCGACGCCCCGAGACCCGCATCCATCGGGCCGAGGGGCGAGCTGGACCTCGAACTCGGCATCGGGCATCGCCAGCTCGCCCAGGCGCAGACGCACGGCTTCAGCGAGCTCCGGCGCGACCGCCTGCCTGCGTTCGTGCAGCGCCTTGGCCAGGCACTCGAGCTCGGCGCCCGCCTCCGAGCGCTCGGCCTCGACGGCCTCAAGCGATGTCTCCGCGTGCTCCAGCTCCTCCCGCCGCGCGCGACAGCGTTCAGCATGCCTGAGCACATCAGCGATCGTGCCGCCGTGCTTTCGCTGTAGGCGTGCCAGCACGGCGAGCCGCTCCTCGACCTCCTCGATCCGGCCGGGCGAGCCCTCGACGCCGATCACGTATGAGCTCAGCTCCCGGCCGAGGTCCTCCGCCTCGTAGAGCAGCGCGTCGACCCTCTGCGACAGCGAACCGAGGGCTGGATCGATCTCGGCCACCGCCTCGAGCTGGCGTCCCGCCTGAGCCAGCAGTTCACGCACTCCACCGTCGGCATCCGCGCCGAGGGCGGCAGCGCCGGCGGCCGCGGCAGCTCGAAGACCCTCGAGATTGCGCAACCTGTCGCGCTCGAGCGTAAGCGCAGACGCCTCCTCCTCGCTCGGCGCTGCGGCCTCGATCTCGTCGAGCTCGAACGCCAGCAGGTCGAGCTCGCGCTCCCTGGCTCCAGCGAGCTCCGCCAGCGCCGCCACCTGACGCTCGAGCCGGCGGGCCTCGTCGTGGCAGGCCTCCAGACGCCCCCGCAGCGCGAGGTGCTCCGCGCCGCAGTGCGCGTCGAGCACCTCGAGCTGCGTAGCGGAGAGCATCAGCTTGCGGTGCTCGTGCTGTCCGTAGAACGAGAGCAGCCTGCTTCCCAGTTCGCGTAGATCCGAGACGTTCGCCGATCGCCCGCAGACATACGCTCGGGTGCGGCCATCCGGCCAGACCCTCCGCGCCAGCACCACCTCTTCGGCCCCGCTCGGCAGCAGCTCCAGCCCAGCGAGATCGGGTGGAAGCGCGAACACCCCCTCGACATACGCCTCCGAGGCGCCTCCTCGCACGATCCCGGCGCGCGCGCGGCCGCCGAGCAGCAGGTCGAGAGCGTGCGCCAGAAGTGTCTTGCCCGCGCCGGTCTCGCCGGTCAGCACGTTCAGCCCGGGCGCGAGCCGGAGCTCTGCGCGATCAAGCAGAAGGAGGTTCTCGACACGCAGCTCGTAGAGCACCTCCGACGGTCTACCAGGCGGACCCGACGGACCGCTGTGTGCCGGTCACGATGGCGAGCCGCACTTGCGAAACAGGCGCCTGCCGCGCTGCGAATCCTGGAGCTCGATCGCTTCGGTGATCCGGTCCGCCGCGGCCGGGAGGAATGGCCGCAGCTCGAGCGCGATCGTGGTGCACGCCTGGGCGAGTAGCTCGATCACGAACCAAAGGCGCGTCCGTGCGCTGGCATCTCCCTGGTGCGCATGCGGCAACAGATCCCACGGGCGGGCGCTCGAGATGAAGCGGTTGCCCTCGACGACGATCTCCCACAGCGCGGACGTCGCGGCGCGGAAGTCGTAGTGCGCGAGCGCATCGTCTATCGACCGCGGCGCCGCGATGATGGCCGCGCGAAGCCGCTCTCCCGCGGGTGATGCCCTTTCCGATCACATGCACCCGCTCCCCGGGGCCGCCCCACCACCGGTCGTAGAGGCTCCATCCGCCGCCGTAGCCCAGAGCACTGATGTAGTTGCACAGCGCGTCGAACCAGACGTTGATCACCTGGCTCGGGTCGCCCGGAACCGCGATGCCCCAGCCGCGCGCTCGCCCGATCGGGCGCGAGACGCTGAAGTCTTCGAGGCCGCGGCGGATGAAACTGAGGGCTTCGTTGCGCGCGTGGTCGGGTTCGATTCGCAGGCGACCGCTCTGGATCGCCTCGAGAAGCGGCTGCTGATGGGCGCTCAGGCGAAAGAACCAGTTGCGCTCGGTGACGAGCTCGGGTGGCTCAGGGTGCTCTGGACACAGCCCGCCGACGAGCTCTGCCGGTCCGAGGAACGCTTCGCACCCGATGCAGTAGAGACCCTGATACTCACGCTCATAGAGGTCGCCCGCCGCCGCGCATGCGCGCCAGAGTCGCTCGACGGCGGGCCTGTGCCGGGGATCGACGCTGGTGCTGATGAAGTCGTCGTAGGAGAGCTCGAGCGGCTCGGGCAATCCTGCGAACCTCCGCGCCTTCTCGGAGACGAACTTCGCCACCGGAACGCCGGCCGCATCCGCCGCCTGCACGTTCTTGAGCGAGTTGTCGTCGGTCCCGCTGAGGAACCGGACGTCTTCTCCGCGCAGCCGCCGGTGGCGTGCCAGGACGTCGGCCTGAACGCACTCGAGCGCGAAGCCGACATGCGGATCGCCGTTGACGTACGGGATCGCGGTCGTGATGTAGAACTGACGCTTGCTCATCGGTCCTGCCTTTCTGACCCCGCGCGTTTCGGGGCCGCAGCCGATGAGCGTTCCGACCCCGAATCACTCCTGGGGCCGGGATCGGTGGTGGATTTAGCGCACGCCGAGGGGCCCTGGCAGCAGGGCCATCATCGAGTCAGTCGGAGTGTGCTGGCTCACGGCACAGACGGTAGCGCGACGCTCAAGGGGCCGCTGCCAGTCGGCCGAACTTGTCGCGCAGGCGCTGATAGAAGGTCGTCCCGGCGATCTGGGCCAGGGAGCCCTGGTGGTCGACGAAGCGTGCCGCGATCTGCCCGCCCGGAGGCAGCACGCAGGCCGGCCTGCCGTCGATAGTCACGTCAACCGATTCGTCAAGCGAGCGGTTGTGCACAGCGAGCACGTCTTCCGGCGCGACCACGAGGGCGCGCGCCGTGAGCGAGTGCGGAGCGATGAACGAGACGACGAATCCTTCGACGCCCCAGGCCATCACGGGGCCGCCGTTGGCGAGGTTGTATCCCGTGGATCCGGCGGGTGTGGCGATGACCAGGCCGTCGCAGCGGACCCGGCCGACCTCGTCGCTGGCGACCGCGTAGGCGAGATCGGCGACACGGTTGCCGGGCTGGCGGTGCATCGACACGTCGTTGATCGCAAGCCAGCCGCCGCTCCCACCGGACAGGGCAATCCCGGGCAGGGAGAGAACCTCGAACTCGCCCGCGAACGCGCGCCTGAATCCTTCCTGCGCGTGCTCGCGCTCGACCGTCGCGAGAAAGCCGATCTCGCCGAAGTTGACTGCGAACACCGGAACGCCGCTGCCGGCGTAGGTCCTCAGCGCGGTCAGGATCGTCCCATCGCCGCCAAGCGCGAAGCAGATGTCGACATCGTTGGCGAGCTCGGCGTCGAGCTCGAGACCAGGGGCCGGCTGCAGGCCGTGCTTGCGAGTCTCCTCAGGGTTCAGGCGCAGGACCGCGCCGGCTCTCTGGGCGGCGCTGAGCAGGTCCGCGATCGCCGGACCGGTCTCCGAAGGGCGGCGATGGGTCAGCACCGTCACAGCTGCGGGCGAGCTCACGGCTCGACCTCTCGCGCTGCGAGCTCGAGATCGGCCAGGCCCTCGCGGTTGCCGTCGGCGAGCCACACAAACGTCTCACGGTTTCCCTTCGGTCCGGGCAGTCCCGAGCTCGCGTAGCCCAGGACCGCGGCACCGAGCTCCGCCGCCGCCGCGCCAACCCCTACAAGCGCTCGCCGCCGTAGCTGCGGCTCGCGGACCACTCCTCCCTTTCCGACGCTCGAGCGCCCGACCTCGAACTGCGGCTTGACCAGGGCCAGGCAGTCATAGCGCTCGGCCGCGCAAGCCAGGACCGCCGGCAGCACCTTCGACAGGGAAATGAACGACACGTCGATGACGATCAGGTCCGGGCGATACGGAAGGTCCTCGAGGGCGAGGGTCCGCGCATTGCGCCGCTCGATCACCGTCACCCGCGGGTCGCAGCGCAGGCGCCAGTGCAACTCGCCATAGGCGACGTCGACCGCGGCCACGTGCCCCGCGCCGCGTTGCAGCAGACAGTCGCTGAAGCCACCCGTCGAAGCGCCCACGTCGAGAGCGAGGCGCCCCGCCACCTCGACGGGCAGTGCTGCGAGCGCGTTGGCGAGCTTCACACCGCCGCGGGAGACGAACTGTGGGCGCTCGGCGATCTCCACCTGCACATCCTGGTCAACGAGCTGACCGGGCTTCTGAGCCCGAGCGCGCCCTGGAAGCAGAAGGACATCGCCGGCGAGCACGGAAGCTGCGGCGCGCGCCCGGGACGGGAACACCCCGCGTTGTGAGAGGAGGGTGTCGAGGCGAATGCGTGTCATTCGCCCGGAACGGTATTACCACCTAGCGGATGGGGCTCCGATTTTCAGGCGGGGCCACTTGCGACCCCGCTGCGCTCTGCTACCGCAGCTTCGATCCGCTCCGCGATCCGCTCGCCGGTGAATCCGACCTCCTCGTGCAGCAGCGCAGGCGCGCCGTGAGTCACATAGCGGTCAGGCAGGCCCACGCGGAGGATGCTCGGGGTCACCCCTGTGTCAGATAGGCGCTCCCAGACCGCCGAGCCGAAGCCGCCGGCGAGCACGCCCTCCTCGACGGTGACCAGCAGCTCGTGCTCGGCGGCAAGCTGAGCGGCGAGTCCAGCATCGATCGGCTTGGCGAAGCGGGCGTCGGCCACGGTCACCGAAATGCCCCGCTCCGCGAGGATGTCGGCAGCGGCTAGGGCCTTCTCGACCCCGGCGCCATAGCCGAGCAGCGCGACCCGGTCGCCTTCGCGCAGGATCTCGCCACTTCCGATCGGGATCTCCACGGGCCGCTCAGGCAACCCGACCCCGACTGCCTCACCTCGCGGATAGCGCAGGGCGACTGGCCCCTCGTCGTAGCGCAGTGCTGTCCGGAGCATGTTCACCAGCATCGCCTCGTCGCGAGGCGCCATCAGGACGATGTTCGGCAGGCAGCGCAGGTAGGCGATGTCGAACACGCCGTGATGCGTGGGGCCATCGTCGCCCACCAGTCCGGCGCGATCCATCGCGAACACCACATTCAGCTTCTGCAGGCAGACGTCGTGGACGATCTGGTCGTAGGCCCGCTGTAGGAAGGTCGAGTAGATCGCTGCAACTGGCTTGGCGCCCTGGAGCGCGAGCCCAGCCGCGAACAGAATCGCCTGCTGCTCGGCGATCCCGACATCGAAGTAGCGATCTGGAAGCTCGCGCTGGAGGATGCTGAGTCCGGTGCCGGAGTTCATCGCGGCGGTGATCCCGATCACGCGCTCGTCGCGCCGGCACTCCCGCACGAGAGCTTCACCGAACACCTGGGTGTACTGCGGGGGGGCGGGCTTGGCTCCGGTGATCTTCGCGCGCTTGACGGCGGGCGCCCCATTAGAGATCGACTTCGGCTTGGCGGCATGCCACTTCTCCATGCCCTCGAGGCCGCCCTCCTCGGCGGGAGCGAACCCTTTGCCCTTGACAGTCGCGCAGTGCACCACGACCGGACGCTCGGCGGCAATCGCCTCGCGCAGTGCGCGGCGCAGCGCGCGGATGTCGTGGCCGTCGATAACGCCGGTGTAGGCGAAGTCAAGCTCCTCCCACCACAGCCCCGGCGCCCAGAAGGCCTTGATCGACTCCTTGAAGTGCGGGCCGATCCGCTCGAACGCGGCGCCGATCCCGGCGGGGAGCTTGGTCAGCCCGCCCTCGAAGCCTTCACGCGCGTGCCATAGCTTGGGGTTCAGACGAACCCGGTTGAAGTACTTCGACAGGGCGCCGACATTGGGCGCGATCGACATCCCGTTGTCGTTGAGCACCACGACGATCGGAGTACCGAGTCCCCCGGCCTGATGAACCGCCTCGAAGGAGACTCCGCCGGTGAGCGCGCCGTCGCCGACGACCGCGACTACGTTTGCATCCTCCCCGTGTCCACGGCGCATCGCTTCCTTGATCCCCACCGCGTAGCCAATCGCGGTCGAGGCATGGCCGGCTCCCATGACGTCATGCTCTGACTCCTCGATCGTGCAGAACGGCGCTAGGCCCTCGTACTTGCGGATCGTGTGTAGCTGGTCGCGGCGCCCGGTGAGGATCTTGTGGGGATATGCCTGGTGGCCGACGTCCCACAGGATCTTGTCGCGCGGAGAATCCAGGATCGAGTGCAGCGCGACAGCGATCTCGCACGCCCCGAGGTTGGCTCCGAAGTGGCCGCCGATCTCGCCGACCGTCTCGATGATGTGCTCACGGACCTCCTGGGCAACCGCCTGCAGCTCGTCATCCGTAAGGCCGTGGAGGTCCTGGGGCTTGTCGATTCGGTTCAGTAGCTCAGTCATTCAAGTTGTCTGGTTGGCCTTTCGGGACTTTGCGTTCAAAACGTCCGGTCGGCGATGAAGTCAGTGATCTGCTCGAGCTCCGGAGCGCCTGCTGGGGCCGCCCGCACCAGCGCGGCGCGGGCTCTTTGACGTGCTGCGGCTGCCAGGCCACGCGCTCCGTCCAGACCGAACTCGGTCACGTAAGTGCGTTTCCCCAGCCGCTCATCACTGCCCTGCGGCTTGCCGAGCGTCTCGGTTGATCCAGTCACGTCGAGGATGTCATCCACGATCTGGTAGAGCACGCCGAGCTCGCGCGCAAAGGCTCGGAAAGGGATTGTGGCAGGTTCGTGAGCCCCATCGAGCAGGAGTACGCAGACCACGCTCGCACCGATCAGCCGGCCGGTCTTTAGCTCGTGGAGCTTGCGAAGCCCTTCCGGGCCGGGAGGAGCTGTGCCTGCCACATCGATGAACTGCCCACCGACCATGCCACCCACGCCCGTGGCCTGGGCGAGTTCGCGGGCTGCCGCCAGCAGTGCCGAGGGGCCCGCGTGCTGCTCGGTGAGCAGCAGCCTGAAGGCCTCTGCATAAAGGCCGTCTCCCGCCAGAATCGCCACGTCTTCTCCGTAGGCGCGGTGACAGGTGGGACGCCCCCGGCGCAGGTCGTCGTTGTCCATCGCCGGCAGATCGTCGTGGATCAGCGAATACGCGTGGATCAACTCGATCGCTGCAGCGAGCGGGAGCACTGACTCGACGGCCCGCCCGATCGTGCGCGCCGTTGCGAGCGCCAGCACCGGCCTGATCCGCTTTCCGCCGGCGAGCAGCGAGTAGCGCATCGCGTTCTCGAGCCCGGCGGACGCGGGGTCGAGCGAGAAGCGCAGCGACTGCAGGTAGCCCTCGATCTCGGCGCGAAGGTGGTCGGGGTAGGGCGCGGACGCGATCGAATCCGACTGCACCGGCGCGGCGGGATCCACTATCTGCAATCAACCATCTGGAGCGGGCCTATGGCGCGGGGAGCGGCAGCTGCCCCGGCAGGTCCGGGAGCGGCTCGATCGCTGCGCGCATCCGTTCGTCCACCTGCGCGCTGGCCTCGGCGGCGAGGCTCGCGCACTCCTCGATCAGCGCGAGCGCCGCATCGGGCTGCAGCTCCCCGGCGCGCAGGCGGGAGGCTGCGTCCCGCAGGCGCTCGCTGAGCTCGTCGAGGGCTTCGGTCACCGCCATCAGGGTACAGACCCGAGAGTCACTGTCTGCAGGTAGCCTCGCCACACCGCTTAGAACCTCAGAAGCGCCCCGATCCCTTCGAACGGGCCGAGGTCTGGATAGTGGCGGACGACCATCACCTCGGCGTCCTGCCCGAGCGCCGCCTCGATCGCCGCCTCACGAAGGTGCGCACGCTGCTCGAGTGGCGAGCCGTCAGCGGGACAGCTGCCGTCAGGATCGATCATCAGCAGCCCGCAAGCCGGACATTGGTGTGCGCTGCGATCGAAGCCCGGCTCGAGCAGCAGTGTATGAACCCTGCGCTCGTTGAGTGCTTCAACGGTGTCCTGCGGGCCGCCCTTGGCGCGCCCACGGCTTCCGATGCCCGCCGCCAGGCGGTCGAGGGCGTCGCGCTCGCGGCGGCGATCGTCATCTTCGGCGAGCGCCTCGATCGCGGCGCCGATCTGCTCATCGCTGGCTGTCGCGACATCAACCTCGACCCGTCCGGGCACTACGCAGCCGCGGACCTCCTCCGGGAGCATGGCCTCGAAACGGGGCACCAGTTCCCGCGGTCCGCCCAGGGCGACGCGGTCACAGCGCTCTCGACGCCACAGCTGGCGGACGGCCTCGACCACTCTCCGCAAGTGGTCATCGACCTCCTTCTCGATGCTTCGCTCGTATCGGGGCTGGGACCAGCCCCCCTGGTCGTGCTGACCGTGAACATCGTCATTCACGCGACGGTCCTCGCGCAGGCCGTCCGCAGGGCCGGTCAGGATTCGCGCAGCGCGGCGACTCACCAGGATCACGCACCAGCGCCGTTGCTGGGCAGCCTCGATCAGCGGCGCCACGAACGGGACGCGCTCGATCACAACCCGACCCTCCACCGACCGGGACAGCTGCACGGTCTCGAACAGCTCATCGCGGCCCGAACAGAAGATCGCCAACGCTCGCGGGCCCTGGTAGGGAGCCTCCGGCGAGGACAGGTAGCGATCGAGGCGCTCGATGTCCTCGCGAAGCGCAACCTTGTCCTCATGAGAAAGGTCGGCCTCGCGGTCGACCCG
Source organism: Solirubrobacteraceae bacterium (assembly GCA_050996975.1). Lineage (GTDB taxonomy): Bacteria > Actinomycetota > Thermoleophilia > Solirubrobacterales > Solirubrobacteraceae > Palsa-465. Next base: position 4,038 of record JBPCRJ010000122.1, on the reverse strand, counting down.
CCGTGAGGCGTCGTCGATCAGCGAGCGGACCTGCGAGGCGCGAGCCTGGGGCGTCGCAAAGCGCTCAGGGTCGAGGTCCAGGTAGAGACTGATCACGCGGTGGCTGGGACGGCGCTGGAGCAAACCCTTGGCCGCTTGCACCACGGTGCTCACGGGCGCAGCTTACCCGCGGGCGCTCCCTGGGCAAACGCTTCGATCTGCCCTGCAGGAGGCGATCGTGAACGTTTCCAGGCGCGGGCTCGACGTCGCCAAATCTCGTCGCTGGCGCCTAGGGGACGTCAAGCGCCTGGTTTACGAGCGCGTCCGCACCGGCATTCTGGTCCCTTGGAACCGTGCGGATCGACCAGCGGTCGAACTGGCGCAACGCAGTGAGCGCCTGCGTGTGGAGCTCCCGCATCGCCGGATGCTTGACCTTATAGACGCCGGTGAGCTGCCGGGCGATGAGCTCCGAATCTCCCACGATCTCGAGCTCGCGAGCGCCGAGCTGGCGGGCGCGCTCGAGCCCGCGCAGCACCGCTTGGTATTCGGCGACGTTGTTCGTCGCGACGCCGATCGGCTCTGCGACCTCATCGAGCACCTCTCCGTCTGCGCCCGATATCACGATTCCGATCGCGGCCGGCCCCGGATTTCCCCGCGCGCCACCGTCGACGTGGAGGACGAGCTTCACGAGGGCGCGAGAGCTTAGTGCTTCCCGGCGGGAAGCGCTTAGTCCGTGGCCAGGCGTGGAAGCTCGCCCGGCACTCGTGCCCGGCGGCGGTCGCGCACAGCGCGATTGCCCCCTCCTGCCGGAATCTCCTTGCGGCGGGATGATTTGCGGCGGTCGACGATCACTGTGACGTTCGGATCATCGGCGTAGTAGCGCGTGAGCTTCTCGAGAAGCTCGTCGGCCATCGCCTCTGGGACGACGCAGTAGATCATCCCGCGCTGATTCGCTCGCTCATCCCAGGGATGCTAAAGACCGCTGGCCGCGGCCACCATCGGATGTTCGTCTAGAAGCTGAGGGTCCCATGCTCGTCCGAGCCCGCGTTTGGTTGGCGCTCGCGCTCGTCAAGCTCCTCGAGCTCGTATCCCTGCCCCTCGAGCCGAACGCCCGGAACCTCGTCGGACAGATCGGTCTCGTACCGATACCAGCAGAGCTCCCAGGCGGCAATGATGTGCACGACGCCGGGCCTGTCCTCGAGCGGCAGGACGGTCACCGCCGGAGCGCCGAGCGAGCGCGCAACTCCCGCCACCGTGCGGCGATGCTCCGAGCCGTTGAATAAATCGATCGCGGCGGCGATTCGCTGCTCGAGTCCGGTCGGGATGGCATGCACGTGCCGAGGCTCGCGCACATGCTCGGCCGACCGCGCCCGCGAGGAGTCGCTGCCGGCCCGGCGGCGCGGACGAGAAGGAGGAGGCGGTGCTGGCTCGGCGCCCGCGCTCCCGCCGACGTCTGATCCGTCTCCGTTCGGCGCCGGCTTGGGGCGCCCACGGGAGCGCAGCCTTCGCAAGAGCGAGCCACGCCTCTCCGAGCCCCCGTCCCGCGAGTCGAACGTCGGCATAGAGCCCTCGCGCACCCAGCCCTCATTCACTGCCCGCGACGTGCATAGCTCGCACACCGAACGCCGGTCTCCGCCGTCCAGATATACCTGCGCCCGCTCCCCCCGCAGCAACGTTCGACCACACACCTCACAGCTTGCGTGGGTCGGCGTGGGCCTGATGTCCCTGGTGCTCATGGCGAAATCCGAGCGTACAGAAGCCGTTGCCCGGCCGAGCCGGTGGTCCGCCTGAAGTCGCTTGTGTATGGCGCGCGCACGTCAGGCTTTGACCGCCTCGCGCTCCGCTCTGGCCTCGTCCACGACCTTCGATGCAAGGTGCCCGGGGACCTCCTCATACCGCAGGAACTCCATCGTGAACTCGCCCTGACCGCCGGTGATCGAGCGCAGGTCGGGAGCGTAGGAGAGCATCTCCGCCATCGGGGCCTCGGCCTTGATCTCGGTCATGCCGGCGCCTACCGGCTCCATCCCGAGGGGACGCCCGCGGCGGGAGTTCAGATCGCCGATGACATCGCCGACGGTGTCCTCCGGCGCATTGACCGTGACGAGCATGATCGGCTCGAGCAACACCGGACCGGCCTGCTCGAGAGCCTGCCTCATGGCCTGCGAACCCGCGACCTTGAATGCCATCTCCGAGGAATCAACGGTGTGGTAGGAGCCGTCATAGAGGCGCACCCGCACGTCCTTGACGGGGTAGCCGGCGACGACCCCCTCCCGCATCGCGTCGAGCACTCCCTTCTGCACGGCCGGGATGAACCCAGATGGGATCACCCCACCCTTGATCGCGTCGACGAAGTCGAACCCGGCGCCGGGCTCGAGCGGCTCGATCTCGATGTGACAATCGCCGAACTGGCCGCGGCCGCCGGTTTGCTTCTTGTGACGGCCGTGGGCCTTGGCCGGCTTGCGGATCGCCTCCGGGTATGGGACCCGCGGCGGCTTCAGGTTCACCTCGGCCCCAAACCGCGCCCGCAGCCGCTCCACGATCACCTCGACGTGAACCTGGGAAAGCCCGGCAACGATCTGCTGCCCGGTCTGCGCGTCGCGGTGCAGGTCGATCGTCGGGTCCTCCTCCTGGAGGCGCCGAAGCGCCGTGAAGACCTTCTCCTCGTCGCCCTTGCTCTTGGGCTCTACGGCGAAGGCCATCACTGGAGCGGGGAGCTTGACGCTTGGCATCTCGAGCGCCACCGCATTGCTCGCCAGCCAGTCGCCGGCCTTGGTCTCCTTCAGCTTCGCGACGGCCCCGATGTCCCCCGGGCCGAATTCGGTCGCGTGCCCGCTCTGATGGCCTTCGAAGGTCAACAGCTGGCCGATCCGCTCCTTGCCCTGAGTCCGCGTGTTTAGCACCTGGGAGTCCTGCTTGAGGACGCCCTGATAGACCCGGAACAGGTTGATGCGCCCGGCAAACGGGTCCGCGCGGGTCTTGAACACGTAGGCGAAGAGGTCCTTGTCCTCGGCGGGCTCGAGCGTCAGCTCCCCGAGCTTCAGGCCCCCGTGCTTGACTGGCGAGGGCAGGTCCTCGACGATCGCGTCCAGTAGGCGGTTGGTCGCGAGATTGCGCGTCGCGACGCCGCAGGTGACCGGGAACAGGGCGCCGTGGTTGGTTCCGTCTTTCAGCGCCGCGACGATCTCCTCGTGGGAAATCTCCTCGCCCTCCAGATAGCGCTCCATGAGCGCGTCCGAGCTCTCCGAGACCTCGTCCATCAGCTTTTCCCGGTACTCCTGCGCCTGGGCGCTCATCTCCTCGGGGATCGGGATCTCCGTGCAGTTGTCCCTGCCGGAGCCCTCATAGCGCCACGCCTTCATGTCGACGAGGTCGATCACTCCGGAGACCTCGTGCTCTGATCCGAGCGGAATCTCGGTCGCGACGACGTGCTGGCCGAAAGCGGACTTCAGAGCCTCGAGCGCCCTGAAAAAGTCAGCGCGCTCGCGGTCGAGCATGTTCACGAACACGAGACGTGCGAGGTCGAGCTCGGCGGCACGCTGCCAAAGGCGCGCCGTGTGAACCTCAACTCCCATCACGGCGTTTACGAGAAACACCGCGGACTCGCACACTCGCAGCGACCCGAGCGCGTCGGCGACGAAGCTTGGATCGCCTGGCGTGTCGAGGAGGTTGACCTTCCGGTCCTGCCATTCGAACGACGACAGCGCCGCCGAGATCGACATCTGCCGGGCCTTCTCATCGGGATCTGCGTCCGAGACGGTCGTGCCGTCCACCACCGAACCGAGCCTGTTGACTGCCCCGGCTCCGAACATCAGCGCCTCGTGCAGCGACGTCTTGCCGGTACCCCGGTGGCCGACGAGCGCCACGTTACGGATGCGGTCCGCGGCTTTGTGCATGCCTGTCCTCCTCTCGGTCGAGATCCGCTGCGCCGACGATATCGCTGTTCGGTGGCACGCATGCGTGCCACCGCCGGGCCGCGCATGCGCGGCCCGGGCCCAGGGGGCACGCGACCTGGGATTCATCCACTTCGCCGGCAACCTTCGCGCGCAACCGCAACACACA
>JBPCRJ010000117.1:0-35204 GCA_050996975.1 Solirubrobacteraceae bacterium | reverse complement strand
CGACCAGCTGCGGAAACGCTTACCTGACGACGCGGATCGTTCGCTCCATCCCGAGCCGCGTGTGCTCGCGTCCGTCCTGGGTGTCCATGAAGCAGACGAGAACGTAGTAGCCGCGCGCGGCATGGAGGATGGCCTGCTGTACTGCGCCGGTGCCCAGCGGCCCGGCGAAGTTGACCGGCGGGCCGGCGGCCAGCTTCATCGCCTTGTTGTCCTTACCGGCCCTGAGCAGGTTGGTCAGCCGCCGAGCTTGGCGGGGGCCCTTGACGGGGACGGCGAGGAACATGTGCACGAGGAACCCGTCGTTTTTCACCCGCACGAGCGATCCCTGGTGGAGCACGCTAGGACCGCGGAAGCCGAACTCGACGCCCGAGATCGTGGCCGTGGGCGCGGGCAGCGCCGCCGGCTGCGGGTTGGCCGTAACCGTGAACGTCGTGGACGGCGGACGACCATTGCCCGCAAGGTCAACGGCGAGGTAGTTACCCGGTCTCAGCACCGTCTGGGTCTGGCTGACGCCGCGATCGGCTTCGGCGTCGAACACGAGTGAGCCGAGGTCGTTGGCGTAGTCGGGCGTGTTCTGCACGCGCTTCTGCGCGAAGCGGGCCAGCACCTGCCCCGCCGTCACCCCGGGCCGGAGCGCGAAGAACACCGGCGACCCCTGTGCCTCGCCGGAGGTGGTGGTGACCACGTTGACGGCGCCTGAGACGAAAGTCCCGCCGACGCTGATCGTCTTCCCGGACTCGGTCACCCTGATGGTGGGTAGCCCCGACCCGCCGGGCGCGGCATCGGCGAGCGTGAGCCCGGCCGCGCCACCCAGAGCTCCGAGCGTCGTAAGCGCCGCGACGCTCGCGAATCGTGAACCTCGTGAGATGGTGGTTCTCATGCTTCTCCTCCTATGTATGGGTTGATGATGGTGGTGATCGCCTTCCCCCCGGATCTCGACACGCTTCTCGTGAGCTACGAGAGGGTCAGCTATGCGAGGCACCGAACTCGGCCGACCGGTGTCGCAGTGTAAGGCGACGGTCCTGCGGTTCAAGGAATCCTCCTGGGGACCTCGATGGGATTGACGGGATCGACTGGAGATGCAAACTGGTGGTCTGGATTCACGAGTGCGGCGAGAGAGCGCTCGATCGGCGACCAGCTCGATCCAGCCGGCGAACGCGATCGGCTCGCCGTCGCCCGGGGTGAGCTGACCGGTGATCGGACCGTCGGACGACGAGGTGGGGCGGGCGGGGCGCTCGAGGCCGGGTACCTGGCTGCGGCCACGCTCGACGCCTCCCGTGCCGGCGACGCGGCGGCTCGGATCGAGGTGATCGAGGCGGCACCCGCGGAGTCCCTTGACCCGGCTCGCCGCGCGCTGCTGGCCCAGGTCCTGTTCGCGTGGACGTGACTTGCCGTCCCCGTGACGATGGGTCGAGCTGGCCGAACGGATCTGGTCGGGCGGACGGCTGCTGAGAGAGGAGGGCACCGACGCTGCTCGGAGCGCGAGCGCGAACGGAGCTACGAGCCGCTGGCGGCCGCTCGTACTCGCCGTCTGAGTCCGGGCCGGATACGCTGACCGCCAGTGAGCAGCGAATCGCCGAGCTGGCCACTGCGGGGCACGCGAATCGCTACATCGCGGCAACGCTCGGGGTGCGCGTCAAAGCGGTCGAATGGCATCTACATCAGTGCTACCGCAAGCTCGACATCAACAACCGACACCAGCTACGTGCGGCACTCGGCGAGGGCGCCGACGAGCGCTCGGGATGGACGATGGACGCGTGAGTGCTACCTACTTCCGCTTCGCTCGGTGCCGCTCGCCACCGGGAGCGCGTAGAACACGGCGACGGCGCCGCAGATCGCGAGCGTCACGTACGGGGACACGGGCGCCAGCGCGGTGGCGAGCGCGTAGGGCACCAGACCCGTGATCCCCCGCGAGAGGATCTTCCGGCGCTGCGCCACCGGCAGCTCCACGCTCAGCAGGTGTGCCTTGGGGAACAGGATGTGGCGGCTGAGGTTCGCGAACGTGATCGACATGAGCAGGAACAGGCCGGCGTAGATCGCCGCGGCGAGACTCTGCCCCTGCCCCTGCTTGAGGTAGGTGGCGAGCAGTGAGGTCGCAACGGAAGCACCCCGATGCACAGCAACAGGAGCAGGTTCAGGATCAGGATCGGATGGTCGACTTCGCGTAGACGTCCGATCATCGCGTGGTGGTTGATCCACACGATCCCGATCGTCATGAACGAGGTCGCGTATGCCGCATAGCTGGGCCACTGGGCACCGAGCTCGTGCGCCAGATGGTGGGCGGTTCTGGCCGGGACCTTGATGTCCAGCACGAGCAGCGTGATCGCGACGGCGATCACACCGTCGGAGAAGGCTTCGAGGCGACCGGGGCTCACGAGGCAGATTTCGACACGCCCCACGCTGCTCCTCCGGGCACGCGCTGAGCGCCTGGGCAGAGCACCCAGCGGCGCTCAGCTCGGCAAGATCGTCTCGCACCCGCCGGCTCTCAGCGCATCCGCCACCCCGGCGCGATGCTGCGGGTCATGGCAGACCGCCACGATCGCGCCCCCCGAACCGGTGTAGTTGGCACTGGCCCCGCATCGGCAGGCGATCGAGATCATCTCGACGTGGCGTGGATCGAGCGCCATCATTCTGCGCCGAGCCTCGAAGCTCCCCTGGACGCACAGCGCGAACCGATCCCGGTCTCCCCTCAACAGTGCTGTGCGCGCCCGCAGCGCGAGATCGGCGAGGTCGGCCATGCCCGCCCGCAGGCCGGGATCGCCGCGCGCGAATCTGGCCTGCAGTGACCGGTGCACAGCGCCGGAGTCGCCGGCTGCGTCGGCCCGCCACGCGATCAACAGGGTCGGCAGCAGCCGCGGATCGAGCTGCTCGTAGCGGCGCTGAGCACCGCAGGCAAAGTTCATGAAGGTCACCCCCCCGAAGGCCTGCGCGACACGATCCTGGAGCCCCGCCGCGATATCCAGCTCCTGTTGCTCGACGGCGAGCGCCTGGCTTGCCAGCCCGGCTTCCTCGAGCACGATCCCGTGCAGCTCGCACAGTGCTCGGAGCGTGGCGATCACGATTGCGCTCGAACCGCCAAGGCCGACCGCGCGCGGGATCGAGGTTTCCCACTGCACCGCCGCCGGCGGCGCGCCGGGCGCCAGCTCACGGGCAAAGCGCCTCACCGTGGCCTGCACCAGATCGCTGGCGGGAGTCACCTCCAGTTGTGGTGAGGGTGAGCGACGCGCAGAGGCCTGCGCGAACTGCTCGCGAAAGGTGCTCGCCAGCACGGCACCGTGATATCCATCAGACGGATTGCCCGCGAGCGCGGCCCGGGCCAGGGCGATGCCCCGACCGACCTCAGGACCCGCCACGTCAGTCTCCGAGCCGTGAAGCTGGACGCGCGGCGGGCAACGTGGCGAAGCTGGTGGCCGGGGAGAAGCTCATGCGTCATCGAGCAGTGCGCTCGCCCGGGCGCGGAGCGATGGGCCGAGCCGCGGATCGCTGAAGGCGTGCTCGATGAAAGCCGCGCAGTAGCCCTCGACGGTGCCGATGTCGTGACGGCGCTCCTCAGGGGCGAGCGGCACCGCGAGGACTTGCTCTCGGCGGCCCAGAAGGATCCTCAGCGCGTCCGCGAGCTGCACCTCGCCGGAAGCGTCGGCGGTGGTCTCACCCAGGGCCTCGAACGCCGAAGGGCCGAGCACGTAGCGTCCCATCACGGCGACCCGGCTCGAAACCTGGTCCGGGTCGGGCTTCTCGATCACGTCGAGGACCTCGAACGCACCCGTGGCCCCGGCGGGCCCGCCGAGAATCGCGATTCCATAGCTCGAGACCAGGTCACTCGGAACCTCCCGGACCGCGAGCGTCGCACACACGCCGTCGGCGGACTCATAGGCCTCCACCAGACGCGCCACGATGCCGGGCGGCGCGCCCTTCGGCGGGCCGCCCTTCGACGACGTCCCCCTCGGTGCCCCACCGTTGCCCGCAATGGCAAACGCGTCTCCCGACCGCGAGATGATCGAGTCCCCGAGCGCCACCACGACCCCGCCGTCCCCGGCGAAGCCCTGCGCGTAGCGGAGTGCATCGCCGAGGCCGGCCGGCCGCGGCTGGCGCGTGTAGAGGATCTGAACCCCGGTCCGTGGCGCCGCGCTCCGGCCGAGCGCACGCTCGAGCTCCGGATCGGCGTCGAAGTGATCCTCGATCGCCCGCTTGCGGCGGCCGGTGACGAACAGGATCCGCTGCACGCCGGCGGCCGCGAGCTCCTCCACGACGTATTGCACGACCGGCTTGTCGACGATCGGGAGCATCTCCTTCGGTTGGGAGCGCGTCGCCGGCAGCAGCCGCGTGCCGAGTCCCCCGACCGGGATCACGGCGTTGGTGATCGTCACGAGCCGATCCTGGCGCCGCACGCGCGAGGGCAGGCTAGGCGACGCTCCGCGCCTCGCTGCGCGATCGGGCTCCAAGCCCCCGGCGATACCCCGCCGCCAGGCGTCCGAGCGCGGCGTCCCAGGTGCGCTCTCGCACCGCCGCGAGCGCGGCACGGCGCAGGCGCTCGGCGAGCAGCGCCGAGCCGGCGATCGACAGGATCGCGTCGGCGAGCGAGTCGGCGTCCGCGCCCGCCAGCAACCCGGTCTCTCCGCTGCGCACGAGCGATGCCGGCCCACCTTCGCCGACCGCGACGACCGGAAGTCCGCTCGCCTGCGCCTCGAGTATCACCTGACCAAACGTGTCGGTCTGGCTCGCGAACAGGAAGATATCGGCGCTCGCGTAGGTGCGGGCGAGCGAGTCGCCCTCCAACCAGCCGAGGAACGTCCCGGCATCGCCGAGCCGCTGCGCGAGGCCCTCCTGCTCCGGTCCCCCGCCCGCGAGCACCAGGTGCAGCCGCGGGTCCCGCCGGCGGGCGGCGAGGAACGCGTCGGCCAGCAGGTCGACCCCCTTCTCCTTCGTCAGCCGGCCCGCGTAGAGCACATTGACCACACCGGGCAGCAGCCCGGGCGTGCGCTGCGCTGGATCGAAGCGGTCGATGTCGACGCCGCGATCCCAGCGGCCGATTCGGTCGGGTGCGATCCCGAGTTGCGCAAGCCTGCCGTCGCTCGCCGGGCTGGGCGAGAGCACGATGTCGCACGCTCCGTAGAAGCTCGCGAGCCCGAGGCTCGCAAGCGCTTCGAGCTGGGCTTGGCCCGAGCGAATCCCGGCGTACGCGGCGAGCTCGGTGTGGTAGCTCCCCACGACCGGCAGCTCGAGCACCCGGGCGAGCAGCAAGGCGCCGACTCCCGCGGGACCGGGAGAGCACAGATGCACGAGGTCGTAGCGGCCCTCGGCCAGTGCCTCCACGATCGCCGGGACGCTGGGAACGCCGATCCGCAGCCCCGGGTAGAGGGGGACCTCGATTTCGGCCACGGCACTCAGCCGGCGATCGACGTCGGCGTCGGTGCCGATCACGTCGACTTCGAATCCGGGCACCCCGCGATCGCGAATCTCCTCGAGGGTGTGGGTCACACCGTGCATCGAGCCGATCCCGTCCACGATCAGGGCGACCCGTGGCCGGTCGCCGTCGCTTCGGGTGAGCTTGGCTTTCTCGCGCCCGAGGAACGCGGTAGCGGCGGCATACGGGATCGCCGGAACACAGGCGTCAAACAGAGACAGTGCCGCGCTCTGGAGGTCGAGCGGGCGGGTGCCGTGGGTCATGGCCACGATCTCCTCGACGGCGCCGGCGAGCTTGCGCTCGTGGAAACGCCTGGCACGGCGATACAGATCGGGATGGCTCAGCTCACCCTCCTGGAGGCGTTCGAGCAGCTTGCCCTCGTCGATGTCGAGATCCAGCAAACCCATCGACTGCAGCCATGCGCGCAGCAGCGCTCGCGCGTCCTGGGGACCGAGATCAGCTGCGCTCGTGCCGTGCCGCGCGTCTCCTTCGCACATCACCCGCTCGACGATCTTCAGCACCGCTCCCGGGTCTGGACGCGCCGCGCCGGCGCTCCCGCCAAGCGACCTGATGGCAAGCGCCATCGCGGCGTGCGTCCACTTCGCGGCGCTCCCCTGCGCGCCATGCGAGTCGGCGCGTCCGGCCCGAATGTGGGCGAGGAGCTCCTGAGGCGTGGCGGCGTGGGGCGTCTGGGTAAACGTCCGGCCGATATCGATTCCGGCGTGGTCATCAGAGCCCCCGATGGCGGTTCCACCATGGGTCTCGATGTACACGAACGCCGGCAGGTTCAGCTCCTTGGCCCGCGAGCCGTTGCGCGTCTCCCAGATCGGGAACAGCTGCGCGAGACGGCGGCGGTGGCGCGCGGCGAGCGGCGCCGCCACCGCGTAGAACGGGTGCGCCAGCGCGGCGGTGATGTCCCGGGAGTGCAGGTATTCCGCGCACGCCTCGACGTCGTCGTGGTGGGCCTGCAGCCAGTCGTGGTCCTCGGGCGTGACCCCGTAGCACAGCACGTGCACCGCCTGAGGCTCACCCTTGAACTGAACGGTCAGCTCTTCGGAGACGAAGGTGTCCTGACGATCCGCCAGCGTGAGCGCACCGTCGATCGTGTCGTGGTCGGTGATCGTCACGAAGTCCATCCCGCGACGCTTGGCGAGCTCGTAGACCTCCTCCGGCTCGGTGGCGCACTCGGGCAGCTGGAGCGAGCGCTGGATCCCCAGCTTGGAAAGCTGTGATGCGGTCGAATGGACGTGCATGTCGGCGCGGGACATCTCTGGCATATCGGGCATGGCTAAAGGATTGCCCTGCAAGGGACAAAGTTTGTAAACAGGGGGGTGTCGCCCTGTGACCTTTTCGTGAACCGAGGCCTCAACGCCACTGAGACGAGAACGATGCCGGAATGGCAACGCCCATGCCCTCGATCTCCGCCAGCGTTGAGCGGGTGATCCTCGAGCACGGACCGCTACGGGTCGAGCTCGGCCTGCGCCCGTTCACGTTGACGGTCAGGCGCTCCGGGCGCCGGCTGCTTCGCGCCGGTGAAGTGTGGGTTCTCGACGGCACGATCCACGATCACTTCGTCCAGTTCACCGAGGGCGTGGTGGCGCGCGAGCAGCACAGTCCCGCCGAGCGTGCGCTGCGAGCCGAGGTGTCCGGATTGATCAGCGGCGGCGTCACCCACGAGGGTGCATCCGTTCCCGACGGAGTGGATCTTGCGCTGAAGCTCCAGGGCGGGCGTAGCGCCCGGCTTCAGGTCAGCGTTCCTACCGGGGAGCGAGTGGAGCTCGCGCTGGAGGCGCAGGGCGAGCCGCTGCGGCTCGGGATCGAATGGGACCGCCGCAGCGAGGAGCACCTGGTTGGTCTCGGCGCGAGGCACAACACGCGGCTGGACCAGGCGGGGCGGACGGTGCAGCTCGGCGCCGACCGCTGCTACACCGGCCCGCACTGCCCGCCGGAGATGCTCGCGGAGGGAGGGATTCCGCAGGGCGACTGCGCGCCAATCCCCTGGCTGCTCTCGAGCCGAGGCTACGGCGTATGGCTCCAGACCGACGCCAATGGAACGCGGCTTGACCTCGCGGGGGACCGCATCTCCGTCTCGACCCGCGCGCACGCGGGTCCCCTGCGAGTCGCACTGCTGTGCGCGGGCACCCCCGCCGCCTGCCTGCGGGCGCTCTGTCGCCTGACCGGCTTTCCCGCGGTGCTGCCGGAATGGGGCTACGGGTTCTGGAAGAGCCGCGACGTCCACGAGCACCAGGACGACGTCTTCGATGACTTCAACGGATTCAGACGCCACGGGATCGCGCTCGACGCAATCGTGATCGACTCGCCGTGGGCGACCCAATACAACACCTGGGAGTTCAATCCCCACCAGTTCCCGGATGCGCCCGGGATGATCAGGACGATGCGTGAGGCGGGGGTGCGCACCGTGGTGTGGGTCACCCCATGGGTAAACGTGGATTCGCGCGACGGCCAGATCCCACCTCAGCCGGAGTCCGAGCGCCTTCACCGCGAGCCCGCACCCAACTACGCGCCGGCCGCGGCCGCGGGCCACTTCGTGCGCACGCGCGCAGGGGACCCGTTCGTGACCCAGTGGTGGATGGGAACCGGCTCGCCGATCGACCTCACGAGCGAGGCGGCGCGGGACTGGTGGCGGGAGTCCGCGGCGCGGGTACTGAAGCTGGGAGTCGAGGGGATCAAGGCCGACGACGGCGAGGGCTACTACATCCCTCCCGACGTGTGCCTGTCCGACGGACGAACGGGAGCACAGGCCGCATGGGCGCTGGGCGGGCTGCACCGGCGCTGTCTGCAGGACGCCCTCGACGACGTGCATCCCGGCAGCGGCGTGTTGTTCGGGCGCAGCGGGTGGACGGGACAGCACGCCACGGGCCTGACCTGGGCCGGCGACCAGGCGTCTGACTTCTGGTCCTTGCGGGTGCTCGTCGTGGCGACCCTGACGGCGGCCTGCAGCGGCCTGTCGAACTGGTCCCACGACGTCGGCGGCTACCTTGGGCACAGGCTCGTGGAACGCTGCCCGTCGGAGCTGCTTGTGCGCTGGCTCCAGTTCGGATGCTTCACGCCGCTGATGCAGGCGCACGCGCGGATGCCCCAGGAGCCATGGAACTACGGGGCGCGGGTGCTCGACGCCTACCGCGCGTACGTGCTGCTCCACGAGCAGCTGGTGCCCTACGTGCGAGCCGCCGCCGCGACCGCCGCCCGCACGGGACTCCCGATCATCCGCCCGCTGTGCCTCGTCGACCCGAGCGATTCCCGTGGTTGGACGATCGGCGACGCCTACGGCTACGGCCCCGCGCTGTGGGTCGCGCCGGTGCTCGACGACGGTGCGCGGGAGCGCGAGGCCGCACTGCCGCGCGGGGATTGGATCGAGACCTGGTCGGGGAAGCGAGTTCGAGGCGGGTCTGAGGTGGTCGTGCAGACCCCCCTGCACCGGATCCCGGTGTGGGTGCGCAACGGCTCGATCGTGGTCACCTACCCCGCTTCGCACGTGGCCCGGGGGCTCGGCGACGTCCCGGAGACCGAGCGCCCCCTCCAGGCGACGCTCTGGGGCTCGCCGGCGCTCGGGCACACTTCGGTGCGCCTCGCGGACGGTACGCGGGTGAGCTGGCGGCGCGGGGTGTGGTCGATCTCGCCCGGACGCGAGGCTTCGTTTGCGCATTGGGACTCCACGCCGCCGTGGTCGAAATCTGCCCCTGAAAGCTGAGCCAACGACCCCGCAAGCGCAGCGCCGATCGCCTACCTGTGGCCCGTCGCGTAGCGCACGATCGAGAAGTCGGTCAACCACTCGACCGGCGCTCGATCATCGGTGAAGACCTCGCCTCCGGCGAGTGCGGGCGTGAGCTTCCCTGCGACCGCGGCGTCGAGGTTCATCAGCCCGGCCGGGAGCTTCCCGCCGGCGGCCAGCATCCGCGAGCCCGAGAGCGCGGAGGTGCTCGCCAGGACCAGCGAGTTGCTGTCGCTGACCATGTCGCGCAGCACGACCGGGAAGACGGACCGCAAGGTCGCGCCGACCACCTTCTCCAGCGCGTCGGAGCCCGGGAGATGGCCCACGTTCACGATCGTCACGCCGCCCGGACGCAGGTGCGCGCGGATCGTCGCGAAGAACTCGTGGGTGATCAGGTAGAACGGGATGTAGGGCTGGCGGTAGGCGTCGAGAAAGATCGCGTCGTAACGATGATGACTCTGATCCAGCCATGGACGGGCGTCCGCGGTGTAGGTGTGGAGCCTCGGGCCGGCGAGGCCGAAGTAGCGACGTCCGATGCTCGTCAGCACGCCGTCGAGCTCGACGGCGTCGACCCGCGTCGCGGGGAAGTAGTGGCCGTACGCCCGCGCGACCGTCCCGGCCGCGTCGCCGAGAATCGCGACACGCTTCGGTGGACCCAGCGGTCCGCTCAGCGGCAGCGCGAGGAAGTCGTCCCAGTACCCACCCGTGAGATAGCTCCTCGGCCGGTAGAGCGAGTGGATGGCCACGCCCTCGTTGAGTTGGAGCCAGCGCTCTCCGCTGCGGAACTGAAGCACCCGCGCGTACTGATACTGGGTCTGCGCTGAGTGGACGACGCGGGCCCCGGCCACGCCGGCTCCGATCGCGGCGGGCGGGACGGCGAACAGCGCTGCCACCGCAACCGGCACGAGCAGGAACCGCCGCGACCCGACTCCCGGCGCGGCCACTAACGCGAGCGCGAGCGCGAACACCAGAAAGGTCCGGTGCGTCCCGACCAGGGGTATGAACAACAGCGCCGCCACGAAGGTGCCGATCAGCGATCCCGCCGTCGAGATCGCGTACAGGCGCCCCGTGACCGTTCCCGCATCGGTGACCTGGTTCAACGACAGCCGGTTCGCGTACGGAGCGACGGTCCCGAGCAGCATCACCGGAACCGCGACCAGCACGAGCACGGCCGCGAGCGAGCCGGCGAACCCACCCACCGAAAGGCCGCCGAGCGCTTTGACCGAAAGCCGCAGAAACGGGTCAGCGACGAACGGAACGAGCGCGAGCAGGACGGCCGCAGCGAGGACGATCGCACACAGACCGCGCAGATCAGCCCGGCGGTCGGCGAGGCGTCCGCCGAGCGCATAGCCCGCGGATAGCGCCAACAGCACGGTGGCGATCGTGTTCGCCCAGATGATCGTCGAGGCGCCGAAGTACGGCGCCAGCAGGCGTGCCGCCGCGATCTCGGCCCCGAGGCTCGCCGTCCCCACCGCGAACACGATCGCTCGGACAAAGACCGGGTGGACGGACCGCTGTTCGTGCTGCGCCACGGCGATCACGCGCACAGACCGTAGCGGTTGAGGAGGCTATCCTCGCGACGTGCAGATCGCCGAGCTCACGGTGCCCGAGCAGCGCGTGCTCGGCTGCCTGATCGAGAAGCGCTGGACGACCCCCGACACATACCCGCTGTCGCTGAACGCGCTACGGCTCGCGTGCAACCAGTCGACCAATCGCGATCCGGTCACCGACTATGACGAGAGCACCGTCAGGGATGCGGCGCAGCGGCTCTGCCGCTACGGGCTCGCCCGCTTGGCGAGCTATCACGCCAGTCGCTCGATCAAGTACCGCCACCTGGCCGAGGAGGCACTTGGTCTGGATCGTGAACAGCTGGCGGTGCTCAGCGTGCTGCTGCTGCGGGGTCCTCAGACGCCGGGAGAGCTAAAGGCCCGCAGCGAGCGGATCGCCAAGGTCGGCTCGCTCGCGGATGTGGAGCGCGTGCTGGCGGTGCTCAGCGAGCGCGGCTACGCCCGGCGCCTGGAGCGGCGCCCGGGCCAGAAGGAGGTTCGCTTCGAGCAGCTGCTCGGAGGCCAGAGTGCGTCACCGTCGGAGCCGGCGCCGCAAATTCACCGTCCGCCGGCGTCCGATGTTCCCGCCCCGACCCCCGTGATTGACCGCCAACGCCCTCAAACCTCAGGAGACCTCGATCTGACCCAGCGCGTCGCCGCACTCGAGGCCGACGTCGCTTCGCTGCGGGCGGCGCTCGCCGACGATGTCGCTTCGCTGCGGGCGGCCCTCGCCGAGCGGCGGGGCGACTAGCACCCGGCGTCGGTTCCCGGCCGCGTCCGGCGCCGCTGTCTGTGGCTCAGGTCGGCAGCGCCAACCCAACGAGAAACGTCGCGCCGCCGACGATCACACCGGCTAGCGTCATCTCGCCCCCCGACGACCACCAGGTCCGCAGCGTCACCAGCGACTTGGCGGCGCCGACGAGAAAGTGCGCCACGATCGAGACGATGGCCGCGGCGATTATCCCCGCGCTGCCGGTGGTGATCATGAACGGGATCACCGGCACGATGGCGCCGAGCCCCGTCGAGACGCCGGCCGCGAGCGCCGCCTGCACGGGATCGCCACTGCCGCCTGCGGCCCCGCCGAACTCCTCCGCCGACAGCGCTTGCAGCATCGCGTCGGGATGCTCGGCCATGCGCGCGGCGAGCTCGTCCGCGGTCTGCTCGTCGATCCCCTTGAGCTGGTAGAAGAGCGACAGCTCCTCGATCTCCTCATCGGGATGCTCGTCGATCTCCTGGCGCTCGCGCTCCACGTTGGCCGCCGCGACCTCCGCCTCGGACCGCTCCGCCAGAAACGCTCCGGTCGCCATCGAGAGCGCCGACGCGATCGCCCCTGCGAGGCCAGCGGTCAGCACCGCGGTCGATCCCCCGGTGGCGCCCGAGACTCCCGCGACGATCCCGAACACCGCGGCCAATCCGTCGTTGGCGCCGTAGATCGCGCCGGAGATCCAGCCGCCGCCGGTCTGGTGCCACTTTTCGCGGCCGAGGATCCGGTCCAGCCGAGTCCGCGCGCCCGGGACCGCGAGCGGCCCGTCGTTGGCCGGTGGCCGCGCGCGCGGGTCCTCCTCGCCGTCCCGATCTGCGGATCCCGACCGCATGTCCTTGACCGCCATCGAGTGCGAGCGCTCCTCCCTGCGTATATCTCGCAGCAGCTTGTCGGTGACCTGGTCCCCCGTGGAGCGCTTATACAGATCGTCGACTTCTTCGTCCTCGGCGGCCTCGCGCGCGGCCAGCAGGCGATCGACGGGGGCGATCCGGGTTTGCAGTCGCAGCCACGGACCGATCCGCACAGTCTTCGGTTCGGGCACCTCGATCCCGAGCTCCTGCATACGGTGCTCGAGCCGCCGCCGATGTCCACTCTCGGCCTCGGCCATGCGGCGCAGGATCTTCGCCTCCCGATCCTCCATCCGACTGGCGATCAGATCGTAGACGCCGCCGGCTACGATCTCACCGCGCCAGGCCTTCAGCAGCCGCTCGCGAACCTCCGTCGATGCCTCGCTCATCTCCCGCAGGAGGCTACCCAGTTGCACGCTAGCCTTGCCCACCGTGAGCTGGCCGTTCAGACACATTTTACGTTTGGCCGCGCTGATGACCACGCTCGGGCTGGTGGGTTGCGGCGCCAGCGGCGGCTTCTCCTCGACCTCGACGGCGATCAAGGGCGCGCCGGGGGCCGGGGCCGGTAGGGCGGCCCCCGCAGTGCCCCTCATTCGGAGCGCCCCAGCGCTGATCCCCCCGCCCGGGGCGCCGCCGCGCAGCGTTCGCGTGCCGGTGCTCACCTACCACCGCGTCGCGGCGATACCGGCCGTGGGACAGCCCGACCTGATCGTCGATCCGGCGAACTTCGCCGCCGAGCTCGCCGCCCTGCACGATCGCGGATACCACACGATCCATCAGGCGGAGCTGTTCGACGCCCTCTATATGGGCGCGGCACTGCCGCCCAAGCCGATCATCATCTCGGTGGACGACGGTTATGTGGACGATGTCCGGACGATCCTGCCCGCTCTGGAGCGCTGGCACATGGTCGCCACGTTCTTCGTCATCACCGGGCGGAGCACCGAGCCGGGGTTCGTGACCACCGACCAGATGCGCGAGCTCGATCGCGCCGGCATGGACGTCGGCGATCACACGACCCATCACCTCGATCTGCGCCGGCTGACGCCGACCGAGCTGCAGAGCGAGACGGCCGGCTCCCGTCAGACGCTCGACGCGATACTCGGCCATCCGGTGTACTACTTCGCCTACCCGTTCGGTGCATACAACGACTCGGTTCTGCGCGCCCTGCACGCCGGCGGTTTCACTTTGGCCTACACCACCGCCGGCGGCACGACCGAGAGCACATCGGCCCCACTGACGATGCCGCGCATCCACGTCGGCCGCGCTGAGACGCCCAGCGGTCTGGTATCGCTGTTGGGGGGCGCGTGAGCATTGCGCAGCCCGGTGCAGCATCCCGGCCGTGGTCTTGGCGATCATCGGCGTCGTGCTCGCGCTGCTCGGACTGTGGAACCCGGAGCCCCGGCCACGTAGTCCACCCCTGAGCGAGCCCGTGCTGGTAGGCGATAGGTGACGGCTTGGGCGCGGTTGCGCGCGCGAGTCTCGGTGAAGACGTGTGATCGAGCTCCACCCTCAGGATCCGGCGAGAGGAGCCCGTCGTGGGCGTCGGCTCATCTTCTCGTGGTCTCGTCGACCAGCTGTTGCAATGCGTGCAGCTGGTCTGTGAGCGGTGCGCCCGCTGGGGCTGGGGCACCCGTTGTGCGGTTCGAGGTTGGCGAGCTGCCGCCGGTGAGACTGAGTAGGAGTACGAGCACAAGAACGATGGCGGCGGCACCCGCGCCGATCGCCCGACGCGAGATGTCGCGTACGGGTGGACGGGCTGGGTCGGGAGCAGGACGCGCGGGGTTGGCGATTCGTCGGGTCGCGACTGTCGCTGGTCGCCGTGTGGGCGGGGTTGCTGCGTCGCCAGGACGCGAGGCGGTTACCGAGGAGCTGGTTGGTTTCTCCCCGGCTGACAGTCGCATCGCGGCTCGGGCTGAGGCGGGCCGATCGGTCGGGTCGGGTGCGGTCAGCGCGGTGATGAGCGCAGTCAGCTTGGGTGCTGGCTGCAGCTCGGTCAGCTCGCGGAGGACCACCCCGGCGGCATACAGATCCGCCGCGGGTCCAGGCTTACCCCCCGCGACGATTTCGGGCGCCAGGTAACGCAGGGTGCCGAGGACCATGCCGGTCTGGGTGAGGGAAGTCGCGTCCTGGAGTTGGGCGATACCGAAGTCCGTCAGACGCGCGCGTCCTGACACATCGAGCAGGATGTTGGCCGGCTTGACGTCCCGATGCAAGAGACCCGCTTCGTGGATGCATTCCAAGGCGTCAAGTAATTGGACCGCGACTGCCGTGGGGTCAAGCGCCTCAGGGTTTCGGTTCGAGATCGCCGCTGCGAGGCTCCCGCCCGGAACGTACTCCATGACCAGAAACGGTCGTTCCCCTTGCTGGCCGTAGTCGTAGACCGGAACGATGTTTGGGTGCGCGACGGACGCGGCGGCGCGGGCCTCGCGCGCGAAACGCTCGCGATAACGCCCATCGGCAGCCAGCGCATCCGAAATCACTTTGACCGCCACCGCGCGCGACAGGTGCTCGTCGCCGGCCAACCAGACCGTGGCCATGCCGCCGCTCCCCAACCGTCTCTGCAGCCGGTAACGACCGTCACCCAGCACCGCGCCCGACGTTAGCTCGAACGGCACCATCGCTTAGCCTTTCCCGTGCCCTTTGCCCGTCCCTTTGCCCTTACCTTTGTCGTCGCCGTGGCCGTGGCCGTGGCCGTGGTCGGGCGGCGCTGGCGAAACCGTCGGCGAGGTGGTGCTCGTCGATGTGTGGGGAACCAGCGGCGAGGGCGCGCGCACTGAGACCGCGATCCGCTGACGAGCGCGAGCGATGCCGGTCTCAAGCGCCGGATATTCCGAGCCCGTCAGATGTCCCGCAGTGTGCTGCCGGGCGACATCTGCCGCAAACGCATCCAGCGCGGTGAGCGGCCCTGGGAGATCACCGCCGGCAGCCGCATTTCTCACCTGTGCTAGATGCGCGCGCATCTGCGACGCGACGCCAGCCGGCACGGGAGGCTGGGAAGCGCTCGAACCGCAGCCAGCGATCATCGCGGCAAGCAACGCCGCGACGTTAATGACGCACAACGAGCGGAAGGTGCCATACATGGACGCGATGATGCCACCGGACAGCATCAGACCCCCAGGATCGACCGCTCGCCGGGAAGAACCTCGATAGACGGCAGGGAGACCGCGCTCGCCCCGGTTGCTGACGCCGCGACCGGTGCCTGCTCATGAATCGGATTATTGAGCCGTCGCGCAGCTCACCGCGCGACGATTCGACCTACAGGATCCCGATCTCGGAGTTATCCCCGACCAGGAACCGGTAGGCGCGGGGCTGACGATGGTCGCGGCCGACCTTGACGTTACGCCCAAGCAGCGAGGACTCCATCCGGCCGGCGAGGTCGCAGACCGATGACCCGGTCAGCAGGATCGAATGCTCGACCTCGGCGTTGGTGATCGTGCAGCCTTCGCCGATCGCGGTGTACGGTCCGACGTAGCAGTCGGTCAGGCGTGCGCCCGCGCCGATGATCGCGGGTCCGCGAACCGCAGAGCGCTCCAGACGCGCCCCGGGTTCGATCACCACCCGACCGTCGACCTGAGACTCGATCAGCGCGCCCTGAACCCGTCCCTCGATCGTCTCGAGCACGAGGCGGTTAGCGGCCAGCATATCCTCCAGGCGACCGGTGTCCTTCCACCAGCCCCTGACGATATGCGACTCGACGCGCATCCCGCCGTTGACGAGATGCTGGATCGCGTCGGTGATCTCGAGCTCGTGGCGTGCGGAAGGCTCGATCGAACGCGCCGCACCATGGATCGCCGGGGTGAACATGTAGACCCCGACCAGCGCCAGGTTACTCCGCGGCCGTGAGGGTTTCTCGACCAAGCGGACCACCGCTCCGCCGGAAAGCTCGGCGACTCCGTAGCTCTCTGGATCTGGAACCGGCGTCAACAGAATCAGCGCATCGGGCTCGCCCGCGCGAAACGTCGCGACAAGGTCCTCGATCCCACCCTGCAGCAGGTTGTCGCCGAGGTACATCACGAACGGCGAATCGTCCAGATACGGCTCGGCCGTGAGCACCGCGTGAGCGAGGCCGAGCGGCTGATCCTGCACGATGTAGCTGAGCTTGACGCCGAAGTGCGAGCCGTCGCCGGCCGCCGCGCGAATCTCGTCCCCAGTCTCTGGCGCGATGATGATCCCCACCTCCTCGATGCCCGCCGTGGCCATCGCCTCAATCCCGTAGAACAACACAGGCTTGTTGGCGACCGGGACCAGTTGCTTGGCGCTGGTGTGGGTGATCGGACGCAGGCGAGTGCCCTTGCCGCCGGAGAGGATCAGACCCTTCAACTGTTGCATGCCTCAGCGGCCGCGGCGTCGACCGCGGGCACTGCCAACGCAGCGGCGACCGCCGTCGTCTCCGTCCCCGCCCTGACTGCCGTCTGCGCTGCGAGGCCGATCGAGGCCGCCGCGCTCCGGATTGCCTCGCGTGCATCCTCGGGCGCAAGCACGACGGCGTCCCCCGCCTCCTTGAGCACTTCGCGCACGAGCCAGTCGACACCCGCAAAGCCGAGCTCCACGATCACCGATCCATCTCCTCGCTCGCTCACCACGGTGCGCTCCTCGCGCGCCCATCTTGCCCGCCAGGGGGAGATCCAGACCTGCGCCCGGCGCGAGGCGGGAACCTCACCGGTGCGCGGCCAGCCGTCGACGTCGGCGGCAGGATCCACGTCGGGGCGCGGCTGGAAGCTCTCGCCGGTCACGTGAGCGGACTTGATCCGGTCCAGACGGAAGTGGCGTACGCTGCCCCGGGAGGGATCGAAGCTGGCTACGTACCACCCCTCACGGCCGTTGATCAGCGCGTATGGCTCGACCAGGCGAGTCGAGAACTCGTCCTCGTTCTCCTTGTAGTACTCGAATGAGAGCAGACGATGGGCGGTGATCGCGCGCGACACGACGGCCGCAATCTCGGTGTCGTCCCCCGCGGGCGAAGCGACCTGAAGGCCCTCGTGGGCGGGATCCTCGCCGAGCGCAGCGACCACCTTGTCACGCACCGACGACAGCGAGCCATCCGGGATGTGCTCACCGATCAGGTCGATCGCCGCGACCAGCGCCTTGGCCTCGATCGGCAGCAGCCGCGCCGGACGCGCGAACGAGTCGCCGTACGGCTCGGGGTCGACTTCGATCATTCCGTCGGAGGCGATCTCCGCGTACAGAACATATGTTCCGGCGCCGAAATTGACCACGTTCAAAACCGAGACGTCTTCGCGGAGCTCCTCGGGTGAGATCTTCAGCGCCGCGCACACCTCGTGCGACTCCAGGCGGCGTCCGTCACGACCCGCGGCGATCAAGATGCTCGCCAGCGTGACCAGGCGAGCGAAGCGTTCGGGCCGGATCGCGGCGTCAGGATGGTTTCCGTTGCCGGAGTCCGGATAGCCACGCTCGCTCCCGACCTCCCGCCGGCCTCCAAGCGCGGTCAGATCGCTCCCACCGGCGGAGAGCGCCCCAAGCCGATCAGCATCCTGATCCCGCCCGTCGGCGTACCCGCGCCCACTCGCGGCGGGGGCGCCACGCTCGTCACCGTCCCGATCCCGCCCGCCCATGAGCGCGCCACGCTCTTCACCGTCCCGATCCCGCCCGCCGCCGGCCGGCACCCCATCCATCCGCGGCGCCGGCGCCGCGAGGTGTGGCTTATCGGTATGCCGCTCGATCATCAGCGCGACGCGTTCGCTGAGCTCCGCCACGAGCGATGATGGTCCAAGAATCCGTGCGTGGTCGCCGAGTCCGAGCACCCAGGCAATCAGCTGGCGAGCGTTGGCGTACTGGGTGAGAAACACCCGGCTCCCGTCGCCTTGCGCCGGCCCCATGTCCCCGTAACGGCCGAAGTGGCGTTCGATCTGCCACGCGATCCGGTGCCCGATCCACACCTCGGCGGTGCCGATCGGCTCCCCGAACTGCCAGTGGATGCGGTTCGCATAAGCGCGGGGGTCGAAGCTCGCGGGGCGCTGAAAGTCGTGCTCGGCCTTGGTCGCGTAGCCAGCCTTGCCACGGATCCGCGAGAGACGGAAGACGCGGATCGCACGGCGCTCGTGCGAGCGTCCAACGACGTAGAACTGTCCGCCCTGGTAAAGCAGCTGATAGGGATCGACCCGGCGGGTGCCGAGCTCGTCTCGCTCCATCGTGTAGTAGTCGAACACGATCGTCTTGCGACGGAAGATCGCGGTTTCGATCTTGGCCAGGCGCTGCGAGACGTCGTGTCCCCCGGCTGATCCTGTGATGCCGAGCGCGACCGTGTGCTGTTCGGGTGCGCTCAGCGGGCTGGGATGACCCCAGGAGATCTGCTGCAGCGCGAGCCGCAGCGGCTCTGCATAGGCAAACTCGCCGTCGAGCAACTGCAGCGCCGTCCGCAGCGCCGCGAGCTCCTCGTCTTTGAATTCGATCGGCGAAAGGTGAAAGTTCTCCGGCGGCAGCGAATAGTTCTCCTGCTCGACCAGGCCGTCGATCGGTTTCTCCACCGTGAGCACGATCCCGAGCGATTCGAGCTCGGAGCGATCGGCGTAGAACCGGCGCGCGAACGCGTCCTCGTTCATCACGCTGTAGCCCTCCACGTCACGTCTGATCTCGGGGGCTGTAACGGGGCGGCGCTCCGCCATCAGGTAGGAGATCAGGGAGAGCTGGCGGATGAGCTTCTCGGTGTCCTTCGCCATCGGTGCTGAACTGTAGTCGTGGGCGCGGGGCGCCCACCGCCCATCGCGCGTTGGCGTGCGCTATTTGCGTGGATTTGGCACCAAGTCGCGAGCGGCGTTACAGAGGCTCCACGCCCTGCGGTTTCACGTCAAGGTGACCGCTCCGCATACCCCATACCGCGCTCGCCTCATTCCCACCCCGCACTCGCCAGGGCCTCTTCCTCCGCTTATCGCGGTGGCCGGTGCAGCCTGGGTTCTAAAGTCCGAGTCGATGACGGACAGACGCGTTGGATCGCGCGCCAGCTTGACTGCTCGACGCCTCTTGGGCTGGCCGGCACGCAGGCTCCTTGACCAGCGGGTGGAGTGGATCCTGGCAGCGCTCGACGAGCGCATCGGGGGAACGTCGCCCCGCCCGACCCTGCATCACCGCCTCGACCTGCTCGAGACGGAGCTCCGACACGCGACCCGCGCCCTCGGTGAGTCTTTGTTAGCTCGGCGGCTCTCCAGCCTCGCGCCCGAACAGGAGCTTGTCCTTCCCGGAGACACGGCACGGTTTCTCAATTGGGCGGATGGCCACGAGGGGCCGGCCGCGCGGGCCGGCCTGTGGTTCAACCCACCGGTGCCGGTCCAGTACGGCGAGAGTGCAGCCGATGTGCTCCTGGTCAACGAGCGCATCGTCGAGCAGCCGTATGTGTTTGGTGCGCTCGCCGGTCTTCCGAGAGCAGCGCGGGTTCTCGATGTGGGCGGCGCGGAGAGCACGCTCGCGCTTTCGCTCGCCTCGCTCGGTCACGAGGTGCACCTGGTTGACCCGCGCGGATCCCGACTCAAGCATCCCGCACTCACGACGCACGCCGTCCCCCTGGACGAGCTGCCGCGCGAGCTCTGTTTCGAGGCGGCCGTCGCACTCTCGTCAATCGAGCACTTCGGGCTCGGCGCCTACGGTCATGCCGCGGCAGTCGCTCGGCCTGACCAGTCGGCGCTCGCCGCCATCCACTCGTGTCTCATACCGGGAGGAACGTTGGTCCTCACGGTGCCGTGCGCCAAGGCCCCCGAGCAGAACGACTTCCAGCGTATCTATTCGATCGCCCAGTTGCGCGAGATGCTGACTGCGTGGCACCTGGTCGACCTATCGGTGGCCTGGCGATGCGATCACGTTACCTGGGTGCGCGGCCTTCCGGACGAGCCGCGGGGGGAGATTGGCGTCGCCCTCATCACCGTCCAGCGTCGCCGTTAGCCACGTGTCACGGGCTGTGGACCGTGCTCGACACGCTCAAACCTCATCACCGTCCGGCGTCGCCGCTAGCCACAAGCTTGCGACTTGTGCGACACCGGGTGGCCACAGCTCGCGCTCGTCCTACGCCGCCTCGCGCTCCTGTGCCACGCCGTCGGCGAAGTACGCCCCTCCACCTATCGCCTTGTCGTAGCCAGACCACTGCTCCCCTGCCGAAAGCTGCTTCTCCAGCCGATCGAAGCTCCCCAGTCGCCCGCCGAGATTGTCGATCATGTGAACCAACGTTGCCTCCCGTGTGCAGGGCACGACCGGGCTGCCGTGCTCCAGCGAGCCGTGGTGACTCAGGATGATGTGGAGCAGCGCCTGCTCAAGCTCGCGCGGGAAGCCATCGAGACGTTCGATCGCCCGACGCACACGGTAGTAGCCGAGCGGAATCTCTCCACACAGTCGCCCGTGGTCGGACATCGAGATCGCCCCACCATTCACCGTATACGCCTCGAGCTTGCCGATATCGTGCAGGAGCGCGCCGCTGACCGCGACATCTCGATCGATGCCGGGGAACGTGGCCGAGATCGAGCTAACGGCCTGCGCCACCATCAGGCAGTGTTCGAGTAACCCGTGGCGATAGGCCTGGTGGTAGTGCTTGGCGGCCGGCGCGTCTCGGTAGCTCGGCCAGGTCGGCGAGCCTTCGCCGAATACGACGGTCAACAATCGGCGTAGGTGCGGATTCTGGATCGTCGCCAGCAACTGGCGGAGGTCCAATTCCATCTGCTCAGCCGCTCGTGCAGGTCCGTCCACGAGCTCCTCCGAGCGGTACTCGTCTTGCGTGGCGGCACGAACCGCCTGGACGGCGAGCTGCGGTCCGAAGCGCGGATGAACCGAATAGCGTCCGCTGACGTGGACGACCTCCCCCAGCCGGCACAGCTCCCGCGCCGCGGGAACCTCCTCCCAGACCATCGCCGGCACGCTTCCCGTCCGATCCCCCACGCTCAGCTTCAGGTACTCCCCCCCTTCGCGGCGGGTCCGCAGCTCCACATCTCGCACCAGCAGCGCCTGTGCGACCTCGCAACCGTCTGCAAATTGCCGGACTTTCATCGTTTTGGCAAGATAGAGTCCCTCCCGGACGGCAGCCGGAACGCGGCGCGGCGCGGCGCGGCGCGGCGCGGACGTCTACAGCCCTGCGGATGCGATCGCGATGCTAGATCCTCGGCGCGTTGCCCGCGGATTGCGAGGTTGCAACAGTCATGGCTACAGCCCCTGCGGATGTCTGATGGCGAAGCTGTCTCCCTCGGTCGCCGATCGGTTGGACCAGCGCGAGCCGGAGTCCGCGTAGGCGACCGTGTCGAAGCGCAGGCCCGCGATGTACATGAACGTGTGACCCTGATTCGCGAACACCGTGATCCACTTTCCCCGACCCGGGGCTCCCCAGCGCATCAGGTCACCTGACGTCAGCGTCGTGCTGAGCAGCCGGGCGGCCGCGAAAACGAAGCTGATCGAGCCCGAGCAGTCATACGCCGTGTCCTCGAAGGTGCCGTGTCCGCCGCCGAAACGGTATGGAAGGTGGGCGATCTCGTTGCCCGCATCGATTACCTGCTGGACGACCGCGGGCGCGTCCGCGGGCGCGACCGCAAGGCCGTCCGGCGTTAGCATCGCCTGGTTGGCATTGGCTGACAGGCCGCTGGCCACCAGCTCCTTTCGAATCTCCGCATCGGAAACGGGCTGCGCCAGCGCACCTCCGCTCGGAGAACCGACGCTCACCTGCGCCGGATCGGTGGACGGCGAGGCCGGCGCTACCGCGGCGCCGGGCACCGGATCGATCGCCTGGGGATGGGCACGCCCGTCCGATGAGCCGGCGCCCGGGCTCGCGGCGGCCTGATTTCCGGCGCCCGGCCCGGACCCACGTCCGCCGCACCCCGCGCACACAAGCGCGAAGACGGCCAAGGCAGCGAGCACGATTCGGCGCACGGCGGAGAAGTATGAACGACCATCGGGTCCGGGTCGAAACCGAACCAGCTCGGGCACCCACGACGGTCGCGACGACGCTTGAACCCCACGAACGGCGGCGACCCCCTTTCCCTCCCGACGATTGGCTGAAGTTACGAGGAGGCGGCCGAGGCCGCGAGTGGCGCTGGGGGCGCGTGGGGGTAGGCGGCAAGAGCTGGTCAACGTTGGATTACCTGCACAACGCGACAGATCGCGCAGAGAACGGAAGGCCTGTCGAGCTATGCACGCCCCACATGCACAGCGCGTCACGTCGGCCCCGAGATGGATGATCTGACGCACTGTGCATGCTCGCCAACGTGCGGCGGTCCGCCCCGGCCGAACCGGCCATCCCTCCGGCCTACGGCGGCCAAGCCTAGGGCCGCCAAGCCTACGGCCGCCAAGCCTACGGCTCGAACGTCCCCGCGTACAGTGCGAACATCGCACCCTGCGGATCGCGCACGATCGCGATCCTCCCGGTGCCGATGCTCGTCGGTTCCACCATCTGGGCGCCGCCCAGTTCGACGGCCCTCGCGATCCCTGCGTCAACGTCGTCGATCCCGAAGTACACCAGCCAGTGTGGAGGTGTGCCCGGCGGCATCACCGTGCTGATGCCGCCATTCGCCCTGCCGGCATTGTGGATCATCAGATAGGGCACCGGACTGTTGGCCACCGACTCGGCGCTCCACCCGAACAGCTCGCCGTAGAAGCTCGCCGAGGCGTCGGGGTCGGGGGAGGCGAGCTCGTTCCAAGACAGCGCTCCCGCCGCGTTCACGAGCGCGGCCCCGACGTGCTCGCGCGGCTCCCAGACGAGGAAGAACGCCCCTTGCGGATCCTGGACCACGCCCATGCGCCCGGCTTGCATCACGTCGAAGGCGGGCGCGTGCACGGTCGCGCCGAGCTCCCGCGCGCGCTCGAGGGCACGGTCGGCGCTCTGCACCGTTATGTAGGAGTTCCACACTGGTGGTACCCCGGCGTCACGCTGCTGCTGGGGCTGGGGGGAGATCGCGCACACGTCCCGGCCGGCGAGCTTCATCATCGAGTAGACGACTCCGTCGCCAACGGGGCTGTCGGTCGCCTCCCATCCGAACAGGCCGCTGTAGAAGCGTTTGGCGGCGTCTTGATCGGTCGTCGTGAGGTCGGTCCAGGAAAAGGTCCCGGGTGCGTACTCAGTTCGTTCGCCCATTGGTAGTCAGACTACCAATATCGGCGTGTGTGGTATGTCCGTGTGTGGCACCAGTGGAAGTAGGGGAAGGGGTGGAAGGGGTGGAAGGGGTGGAAGGGGTGAAAGCTGGCTGGAGCGGATCGCCTGCGCGAATGCGCGCTGCGCTGGTGAATCGCGCACGCGAGCCTCGCTCAGTTCGCTCTACCCTTACTCATCGATGCGATTCCTGATCACCGGCGCGGCCGGGATGCTCGGAGTGGACGTGCATCGCGCGGCGCGCGCGGCGGGGCACGAGGTTCTTGCGCTGCCACGGGCGGAGCTCGATCTCACCGACGCGGCCGCCGCGGTTGACAGCGTGCTCAGCGCAGCACGGCCGGAGGTGGTCGTCAACTGCGCGGCCTGGACGGATGTCGACGGCGCACAGGACGACGTCGACGGAGCCTTCGCCGTTAACGCCGTCGGCGCGGGGTACCTGGCGCGGGTGGCTGCCGCGTGCGGAGCATGGACGATTCACATTTCCTCCGACTACGTGTTCGACGGCTCCAAGCGCGAGCCGTATCTGGAATCAGACCTCGCCCGCCCGATCTGCGTGTACGGCCACTCGAAGCTCGAGGGTGAGCGGGCGGTGGCGCGGGCCGCGCCCGCCGCTCACACGATTGTTCGCTCCTCGTGGCTGTTCGGCGCGGGGGGGCCCTGCTTTCCCGCCACGATCCTGCGCTTGGCTAACGAGCGCGACGAGCTCAGCGTGGTCGACGATCAGGTCGGATGCCCGACGTCCACCGAACACCTCGCCCATGCGCTGGTGCAGTTGGCCGGGCTGCCGCGGGTCAGCGGGATCGTCCACGTCGCCGGCGGCGGCGAATGCTCGCGGTATGAGCTCGCGACGGAGGTCGTGGCGCGCTGCGGTGCCGCGTGCCGCGTGAAGCCCGGACGTACCGACGATTTCCCACGACCCGCGCCGCGTCCGGCGTACAGCGTGCTGGGGACCGAGCACGGACCACAGGTCCCGCGGCTGCCTCACTGGCGGGAGGGGCTGGCGGCGTTCCTCGCGGCCGGGGTATCGGCCGCATGATGCCCGGATGTATCGCTCGCATGAGCCGTGGATGCCGGTCGCATCAGCCCCGGGATGCCAGTCGCAACGAGCCCTTGGACGCGGTCCGGATGCCGGTCGCATGAGCCTCCGGATGCCGCTCGCACCGAGTCCCGGGATTCCGGTCGCACCGAGCCTTCGGATGCCGCTCGCACCGAGTCCCGGGATTCCGGTCGCACCGAGCCGCCGGATGGCGCTCGGACTGAGGTTCGCTCGGCCGTGAGGCTGCTCGTCTGCGGAGGAGCCGGCTTCATCGGATCCACGTTCGTGCGCCTGCGCCTGCGCGAGCACGGCGACGAGGTCACCGTGCTCGACAAGCGGACCTACGCGGGCCGGCGGGAGAACCTCCACGACGTCCTCGATGAGATTCGCTTCGTGCACGGCGCAATCGAGGATCCGGTCGCGGTGGCGGATGCGGCCGCCGGCTGCGAGGGGATCGTCAACTTCGCCGCCGAGACCCACGTCGACCGCTCGATCTCCGAGCCGGAGGCCTTCATCATCACCAACATGCAGGGTACGCACGTGCTGCTCGAAGCCGCGCGTGAGCGGGGCATGCGCTACGTCCAGGTGTCCACCGACGAGGTGTACGGCTCGATCGCCAGCGGCTCGTTCACCGAGGACTCGCCGCTGCGACCCTCGAGCCCCTACAGCGCCACCAAGACGGGCGCTGACCTGCTCGTCTCAAGCTACTTCCACACTTACGGGCTGGAGACCGTGATCTGCCGAGGATCCAACAACTATGGGCCCTATCAATATCCGGAGAAGCTGATCCCGCTGATGATCCTGAACGCGCTCGCCGGCGATCGGCTCCCCGTCTACGGAGACGGCCGGCAGGTGCGCAACTGGCTCTATGTGGAGGACTTCGGGCGCGGAATCGGCCGTGTGCTAGCGCATGGGGTGCCGGGAGAAGCGTACAACTGCGGAGGTCCGGACGAGTGCGAGAACCTGATCGTGGTGCGGCAGGTGCTCGAGCTTACGGGTGCCCCGCAATCGCTGATCGAGCACGTGACCGACCGCCCGGGTCACGATCGCCGCTACTCGCTCTCCTGCGCAAAGCTCCAGGCGCTCGGCTGGAAGGCGCAGACCCGCTTCGAGCAGGGGCTGCGCCTGACGGTCGACTGGTACCGCGACAACTCCTCGTGGTGGGAGCCGGTCCGCTCCGGTGCCTACCGTGAGTATTACGAGCGACACTACGGGCGCGCGCTCCGGGCCGATGGGCAAGCGCGACCGGAGGGTTGACACGCCCGAGCGCGACCGAGCGCCCGGGCGCCAACCACCCGTCCACCCACCCGAGCGCGACCGAGCCCTCCAGGCGCTCGAGCAAGAAGTCATCTCCTGCCGCCGCTGCCCGCGGCTGGTGGCCTGGCGGGAGGAGGTCGCTCGGGTCAAGCGCGCCGCCTATGCCACGGAGCCGTATTGGGGGCGGCCCCTGCCAGGCCTCGGCGATGCGGCCGCCCGCGTGCTGGTCGTGGGCCTTGCGCCAGCCGCGCACGGCGGCAACCGGACCGGGCGCATCTTCACCGGTGATCGCTCCGGCGACTGGCTGTTCGCCGCGCTGTGGCGCGCCGGCCTCGCCAACCAGCCCGAGTCGATCGCGCGTGATGACGGTCTGGCGCTGCGTGGCTGCTACGTCACCGCGCCCGTGCGCTGCCCGCCACCCGCGAACCGGCCGCTGCCCGCCGAGCGCGACAACTGCCTGCCCTACCTGACCCGCGAGCTGTCGTTGCTGAGCGAGGTGCGCGTGGTCGTGTGCCTCGGCGGCTTTGCCTGGAACGCCGCCCTGCGGAGCGTTCGCTCCCTTGGAGTCATCGTCCCGCGCCCGGCACCCCGGTTCACGCACGGCGCCTGCGCGCCGATCGGAGACTGGACGCTCTTGGGCTGCTACCACCCGAGCCAGCAGAACACCTTCACCGGCAGGTTGACCGAGGAGATGATGGACGACGTGCTGGAGACAGCGAAGCGGCTGGTGGAATAAATCGCGCCCCTCCTCGACGAATCGATCGCCCCTGCGGCGGTGAGCCGGGTGATGTGGCGGCGTCGGTCGTTCGAATCGGTGCCGCGTTCGAGCAGAGGGCGCCGGCGCAGCGCTTGGATGACGGCACTCGCGTCGCGAGGATCGATGCCGACGATCTCGCTCGGCGGCGCTGGTGATTTGCGCCGACATCGGTCAATCGAACCTCGCCCTCGGAGCGACGTTTCCAACTGTCGCCATCGGAGTCCGTGGGGTGGGCACAGATGGCGACAGAAAGACGAAAGCGGGCGCCCGCGAGCCCGCGCGATTCCGACACGGGCTCGACTGGCGAGACATGCCCTGGCCGATTGGACGTGAACCATCCCTCGGCGTAACCGGCGCCCGCTACGCTGCCCACAGTTGCCGCTCTCAGCCTTCAGTCCCCGGACGCGCGAATGGTTCAACGGCGCGTTCGCGCAACCGACGCCGGCCCAGACGCAGGCCTGGCCCGCGATCGCATCCGGGGAGCACGTGCTGATCTCGGCGCCGACCGGATCGGGCAAGACGCTGGCGGCATTCCTGTGGGCGATCGACCGCCTCGCGTATGAGGACCGCCCGGCGCGCGAGAACCATGGCGCTGCGCATGGTCCCGAGAACGATCGCCTCGCCCACCATGACCGCTCCAGCGGCGACGACGCCCCCGGGCGATCTGGAATCAGCCTCGTCTACATTTCCCCGCTCAAGGCGCTGTCCTACGACATCGACCGCAACCTGCGGGTGCCGCTGCGCGGGATCGGCGCCGAGCTGACGGTGGCCGTGCGCACCGGAGACACACCCCAGAAGGAGCGTCAGGCGATGCTGCGCGAGCCGCCCGACATCCTGATCACGACGCCCGAGTCGCTGTACCTGATGCTCACCGGACGCGCCCAGGCGAGCTTCGCGGGCACGCGCTGGTGCATCGTCGACGAGATCCACGCGGTGGCCGCCACCAAGCGCGGGGCGCACCTGGCGCTGACGCTCGAGCGTCTGGCGCAGGCCGCGGGATCCGATCCCCAGCGGATCGGCCTTTCGGCCACCCAGCGACCGCTCGAGGAGGTCGGGCGGTTCATGGTCGGACCACGGCGGAGCTGCCGGATCGTGGATGCGTGCGCCAGCGGCCAAATCCACAAGCAGTTCGACCTGCAGATCCACGTGCCCGTCGAGTCGATGCTCGAGCCCGACGCAACGCCCGCGGGCGAGCGTCCAGCCTCGCCTGATCAGGCTGCGCCCGCGTCATCCGGCTCTGACCTCGATCCCCTCGACGGCGGCACCGAGGCGACGCGACGGTCGATCTGGCCCGCGATCTACCCCGCGCTGCTGAAGCTGATCAGGGAGCACCGCTCGACGATCCTGTTCGTCAACAGCCGGCGCGGCGCGGAGCGAATGGCGCTGCGCCTGAACGAGCTCGCGCAGGAGGAGATCGCCCGCTCGCACCACGGCTCGCTCGCGCGCGAGGAGCGCACAGTGGTGGAGGAGCTGCTGAAGTCAGGCCAGCTCCCGTGCCTGGTCGCCACCTCGAGCCTCGAGCTCGGAATCGACATGGGCGCCGTCGATCTCGTGATCCAGGTCGAGTCGCCGAAGTCGGTCGCCCGCGGGCTACAGCGGATCGGGCGCGCCGGGCACTCGGTCGGCGACGTGAGCAAGGGGCGGATCTTCCCCAAGTTCCGCGGCGATCTGCTCGAGTGCGCGGTCCTCGGAAAGAGGATGCGCGAGGGGGCGATCGAGACGACCGTTGTCCCCCGCAACCCACTCGACGTGCTGGCCCAGCAGATCGTGGCGATCACCGCCGCCGCCCCCGAGGATCGACCCGTCCCCGTGGACGAGCTGTACGCGCTGGTCACCGCCACCTACACGTTCTCCGAGCTCCCGCTGACCCAGCTTCAGAGCGTGCTCGACATGCTCGACGGGCGCTATCCCTCCGTGGAGTTCGCGCAGCTGCGCCCGCGGATCGTGTGGGATCGCGTGGCGGGGACGATCCGCGCCCGCCCGGGCGCCCGCCAGCTCGCCGTCACCAACGCCGGCACGATCCCCGACCGCGGGCTGTACGCGGTCACGCTGCCCGACGGCCGGCGCGTCGGCGAGCTCGACGAAGAGATGGTCTATGAAGCGCTCCCGGGACAGACGTTCCTGCTCGGGGCGAGCACGTGGCGGATCGAGGAGATCGGGCGCGATCGGGTGATCGTCACCCCGGCGCCGGGCCTGCCCGGGGCCGTCCCGTTCTGGAGGGGAGACGGGATCGGACGCCCCAAGGAGCTCGGCGAGGCGATCGGGGCGTTCGCCCGCTGGGCGGTCGAGCAGCCACCCGAACGGCTGCAGCGCGAATACGATCTCGACGACCGCGCGGCGCGCAACCTGGTGGCGTTCCTGCGCGAGCAGCAGGCCGCCACCCGCGTGGTGCCCTCCGATCGCACGATCGTGGTCGAGCGCTTCCGCGACGAGATCGGCGACTGGCGCCTGTGCGTGCTGAGCCCGTACGGCGGGCGCGTGCACGCCGCGTGGGCGCTCGCGCTGAGCGCGCGGATCCGCGACGAGCTCGACCTCGAGGCGGACGCGATCTACTCCGACGACGGGATCATCGTCCACCTGCCCGACGCCGAGCAGCCGCCCGGCGCCGAGCTGGTCGCGCTCGATGCCGACGAGATCGAGGATCGTGTCGTCGCCGAGCTCGCGGGCAGCGCTCTGTTCGGCGCGCGCTTTCGGGAGAACGCCGCCCGGGCGCTGCTGATCCCACGCGCGTACCCGGGTCGGCGCACTCCTCTGTGGCAGCAGCGGCTGAAGTCCCAATCGCTGCTCGAAGTGGCCAAGCGCTATGGCGACTTCCCGATCGTGCTCGAGACCTACCGCGAGTGCCTGCGGGACGTGCTCGACGTGCCCGGACTGACCGAGCTGCAGCGCCGGATCGGCCGGAGGGAGATCTCGCTCGTGGAGGTGGAGACGCCGACCGCCTCACCGTTCGCCTCCTCGCTGCTGTTCGACTACGTCGCCACCTACATGTACGAGGGCGACACGCCAAACGCCGAGCGCCGAGCCGCGGCGCTGTCACTCGATCGGGACCTGCTCCGCGAGCTGCTCGGACAGGAGGAGCTCCGGGACCTGATCGACCCTCGCGCGCTGGCGCAGGTGCAGGACGACCTCCAGCACATATCCGACCGCGCCCGGGCGACGAGTCGCGACGGGCTGCTGGACGCCCTGCGGAGGGTCGGCGACCTGTCGCTCGTAGAAGCGCAGGCGCGCGTGCTCGACGGCCTGGACGCGCCGGGAATGCTGCGCGACCTGGAGGCGGAGCGGCGAGCGGCGAGGCTCCGCGTCGCGGGCGAGGAGCGGTGGATCGACGCCGCCGACGCGGGTCTCTACCGGGATGCCCTCGGCTGCGCGCCGCCCGGAGGCCTGCCGGCGACGTTCCTGGAGGATACGCGCGACCCGCTACGCCGCCTGCTGATTCGCTACGCCGCCACCCACGGCCCGTTCACCGACGCCGAGGTCAGGCAGCGCTACAGGATCGACGCGGGTCCCGCGCTGCGCGAACTCGAGCGCGAAGGCGAGCTCGTCCGTGGCGAGCTGTGCCCGGGGGGCAGCGAACGCGAGTGGTGTGACCCGCAGGTCCTCCGCCGCCTGCGCCGCGCGTCGCTGGCTGCGCTGCGTAAGGAGATCGAGCCGGCGGATCAGGCCGCGCTGGCGCGGTTTCTGCCCCGATGGCAGGGAGTCGACCGCCACCCGGCCACGGGCGCCGGCGTCGATCGGCTGCGCGAGGCGCTCGTGTCGATGCAGGGCCTGGCGCTGCCCGCGGAGGTGTGGGAGCGCGACGTGCTCCCCCGACGGGTGGGCGCATACTCGCCCGCCTGGATCGATCAGCTGTGCGCGAGCGGCGAGCTGGTGTGGATCGGCGCCGGAGCGCTCGGGCGCAGCTCCGGCCGCGTTGCGCTCTATCTGCGCGAGGATATGGCGGCGCTGGGGGCGCCGCGGTTTAAGGGCGCCTTGCCAGACTCTCCGGCCCACGCGATGCTCCGCGACCGGCTCGCTGTCGGCGCCTGCTTCTTCACCGACCTGCTGACCGACGTCGATCTCGCCCCACAGGAGTGCCAGCAGGCGCTCTGGGATCTCGCCTGGACGGGAGAGGTCACCAACGATGCGTTCGCGCCTCTGCGGGCTCCTCGCCTGACCCTCGCCCCCGGCCTCGGCCGGCCCGTCGCCGGGGCAGAGAACCGCCCGGGCGCGGTGCTGCCGGCCCATGGCCATCGGCGCGCACGGACCGGCGCACACGGGCCGGGTCGGTTCGCCGCCCGCCGACGCGGTGGAGCCGCGGCGCAGGTGCAGGGCCGCTGGTCTTTGACCGCGCCGCTTCACCGCGAGCCCGTCGATCCGGCGGCCCGGCGCCGGGCGATCGCGGAGCTGCTGCTCGAGCGCTACGGGATCCTGACCCGCGAGCAGGTCCTGGCGGAGGGCCTTTCGGGCGGTTTCTCGGCCATCTACGCCGAGCTCTCGCAGCTCGAGATACTCGGAATCGCGCGGCGTGGCTACTTCGTCGAGGGGTTGGGCGGGGCTCAGTTCGCGCTTCCGGGCGCGGTCGAGCGGTTGCGGGCCCAGGACGGCCGCGACGAGCACCCGCTGGTGCTCGCGGCGATCGACCCCGCGCAACCGTACGGGGCCGCGCTGGCGTGGCCGAGCAAGCGGCGCGGCGACGGATCTGCGGCCGTGGCGGACACCCAGACACGTGCTGCTGAGCAAGGCGGCGCGCGCGCGCGCCGCCTTGCGCGCGTCGCCGGCGCCTATGTCGTGCTGAGCTCCGGCGAGCCGATCGTGTACCTCGAGCGCGGTGGCCGAGGGCTGCAGACGCTCGTGGACGGGGATGACCCGCGGCTGGAGCCGGCCCTGGCGGCACTGGTCGACCACGTTCACCGAGGCCGGCTCAAACGCGTCGCGCTCGAGCAGGTGGACGGCGAGCCCGCGCTCTCCTCGCCGCTGCACCCGATGCTGGTCGCGCTCGGGTTCCAGGAGGGGCCGCGGCGCCTGACGCTGAGCGCCTGACCAGATGCCCGAAGGAGACACGGTCGCCTGGGCGGCAAAGCGCATCCGATCCGTGCTCGAAGGCCGGGTGCCCGACGAGATCCGCACCCCCCATCCGCGGCACTCGCTTGACCGCTGGCCCGAGCGCCTGGATGGGCGAGAGATCGCGAGCATCGAGACCTACGGCAAGCACCTGTTCGTTGCATTCGAGGGCGAGCTCGCGCTGCACTCCCATCTCGGCATGACCGGTGCCTGGGCCGTCTACACGGATGAGCGCCGGCGCGGATCCCCTGCGCGCGCGTGGATCGTGATTCGGTCCGAGAACCATGAGGTGGTGCAGTTCAACGGGCCGATCCTCGAGCTGATCACCGCCGGGCGCAGGCGGTTCGATCAGCGTTTCGCGGCGCTCGGACCCGACGTGCTCGCCGCTCAGTTCGAATCGCGTCGCTTCCTGAAGCTGCTGCGCCGCGATGATCCGGCGCTCGCGATCGGGGTCGCGCTGCTAGACCAGCACAAGGTCGCGGGGATCGGCAACATCTGGAGGGCCGAAGGTTGTTGGGAAGCTGGGATCAACCCCTGCAGAGCGGTCTCGAGCGTCAGCGACGCCGAAGCCCTGAGGATCATCGACGCCGTGCGACCCCGGATGTCGCGCTCCGCCGAACTCGGACCGCGCGCGATCGCGCCCCGGGTGTACCGCCGCGCGGGACGACCGTGCCCTCGCTGCGGGGATCGCATCCGCGCCGGCGGGCAGGGCGATCAGAACCGAACCGCGTACTGGTGCCCGAGCTGCCAGCCGCCGCGATTAGCCTCTTGAGCATGGTCACGCAACGTCTGCTCCGGGTTGGACACAAGGGCGCCGGGCTGATCGCCCCGGGTAACACGTACGCGAGCTTCGACGCCGCGCTTGCGGCGGGCGTCGACATGATCGAGTTCGACGTATTGCCCGAACGGCCGGACGACTCGCGAGCCGGCCGCCGGCTCAGGCGCAGAGCAGGCCGCGCGGACACGTGCGAGCGCCTGCTGCTGGCGCACGACTACGTCGACGTCGCCGGGCGCTCGCCCCACACCCTCCAGGAGGGGCTCGGCCACCTGGCTTCGGAAGCGTTCAGCGGGGTCGAGTTCGATGTCGACCTGAAGCTGCCGGGATACGAGCTCAGGGTGCTCGAGGCGCTGCGCGCCCACGACCTGCTCGACCGCGCGCTGATCTCCAGTCAGTATCTCTCCAGTCTCGAGACGATCCGCGCCGCCGAGCCCGGGGTGCGGCTCGGCTGGTCGGTTCCCAAACTCCGGCGCGACCCCTTCCGCTGGCCGATCCTGAAGCCGCCGGCGCTGGCGCTGATGCATCTCGGGCGAGCGATCCTGCCCGGGCGTGCCGGCCGGGCGATCCGTGCCGGGCGCTGCGACGCGTTGATGGTCCACTGGCTGCTCGTTACACCCCGCCTGGTACGGGAGGTCCGCGGCGCGGGCGGACAGCTGTACGTCTGGACGGTCGATGAGCTGGCGCGGCTGCGCCAGCTGGAGGCGCTCGGGGTGACCGGCGTGATCACCAACGACCCACGGCTGTTCGAGGACGCGGGCGCCTGAGGCCGGCGCTGGAGCGTTGGTGCTCTCTGGACGCGCGGAAAGGGAGTTGGTGTGGTATCTCTGAGTCGTGGTGGGCGCGACACGCAACTCCAGCGCGAGCCCGGAGTTCTCAGCCGGGGGGGTTGTGGTGCGCGATCGCGAGGTGGCCGTGATCGTCCCGGTCAAGCGCGACAGCGAGGGTAACCGCGTGCTCGGACTTCCCAAGGGGCATCGGGAAGGGGAGGAGAGCCCGGAGCAGGCCGCCCGCCGTGAGGTGCTCGAGGAGACCGGCGTGCAAGCGGACCTGATCGAGAAGCTCGGCGACGTCCGCTACCGGTACGAGCGGCGCGGCCGGCTCATCTTCAAGCAGGTCGCCTTCTACCTGTTCGCGTACCGCTCGGGCGACGTGGCCGACCACGACCACGAGATCGAGGAGGCGCGCTGGATTTCGCTCGAGGAGGCCACGCGCTCACTCACGCACACGGGCGAGCGGGAGATCGTCGCGCGCGCGATGTCGCGCCTGGCAGCGGACCGGTAGGCTGGCGTCGGTGCGCGTCCTGAACTTCTACTCCTCGGTGTTCGCCGATCAGCTTCGCCGCGGCCGTAAGACCGCGACCATCCGCCTCGGCGACAAGTCTCACAAGTACCACCGCAACGAGTGTGTGCTGGGGACGATCGGCTACCAGCACTCACCCCGCGAGAAGATTTTCTCGGCGGTGATCGACCAGGTCGAGGTCAAGCCGATCTGCGATCTCTCTCCGCGCGACATCGAGCACGACAACCCCGAGTTCCGTCGCGTTGACGAGATGGTCCACTTCCTGGAGCAGATTTACGGGAGGGACGTCTCGGTGGAGGACACCGTGACGGTCGTGCGCTTCTCCCAGATCATCGAGAACCCCCCCGAGCTTCGTGACCGGATTCACGGGCTGGGCGGGGCGCAGAACTGACGCCGGCGGTCCGGACCCGCCCCGGGCGCCGGCGAGCGCTCCGAGTACCGGCCGAACCCCAGCCCGCGTCAGCGGGCCCATACATACCCCCGGGGATACCCCCTTCCGCTTCGCAAATCTTTTGGCACTCTTTACGAACGAGTGCCAAATGGGGGCCCGCATCGCGCTATAGTCCAAATCACTGGCACTCTCGTGACGAGAGTGCCAGGCAACTAGATTACGTTTCCCAACCCTTGGAGGTTGCATCACATGAAGCTAAAGCCCCTCGGCGATCGTTTGATCGTACGGGCAATCGAGGAGGAGGAGACCACCGCGAGTGGGATCGTCCTACCCGACACCGCCAAGGAAAAGCCCCAGAAGGGCAAGGTCCTCGCCGTCGGCGACGGCAAGGTCAACGAAGACACCGGCAAGCGGACTCCGCTTGACGTCGCCGAAGGCGACGAGGTGCTCTACAGCAAGTACGGCGGCACGGAGATCAAGTTGGACGGCGAGGAGCTCCTCGTCCTCCGCGAATCCGACGTGCTGGCAAAGGTCCAGTAGCAGCCTATTCGCTGTCTTGCCCTTTCCGCTTTTCCCCTCTTTCCGTTAGGAGAACAAGAGACACATGGCACACAAGGAACTGAAGTACGAGGCTGAAGCCCGTAAGGCGCTCGAGCAGGGCGTCGACGCGGTGGCCAACGCCGTCAAGGTCACGCTCGGTCCCAAGGGCCGTTACGTGGTCCTCGACAAGAAGTTCGGCGCCCCGACGATCACCAACGACGGCGTGACGATTGCGCGCGAGATCGAGGTCGAGGACGTCTTCCAGAACCAGGGCGCGCAGCTCGTCCGTGAAGTCGCCACGTCGACCAACGACGTAGCCGGCGACGGCACCACGACAGCGACCGTGCTCGCTCAGGCGATCGTCCGTCAGGGCCTGAAGAACGTGGCCGCGGGGGCAAACCCCCTGGCGCTCAAGCGCGGCATCGAGAAGGCCGTCGAAGAGGTTGTCAAGAACATCAAGTCGCAGTCGACCGAGATCTCCGGCAAGGAGCAGATCGCCCGCGTGGCGACGATCTCCGCCGGCGACGAGGAGATCGGCGACGTGATCGCCGACGCGATCGACAAGGTCGGCAAGGACGGCGTGGTCAACGTCGAGGAGGGCCAGACCTTCGGCATGGACCTCGAGTTCACCGAGGGCATGCAGTTCGACAAGGGCTACATCTCGCCCTACATGGTCACCGACCAGGACCGTATGGAGGCCACCCTCGAGGACCCCTACATCCTGATCGCCAACCAGAAGATCG
>JBPCRJ010000054.1:0-6897 GCA_050996975.1 Solirubrobacteraceae bacterium | reverse complement strand
CCGCCTCGTTCTACGCCGACATCGCGCGCGAGCTGCTCGGCTGAGGGGCGTCGCGGGCGCGTGCGCCGTCT
Source organism: Solirubrobacteraceae bacterium (assembly GCA_050996975.1). GTDB lineage: Bacteria > Actinomycetota > Thermoleophilia > Solirubrobacterales > Solirubrobacteraceae > Palsa-465. The sequence continues at coordinate 6,826 of JBPCRJ010000054.1, read as the reverse complement.
GCGGCGCGCTCGTTGGGCTACGGTGGCGCCCGGCTCGCCCTTTGCGCGCCGGGCTGCTGCTGGTGCTCGCGTGGCCCTTCCAGGCCGCGGCGCTGGCGCTCGGCGCGCCGCTCGCGCTCGTCGTGGGGTGCGCGCTGGCCACCGGATTCGGGTTCTCGCTGGTCACGATCTGGTGGGAGACGGCGCTCGCTCGGCACATCCCGCCCCACGCGCTGTCCCGCGTGAGCGCGTATGACTGGATGGGCTCGCTGGCGCTGCTCCCGCTGGGGTTCGTCCTCGCCGGTCCGCTGGCCGGCGCGCTCGGTGCCCGTACCGTGCTGATCGCCGGCAGCGCGATCGGACTGGTGCTGCTGCTGCTCGCGCTGATCCCGCGCTCGACGCGGGAGCTGCGCGACGGTGACGGAGGTGGCGGAGCTGGCGGTGCCTTCGGCGATCCGTTCGGCTCGGGCCACCCCCGCGACGCCCCTCAGCCGAGCAGCTCGCGCGCGATGTCGGCGTAGAACGAGGCGGCGAATCCGAGGTCGCGCACGTCGATCCGTTCGTCGGCGTTGTGAACCAGCGGCGCCGCCTGGAGCATCGTCATGTGACGCTGCGGGAAGAACCCGTACGCGATGCAGTCGCCGAACGCATCGCGGAACCAGCGCGAGTCGGAGAATCCGGGCAGGATCAGCGGCACCGTCTCGGCGCCGGGATCGTTCGCCCTGACCCAGCTGTCGATCGCTGCCATCAGCGTCCCCGAGACCGGCGAGCTGTTCCCGGTGACCGTCTCGGTGAACTCGATCGCCAGCTGGGGGTCCTCCTCGCCGAGTACCTCGGCGATCCGCCGGCGGGCGTCCTGCTCGCCGAGGCCGGGCGGCACGCGGCAGTCGACCTTCAGCGATGCCCGCGAGGGGATCACGTTGATCTTCTCCGACGCCCGGGCCATCGTCGGCGTCAGCGTTACCCCGAACATCGGCTCGATCAGCGTCAGCAGCTCGGGCGCCGACAATCCGATCCGCCGGAGCGCGGCGTCGGGGTCGGCTGGGTCCTCGCCGAGCCCTCGCAGCAGCTCGGCCGGCGCCTCGGTGACGTCGAATGACGGCTGTCCGGCCGCGAGCTTGGCCAGCACCGGTGCGAGCTTCAGCAGCGCGTTGTCCCCGGTCCGGGGGAGCGAGGCGTGCCCCGCGGCGCCGTGTGCGGTGATCGCGAAGCGGAAGATCCCCTTCTCGGCGCAGCACACACCGTAGCGGCGCCGGCCGCCGTAATCGAACACCTCGCCGCCGCCTTCGTTGAGCAGCATCTCGCAGCGGACCTTGTCGGGGTGGGTGCTCGTCAGCCATTGCGCGCCGAGCGCTCCCCCGGTCTCCTCGTCGGCGACGAACACGAGCCTCAGCCGGCCGCGGGCGGGGCGCCATCCCCCGCGGGCGAGCGCCACGGACGCGACCGCCTCAGCGGCCACCTGAGACTTCATGTCGAGCGCTCCCCGGCCCCATAGGAACCCGTCCGCCAGATCCCCAGACCACGGATCGTGACGCCACTCCGACGCGTCCGCGAGCACCGTGTCGACGTGGCCGAGGTAACAGAGGGTGGGACCGTCCGCGGCACCATCGAGGTTCGCGATCAGGTTGGGGCGCTCCTCGGTCACCCCGAGCAGCTCGGTCTGAAACCCAGCCCGCTTGAGATACGCCGCCAGGTACTCGATCGCCGGCCGCTCGTTGCCGGGAGGATTGACGGTGTTGAAGGCCACCAGCCGCTGGAGGACCTCGGTGGTCTCACGCTGGAGCTCGGCGGTGCGCTCACGCCGGAGCTCGCCGGTGGTCTCACGCTGGAGGTCGTCGGACACCGCCCCGAGCGTAACGCGTAGGCTCACCCGCCCGTGGTGCAACCGGTCCTGCACGATCTCGATCTCGCGCTCGAGCTCGCCGAGCTCGCCGACGTGATCACCATGGCGCGCTTCGGCGCGGCCGACCTGATCGTCGAGACCAAGCCCGACCTGACCCCTGTGAGCGAGGCCGACCGCGCCGTCGAGCAGCTAATCCGCCAGCGGCTCGCCGAGGCCCGGCCCGACGATGCCGTGCTCGGAGAGGAGTACGGGGAGTCGGGCGGGGCTGATGGCGGGATTCGCGGCGAGGCGGGCGGCAGGGGACGGTGGTGGATCGTCGACCCGATCGACGGAACCAAGAGCTACGTACGCGGGATCCCCGTGTGGGCGACGCTGATCGCGCTGTCAGTCGACGACGAGCTCACGGTCGCGGTCGTGTCCGCGCCGGCGCTCGGGCGTCGCTGGTGGGCCGCCCGGGGGGAAGGGGCGTTTGCTGACGGCCGCCCGATCCACGTCTCACGCGTCTCAGAGCTCGCCGACGCGCAGCTGAGCTTCGCGGGTCTCGAGGACTGGGAAGCGGCTGGGCGGCTCGACGCGCTGCTCGAACTCGGGCGGCGCTGCTGGCGGACACGTGGGTTCGGGGACTTCTGGTCCTACATGCTCGTCGCCGAGGGTGCGGTCGAGATCGGGGGCCTGGACCCCGTCGTATCGCTGTGGGACCTGGCCGCGCCGCAACTGATCGTCGAGCAGGCCGGGGGACGGTTCACCGACCTGAGCGGCGTGCGCACCGCCGGCGGCGGCGACGCGATCGCGACCAACGGACTCCTGCACGAGACGGCCCTGGCGATTGTCGGGCGATCGCCCTCGTAGAACCCCGCCGACCGCCCAGCGGCGAACTGATGCCATCTGAACCCACCCTCAGGCCCAGATGGCGTCAGTTCGGCCCCGGCCCTCATACTTGATCGATGGAGCGACTGTTCGGCGACCCCGAGCGCGAGCCCGGAATGCCCGGTGGGCGCGGCGCCTCGACCCTCGCCCAGGCGCCGCTGGCCACCCGCCTGCGGCCGCGCACGCTCGATGAGTTCGTCGGGCAGGACCAGCTGCTGGGCGCCGGATCGGCGCTCCGCGGCGCGATCGAGGAGGGCCACCCGCACTCGATGATCCTGCACGGACCGCCCGGCAGCGGTAAGACCACGCTCGCGCGGATCGTCGCCGCGGCTTCGGGGGCGGCGTTCGAGGAGGAGAGCGCGGTCGCGGCGGGGCGGGCGGAGGTCCGCGCCGTGATCGAGCGCGCCCGTGACCGCGTGGCTCTGACCGGGACGAGGACGATCTTCTTCCTCGACGAGATCCACCGCTTCAACAAGGCCCAGCAGGATGCGCTATTGCCCGCGGTCGAGGACGGCCTCTTGACGCTGATCGGCGCGACGACCGAGAACCCCTACTTCGAGGTCAACTCCGCCCTGCTCTCGCGAACCCATGTCTACGAGCTCCAGGCGCTCGACGGCCGTCAGGTTCGCACCCTGCTCGATCGCGCCGTGTCCCGCGGGGAGTGCGGCCTGACGGGAGCGGAGTCCGGGCAGACCCCGGCGCAGGACAGCCCGGCGCGAGCGGAGTCCGGGCAGGAGCGCCGGATCGCGGACGAGGCGCTCGAGTTCCTGGCCGAGCGCGCGGGCGGTGATGCACGCACGGCGCTCAACGGTCTCGAGCTCGCGTGCGAAGCGGCGGGAGCCGGTATTCCAGTGACCCTGACTCACGCGCAGGACGCGTTGCAACGCCGGGCGCTCCTCTACGACAGGCAGGCCGATCATCACTACGACACGATCTCGGCGTGGATCAAGGCCACCCGCGGCTCTGACCCGGACGCGTCGATGTATTACCTCGCGGTCATGCTCGAGGGCGGAGAGGATCCGCGCTTCATCGTCCGCCGGATGGTCGTGCTCGCCTCCGAGGACATCGGCAACGCCGACCCCCAGGCGCTCGGTGTCGCAACCGCCGCCGCCCATGCGGTCGAGCACGTCGGTCTGCCCGAGTGCCAGTTCGCGCTTGCTCAGGCCGCGATCTACCTGTCGCTGGCGCCGAAGTCAGACGCAGCCAAACGCACCGTGATCGCCGCTCGCCGTCAGATCCGCGAGCACGGTGCGGAGCTGCCGCCGGCGCATCTGCGCTCCTCGACGCGCGCGGATGGCGGCTACGACAACCCTCACGCCCGTCCGGGGCACCTCTCCCCGCAGGAGCTGGCGCCCGACTGCGTGATCGGCCGGCGCTTCTACGAGCCCGACGACGCCGAGGCGGCGCTGCGCGAGCGCCTGGACGCGATCCGCGCCGCGCGCGGAAGAGGTTGAGGGGCAGCCCGCCGACGGGATCATCGCCACGGGGTAGGCTCGCGCTATGCAGGCCGCCGTCACGGCGACGCTCGAGTCGCGCAATCCCGCTACGGGAGCGCTGATCGGTGCGGTGGCGATCACTCACGCGGATGAGGTCGACGCGGTGGTCGACGCGGTGGCCAAGGTACAGCCGTTCTGGGCGCAGTTGACGCTGGCCGACCGAGCGCGCCACCTGGAGCGAGCCGCCCAGGTCGTTATCGACGAGTGCGACGAGATCCGCGACCTGATCGCGCGAGAACAGGGCAAGCCTCGTAACGAAGCGCTGTCGATGGAGATCCTGCCGACGATCGACGCGCTGCAGTGGATCGCGCGAGCCGGTCAGAAGATCCTCGCTGAGGAGAAGATCCCGATGCCCCAGCTGCTCTTGAAAGCCAAGCGCTCGGCGTTCATCTACGAGCCGCTGGGGGTCCTCGGGGTCATCTCGCCGTGGAACTATCCGTGGAGCATCCCGCTCGGCGAGGTCGCGCTGGGGCTGATGGCCGGCAACGGCGTGGTGCTCAAGCCGGCTTCGTTGACGCCGCTCATCGGCGAGCGGATCCTCTGGGTGTTCGCGCGCGCCGGTTTGCCCGAGGGACTCCTGCGGATCGTCCACGGACCCGGAACCGGGGCGGCGCTCGTGCGCTGCGAAGTGGCGAGCGTGTTCTTCACCGGCTCGGTGCAGACCGGCCGCGACGTGGGCCAAGCGTGTGCGCGCCGCCTCAAGGGCTCGGTGCTCGAGCTCGGCGGCAAGGATCCGATGATCGTGCTCGCAGACGCCAACTTGGAGCATGCGATCGCCGGCGCCCTGTGGGGCGGATTCGCCAATGCCGGTCAGACCTGCTCGGGCATCGAGCGCGTGTACGTGCTGCGCGAAGTATCTGAGCGCTTCATCGGCGGCGTGCTCGCGGGCGCTGCCAAGCTTCGGGCGGGCGATCCGCTGAGCTGGGACACCGAGATCGGCCCGATGGTCTCCCGGGAGCAGTTCGAGTTGGTCGACGAGCTGGTTCTCGACGCCGTGCGGGCCGGTGCGACGCTGCGCTGCGGGGGCCCGATCGAGGTGCCCGGCCTGCCATCCGCGAGCTTCTATGCCCCCACCGTCCTGACCGAGGTCAGCCACGCGATGCGGATCATGCGCGAGGAGATCTTCGGTCCTGTACTGCCGATCATGATCGTCGACTCCGAGGAGGAAGCGCTGGCGCTGGCCAACGACAGCGACTTCGGCCTCGGCGCATCGATCTGGACGTCGAATCGCCGTAAGGGCGAGCGCATCGCCCGCGAGCTCGAGTCCGGCATGGTCTGGATCAACGACCACATGTTCAGCCACGGCGCCTGCCAGTGCTCATGGGGCGGGGTCAAGCAGTCCGGCCTGGGGCGCACCCACTCGAAGTTCGGCCTGTATCAGTGCGTGAATGTCAAGCTCCGCGTGTGGGAGCCCTCGAGGTTCCGCAATCCCTGGTGGCACCCATACGACGAAACCCTCGGCCGGGCGTTGCGCCAGGCCGCCGCCGTACTCTACGGCCGTCCCTCGATCAGGGCCGGTGCGCTGCGGGCGGGCGCGGCACCGCTGCTGGCGCTGGGCGCCAGGCTGGCGCGCGACGCAGTGCGTTCGCGCTCGTAGCCGGCCGGCAAGCCGACCGGTCGCACCTCCTACCCTGTGTCGAGGATGCCCGCCCAGGCCTACAGCGGTAAGGAATGCGTCTGCCAGCTGCGCAAGGACGTCTGCGACCAGTCGTGCGTGCGCGGGATGCTCGAGACGCCGTTCTACATCGCGTGCCTGCGACTCACCGGCCGCCACTGCCTGGTGGTCGGCGGTGGCAAGGTCGGGCTCGAGAAGGTTGAGGGGCTGCTCGCCTGCGACGGGGACGTCACCCTGGTCGCGCCGCAGGCCCATCCCGAGCTCCTGCAGCTGGCGCTCGAGGGCTCGATCCGCTGGGAGCGCCGCGAGTATCTGGCGCAGGACCTCGACGGCTGCCTGATCGCGATCGCCGCCACGAGCGACACCGACGTCAACATCCGCGTGTACGAGGACGCCGAGCGCCGCGCGATGCTCGTCAACGTCGTCGACGTGCCGCCGCTGTGCAACTTCATCCTGCCCGCAATCGTGCGGACCGGCCCGCTGGCCATCGCGATCTCGACCTCGGGCGCCAGCCCCGCGCTCGCCAAGCGGATGAAGCGCCAGATCGCCGAGGAATACGGCGAGCCCTACGCGCGCCTGGCCGAGCTGCTGAACGACGCCCGCGGATGGGCGAAGGCCACGCTTCCCACCTACCAGGACCGCAAGGTCTTCTTCGAGTCGATCGTCAACGGCGACCCGGACCCCGTCGAGCTGCTCAGGCGGGGCGACGAGCGCGGCGTCCGCGACCTGATCGCAGCCGCGCGCGAGAGCGCCGGCGCCGTTCGCGCGCCGGCCTGACGGCCACTGCGGCAGGAGCCCGCGTGGACGACGTGATCGCGGTGCAGGGGCTCCGCCGCCGCTTCGGCGAGCGGGAAGCCCTGCGCGGCGTCGATATATCTCTCGAGGAGGGGAAGACGCTTGCCGTGTTCGGCTCGAACGGCGCCGGCAAGTCGACGCTGCTCAGAGTCTTGGCGGGGCTCTTGCGGCCACACGCGGGGTCGGTGCGGGTGCTCGGCGCCGACCTCCCCCGAGAGGCTTGGAAGGCGC
>JBPCRJ010000108.1:0-10110 GCA_050996975.1 Solirubrobacteraceae bacterium | reverse complement strand
GCCTGCGGCCCTCCGTGGGCGCCGGGCGAGCCGGCGGGCGAGCCGGCGGACGAGATCGTCGGGCCCGATGCTCCGCCTCGCCGCCGATACGGGCGTCGTGAGCGCGCTCGTGCTGGCGCCGCTCGGCCTCGGCTGAGCGCATTGGCAGCGCTGAGCGGCTCCGCTCCGCCTGGCGCCCACGCTCCGCACCGCCGCGGGCGTCCGCCTCGCCCCGACGCCGCCGCCCACCCATCCCCGTCGCCCTCCGCTAGCCTGCGCCGCGCCATGCTGATCGGAGTACCGAAGGAGACAATCGAGGGTGAGCGCCGCGTGGCGCTGGTGCCCGAGGCCGTGCGCAAGCTCTCCCAGCAGGGGCTCGAGGTGCTCGTGCAGCGCGGCGCGGGCGAAGCGGCGCTGATCCCCGACTCGCAGTTCGAACAGGCGGGCGCCAAGCTGACCGACGCGGCCCAGGTCTGGTCCGCCGGAGTCATCGTCAAGGTCGCGCCGCCTAGCGCCCAGGAGACTGCGCACCTGAACGGCGACAGCGTCCTGATCGGCTTCCTGGCGCCGCTCACCGGAGGCGAGGCGGTGCGCGCGATCGCGCAGACAGGCGCGACCAGCTTCGCGCTGGAGGCCGTTCCGCGGATCAGCCGCGCGCAGTCGATGGACGCGCTCTCGAGCCAGGCGAACATCGCCGGCTATCGCGCCGCGCTGATCGGTGCGCAGGAGATGGGCCGCTTCTATCCGATGCTGATGACGGCTGCGGGGACGATCCGGCCCGCGACGGTGCTCGTGCTCGGCGCCGGCGTAGCGGGTCTGCAGGCGATCGCGACGGCGCGGCGTCTTGGCGCCGTCGTCCAGGGCTTCGACGTGCGTGGCGCGGTCAAGGAGCAGGTGCAGTCGCTGGGGGCCAAGTTCCTGGAGTTCGACCTGGGCGGTGATCTCGAAGGGACTGGCGGATACGCCAAGCAGCTCACGCCCGAACAGCAGGCGCGCCAGCAGGAGTTGATGGCGGAGGCGATCGGCGAGGTCGATGTGGTGATCACGACCGCGCTCGTGCCGGGCCGGCGGGCGCCGATCCTGGTGACCGAGGCGGCGGTCAAGAAGATGAAGCCCGGTTCGGTGATCGTCGATCTCGCCGGCGAGGCGGGCGGCAACTGCGAGCTTTCCGAGCCGGGCCAGACCGTCGTGCGCCACGACGTGAAGATCATCGCCCCGCTGAACGTGCCCTCGACGATGGCCGAGCACGCCTCGCAACTGTACGCCCGCAACATCCACTCACTGCTCGAGCTGATGATCCACGAGGGCGAGTTGAAGCTCGACTTCGACGACGAGGTGATCGCGGGAGCGTGCATCACGCGCGGGGGCGAGATCGTCCACGAGCGCGCCCGGGAAGTCGCCGACGCGGCCACGGCCGCGGCCGCGCGCTGATGTCAAACCGCGGGTTACCGACGGCGGGCACGGAGCCGCGATGAGCACCGTCACCGAGATCGCGATCCTCGTGCTGGCCGCGTTCGTCGGCTTCGAGGTCATCTCCAAGGTTCCCAACACGCTGCACACGCCGTTGATGTCGGGCACCAACGCGATCCACGGGATCGTCCTGCTCGGCGGCCTGTTGACGATCGCCGCCTCCAGCGGCGTGCTCGAGAAGGCGCTACTCGTGATCGCGATCATGTTCGGGACGATCAACATCATTGGCGGCTTCTTCGTCACCGACCGGATGCTCGGGATGTTCAAGCGCAAGCCCGACCCACCGAGCGCGGAAACGGTGGCTCCAGCCACCGAGGTGGCCGCTCCCGCGCCTCAGAACGCCACCGAGGTGGCCGCTCCAGCGCCTCAGAACGCCACCGACGCGGCCCCGCCCGAGTCGGAAACCAAGCCGGAGCCGAAGGCGGAGGCAGACTAATGACCTTCTCCCCGGCCGTCTTCCTGCAGAGCCCGAACTTCATCGACGCGCTCTACATCGTCGCGTTCGGGCTGTTCATCTACGGACTCAGCGGGCTCACCGGCCCGCGCACGGCGGTGCGCGGCAACAAGCTCGCCGGTGCCGGCATGGCGGTAGCGTTCGTCGCCACGCTGCTCCAGCGCCACGTGCTGCACGGCTCGAGCACGCCCTGGTTGATCGCGCTCGGGATCGTGCTCGGGACCGCGGTCGGGATCCCGGCGGCCCGCAACGTCCGGATGACCGCGATGCCGCAGATGGTCGCGCTGTTCAACGGCGTCGGCGGCGGGGCGGTGGCGCTGATCGCGTGGATCGAGTTCCGCCACCACTTCTTCGGCGCCTACCCGCTGAAGGCCGAGATCCCGTCGCTGTTCGCGGCGATCGTCGGCTCGGTGTCGTTCTGGGGGTCGAACATCGCGTTCGCGAAGCTGCAGGAGATCCTCCCCGGACGCCCGATCAAGCTCCCCGGCCAGTCGCTGGTGAACTTCGCCCTGTTCGCTGTCTGCGTGCTGAGCGCGATCGTGCTCGCGGCGGGCACCCATTCTCAGGCGCTGTTCATCCTCGGCATCCTGGTGGCGGCGGCGATCCTCGGGAACATGGTCGTGCTGCCGATCGGGGGGGCGGACATGCCAGTCGTGATCTCGCTGCTGAACGCCTTCACGGGACTTTCGGCCGCCGCCACCGGGATCGCGCTCAACAACACGGCGCTGATCGTGGCGGGCATGATCGTCGGGGCGTCGGGCTCGATCCTCACCAACCTTATGGCCAAGGCGATGAACCGCTCGGTTCCCGCGATCATCGCGGGAGGCTTTGGCGGCGCTGTCGCCGCGCCCGCCGGCGGCGGGGACGCCGACCGGGGACCGGTCCGCTCGACCAGCGCTCAGGACGTGGCGATCCAGCTGTCCTTCGCGCGGCAGGTGGTGATCGCGCCGGGCTACGGGATGGCGGTGGCGCAGGCCCAGCACGCCGTACGCGAGCTCGAGCGGGCGCTCGGGTCCAAAAGCGCCGAGATCAAGTACGCGATCCATCCCGTCGCCGGGCGAATGCCCGGTCACATGAACGTGCTGCTGGCCGAAGCCGATGTTCCCTACGACCTGTTGCGGGAGATGGACGAGATCAACCCCGAGTTCTCGCGCACCGACGTGACGCTGGTGATCGGGGCCAACGACGTCACCAACCCTGCGGCCAAGAACGAGCCGGGCTCGCCGATCTACGGGATGCCGATCCTCGAGGTCGACAGGTCGGGAGCGGTGATCGTGCTCAAGCGTTCGATGGCGTCCGGATTCGCCGGGATCGACAACCCGCTCTTCTACGACCCCAAGACCGCGCTCCTGTTCGGTGACGCGAAGGCGTCGGTGGGCGAGATCACCAGCGAGGTCCAGGCGCTGTAGCGCGCTGCCGCGCGATGCGGGTGATCAAGCTGACCGACGGGGAGATGCGGCGAATGTCAGCGGACACGCTCGAGCGGATCAGACGGACGGTCGCCGGTCGCCGGCGGGCAGGGAGCACGGATCCTGCAGGGTAGCGGCGTCCCGGCGCCAACCGGCCGGTGCACCGCGTCCCGGCGTCGGCGCTTTCTGGTACCGTGCGCCATCGCCAAATCCCCGGGGTCAGCCGTCCCGGGGAGCGGGGAACCCAATTCATTGGGGCGAGTCTCATGGTGATCCGTGAGAAGCGCTCGGTCATCGAGCGCGAGCCCGTCAGCTAACCCCGTAGGCGCACCGGCATGTCGTCCAACGACCGCAACTGCGGAGGTACGGGCTTGTCCGCTTACAGCAGCTTCAAGACGACGAGGATGGGCAACCTTGTCGGCGTCGTCTCCCTGGTCACGCTCGGGTTGCTGGCGCTGACCCCGGGCGCTCGGTCGAGCACCGGCGGAGCGACGATCGTGCCGCCCCAGCACCCCCGCGGCTATGACCGCCAGGCGGTTTCCTACTCGAACTTCACGCGCACGCTGCGGCGGGGGCAGACCGGTCAGGACGTCCAGACACTCCAGACGATGCTGAGCGAGGTTGGCTACCGGGTCCCCGCCACCGGCTACTTCGGCTTGATGACCAAGAGTGCGGTGGCGCGCTTTCAGCGTGCGTCCAGACTCGCGAACAGCGGCGTCGTCGGGCACAGGACCGCAACGGTGTTGTTCAGCAAGGTGACGAAAGCCGCGAAGCAGGTCCTCAGCCTCTCCGGCGGCTCGGAGCCGCAGGGGTCCTCCGGCGCCTGGGTGTTTCCGATCAGGCCGATCCGCCGTGTGCTGAGCCCGGATAACTGGACGCGGGACCAGGGTGTCGACATCGGCACGGTGGGCAACGCCTGCGGCCGGCAGGCGGTCGAGGTCGCGGTCACGGCGGGAACGATCGTCCAGGAGGGGATCGACGGCTTCGGGCCCTCCGCCCCGGTGCTGCGGGTCGCCTCTGGCCGCTACGCCGGTCGCTACATCTACTACGGTCACGCCGCACCCGCGCTGGTGCCCGTCGGCACCCACGTGAGCGCCGGCCAGCCGATCGCCGAAGTCGGCTGCGGTGACGTCGGGATATCCTCCGGCCCGCACATCGAGATCGGGATCAGCGATCCGGGTGGCCCCACCTGCTGCCCGGGCGGCGAGACCGCGAACGAGATGTACGACATCATGCGCGGTCTCTACGCCAGGGCGGGCGGGCGGTAGGTAGATATATAGGGCCAGCTGGCGCTGGCCGGTGATGGGGCGGCGCGACATCGAGGGCGCGCTTATACGCTGCTCGCGATGATCACCCGCGAACGCGCGCTCGAGATCCTGTCCGGCGAGCGCTTCGACGTGGTGGTGATCGGCGGCGGGATCACCGGCGCCGGGGTCGCGCTCGACGCCGCCTCGCGGGGATACAGCGTGGCGCTGGTCGAACGGGCGGATTTCGCGTCCGGGACCAGCAGCCGCTCCTCGAAGCTGGTGCACGGCGGGCTCCGGTACCTGCAGCGCTTCGACCTCGGACTGGTCCGCGAGGCGCTGCTCGAGCGTCAGCTGCTGGTCAAGCTCGCGCCGCACCTGGTCACGCCGCTCGCGCTGGTCGTACCCGCGATGGACGGCGCGAAGCCCGACCGACTCACGGGCATCGGGTTGAACATGTATGACGTGATGTCAGCGCCACGGCTGCTGGGGCGCCGAAGCGCTCGTCGGGCCGCGCTCAAGGATGGCGAGGATCCAGACCTCGATTGGAGCCCCGCCCGCCATCGGGCGATCTCGGGCCAAGAGGTGGCCGAGCTGCTCCCGGCGCTCGCCTCCCGCCATCCGACCGGGGGATACCTGTTCTATGACTGCCAGACCGACGACGTCCGGCTGGTGCTGACCGTGCTCGGCGAGGCCGAGCGCTTCGGCGCGATCTGCGCCAACCGGCTCGAGGTGACCGAGCTGGTGCACGAGGACGGCGCGGACACCAACGCCGGCGTCAAGGTCCGCGAGGTGGAGTCCGGCAGGGAGTTCATCGTGCGGGGGGATAGCGTTGTCAACGCGACCGGCGTGTGGGCGGACCGTCTGCGCCCCGGTGAGCTTCGCTCCGAAGCCGAGCTGCCGACGATCCTCCCGAGCCGGGGGACTCACGTGACCGTTGCCCATGCGGACCTCCCGCTCCGCGCCGGAGCGATCGTTCCCGCCGGCGAGGGTCGGACGATCTTCGCCCTGCCCTGGCTCGGACGCAGCTTGCTGGGCACGACCGACAACAACTACGAGGGCGACATCGATCACGTTCGCCCCTCGCGTGAGGACGTTGAGTACCTGCTCGACGCTACGAATTCCCTCTTTGGCACCGGTCTGGGCGTCGACGATCTGGTGGGCGCCTACGCCGGGGTTCGGCCGTTGATCTCCACCGGGGACACGCGCAACTCGGTGGACATCTCGCGCAAGGCCGAGCTGTATGAGACTTCGAGTGGCCTGATCACGATCACCGGGGGCAAGCTGACGACCTGGCGGCGGATGGCGAAGATGGCCGTCGACCGGCTGGTCGAGCGCGACGGACGCCAAGCGCCGTGTCGCACCCACGAGATCCCGCTCGGCGAGCCGGTCGATCCCGGCCGGCTCGAAGCGGTCGAAGGGATCGGCGACGGCGCGTACGCGGCCCTCGCCAGCCGCTACGGTCATGCCGCCCGTGGGGTGTTGCATACCGCCTCACGGGACGGCGAGCTGGCCCGCCCGATCCTCGCCGGCCTTCCCGACCTGCTGGCCGAGGCGCCGTATTCCGCCGCCAACGAGCAGGCGCGCAGCGTCGCCGACGTACTGCTCCGGCGCACCCGGCTCGGGGTACTGGCCGGACGCGAGCTCTGCGCGCCCGCCAGCCAGGTGCCGCTGCGCGTCGCCCGCGCGATGGGTACACAGCTGGGATGGGACGAACGGCGGATCGTGACGGAGGTCGAGCGATTCCGGGAGGAGGCGCTCGCGGAGGGGATCGGCGTCGAGCTGTAGGGCTAAGCTGGCGGTGGGATGGACGAGGTGCACGAGTTTTGCCAGCGGGTGCTCGGAGCCGGCGCCGCGGCTGCCGACGCAGCGGTCGAGGCGCGGGCCGGCGCCAAACAGGGAATTGGGCGCGTCGAGATGCTGGCCGCCGCGGCTCGGGCCTGCCGGGCCCGCGCCGGTCTTCCGTACGTTGATCAAGGCGTAGCCCCCGAGGGAGAGAGTCATGATCTCGGGCTGACAGCGGCGGTGGCGCGTGAGCTCGCGCAGGCGAATGCTGGCCTGCCGGAGCGTCAGCGCGAGGCCCTGGTTCTGCGCGAGCTGCTGCGCCTCTCCTACGAGGAGATGTCCCAGGTGATGGGGGTCGAGGAGGCGCCGGTGGCGGCGCTTCTAGCCCGCGCTCGGCTAGCGCTGCGGGTGGAGCGGCGGGGCGTCAGTACGCAGGAGGGAGCGGACTGCGCGGAACGGGACCGCGCGCTGCGGGTGCTCGCTCGACGTCATGACTCAGAATCGCTGAGCGGCGAGGACGATGAATGGCTGCTTGACCACCTCGGAGTGTGCCCACGGTGCATCGCGGCGCACGCCGCGATGCTCGAGGCGTCGGCCTGCTACCGGGCGTGGCCGGCGGGGTCCGTTCCGGGCGAAGCTGAGTGAGCGCGCCGGGGGGGCGGCCCTCGATGCGTGCGCCGGCGCGGCGGTCGATGAGTGCGCCGGCACGGCGGGACATCCGATGAGTGCGCCGGCACGGCGGTTTTGCACGACTGGGGGGACGCTCGAGCTGGGAGGCCGGCCCTGGTTGATGGGGGTCGTCAACGCGACGCCCGATTCATTCTCCGACGGCGGGCGCCACCAGACCCTGCAGGAGCGCGTGGCGCTGGCGCGCTCGCTGCTCGCGGCCGGGGCGGACATGATCGACATCGGGGGCGAGTCTGGAGTGACCAACCGTCCGGCGATCGACCCGAGCACCGAGATCGACCGCGTGGTGGCGCTGATCGAGTCCGTGAGGGGCGAGCTGGGGGCGACGGTCTCGATCGACACCTACAAGCCGGCGGTTGCCGCGGCGGCGATTGCCGCCGGCGCCGGCGTGGTCAACGACGTAAGCGGGCTGCGTGACCCTGAGCTCGCCGACGTCTGCGCGCAGACCGGAGCCGGGCTTGTCCTGATGCACACGCGCGCACCCCCCAAACACCGGCGCCCCGACCGTTCATACGACGGGCGCATCGTCGCGGACGTGCGCGCGTTCCTGTCGGAGCGGATCGCCGTGGCCTGCAGTCGCGGAGTGGGATTCGAGCAGCTGATGCTCGATCCCGGGCCGGACTTCGCCAAGACCCCGGCGCAGACGGTCGAGGTGCTGCGGGCATTCGGCGAGCTGCACGCACTCGGGCGACCGCTGCTGCTCGCGGTCTCCCGCAAGGACTTCGTCGGCGCGCTCACCGCGCGCCCGCCGCGCGCCCGGCTCGCGGGAACTCTGGCGGCGATCGGGCACGGGGTCGACGCCGGCGCGCACGTGCTCCGCGTCCACGACGTCGCCGCCGCGGCGGACTTCCTCGCCGTGCGCGCGGCGCTGCGCGCGGAGGTGAAGGTCGACCCGGAGCTGCGGATCCCCGACGAGCTACGCTGGGACCAGGGCACCCGCCCGGGCGGAGCGGGCGAGGTGTGAGCCGCGGCGTCCGCCGGGGTGGACGTGAGCGTATGCGCAGCATTCACCGGGTGGGGCGAATGGGGCGTCCGCCGGGTGGGGCGCTAGATTCATAAGCCGAAGATCGCCGGTCGCTGGCTCAACGCGACCGGAGCCCACCGATACCCGCACACCAAGGAGATCACACATGTCAGTCCTCGACCGCGCCGAGCTCGAGCAGAGCCCACTCGCCGACCTTCACACCCTGGCCTCGGAGTTCTCGATCGACGGCTATCGCAGACTGCGCCGCGCCGAGTTGATCGACAGGATCCTCGGCCGGCATCTGGATGACCCCGACGGCGCGCCTTTGGGAGACTCGAACAGCGACCTGGTTTCGGCCTCGGGCTCCGACGGGTCCACGTCCTCGGACTCCGACGAGCCCACGTCATCGGTCTCCGATCAGCGCGCCGCCGTGGACGCTGATCAGCCCGGCGAGGGCAAGGAGGGGGAGGCCGCTGATCAGCCGGGCGACGGCGAGGAGGGGGCGACTCCGCGGCGGCGCCGCGGACGCAGGAGCACGCGGGCGCGCAGCGATCAGGTGCAGGACGCCCCGCCAGCGCAGGACGGCTTGCCGGAGCCAGACGCCGCGACCGTGCCGGACGAGGCCGACCGCGCCGCCGAGAAGAGCGAGACGAAGGCGCCGCCCAAGCCCAGGAAAGCGGGCGCCGGACGCGCGAAAACCGCCACCCCGCGGGCGAAAGCCGGCGGCCGCGCGAAAAAGCCCGACGAGGCGCAGGAAGCGGCCGCTGGCAGGTCAGCCGCGGGGCGCCCGGCCGCGGGGCGCCCAGCCGCGGGGCGCGCCGCCGCGGAGGGCAGAGGAGCCGGCGCGGCGCGGAGAACCAAGGACGACGAGCGAGACGCAGCCACCACCGAGGCCGATGACGGGGTCGTCGAGGGCGTGGTCGAGCTGCTGGCGAGCGGCTCGGGATTCGTGCGCGTGCAGCCGCCCGAGCCATCCGACGACGACGTGTACATCTCGGCCACCCAGGTCAAGCGGTGCGAGCTGGTCACCGGCGACCGGATCTCCGGACCGCGCCGGGCGCCACGACGCTCAGAGCGTTTTGCCTCGCTCCTGCGGGTCGACACGATCAACGGACGGCCGTCCACCGAGGTTGCCGACGGCGCTCGCTTCGATGACCTTCCCGCCGCATTCCCCAGCGAACGGTTTCGGCTCGGCTCCGAGGATCCAACCGTGAAGGCGATCGAGTGGCTGACTCCGATCGGCCGCGGCTCACGCGTGACGATCGTCGGCGGTGCTAGGGCGGGCAAGAGCGAAGCGCTGCGCCGGCTCGCGGTCGCGCTGGCGGGCGATGACGGTCTCCAGGTGTCAGTCGCGCTGGCCGGAGTGCGGCCCGAGGAGATCTCCGAGTGGAGCGGTCCCCCGGCGGCGCCCGCCGCGGCGATCAGCTTTGCGTTCTCTCCCGACGTCCAAGGGCAGGCCGTCGAGACCGTGCTCGATCAGGCTCGCCGGATCGCGGCGCGCGGCGCGGACGCGGTGGTGCTGGTGGACACGCTCGATGGTCTGCCGTCACAAACGGCGCGCAGAGTGCTGGCCTGCGCCCGGAACATCGTCGACGGAGGATCGCTGACCGTGATCGCGACTTCCGCGGTGCCGATCGGCGGCGAGACGACCGTGATCGCCCTCGACGACACGCTCGCGAGCATTGGCCGCTTTCCCGCCCTGGACCTAACCAGCAGCGGCACGATGCGCCCCGAGCGGCTGGTCGGCGACGCCGGGGCCGAGGCGATCGCCCGAGCCCGTGCCCAGGCAATCGATTCGTGAGGGGAAAGGCGCACCACGGCACCCTCGACGCCGGCACCGAAGCCTGCTCCGGCCGGCGATGTCCGAGCGCGGCAGTGCTGATCGAGCCCACGGTCCGGACCTGACGCTGCTCCAAGGACTCCTGCTCGATGTCGGCGTGGCCGGGAGCTTCGTCACGACACCCAGCTAGACCATATGGCGTGGGCCGCCTGTTGCAGGGGTTGCCTGCCGGGCTGAATGGCCGGACGCTCCTCGCGGGGGATTGTCTGGCGGGAGAATTGGGCTCCGGCTGACCCCAAGACCTGTTTGAGGAGGTCCGGCCATGGCTGGAACGATGA
>JBPCRJ010000107.1:0-63277 GCA_050996975.1 Solirubrobacteraceae bacterium | reverse complement strand
GACCTCGAGTTCACCGAGGGCATGCAGTTCGACAAGGGCTACATCTCGCCCTACATGGTCACCGACCAGGACCGTATGGAGGCCACCCTCGAGGACCCCTACATCCTGATCGCCAACCAGAAGATCGCCTCGGTTCGCGACGTGCTCCCGATCCTGGAGCAGACGATCCAGTCGGGCAAGCCGCTGCTGATCATCGCCGAGGACGTCGAGGGTGAGTCACTCGCGACGCTCGTCGTGAACAAGCTCCGCGGCACCTTCACCGGCGTTGCGGTCAAGGCTCCGGGCTTCGGCGATCGCCGTAAGCGGATGCTCGAGGACATCGCGGTCCTCACCGGCGCCGAGGTGATCACCGAGGAGATGGGTCTCAAGCTCGAGAACACCCAGCTCACGCAGCTCGGCCGCGCACGTCGCGTGGTCGTCGCCAAGGACACGACCACGATCGTGGACGGCAACGGCGAGAGCGAAGCGATCAAGGGTCGGATCAACCAGATCAAGACCGAGGTCGAGAACACCGACTCGGACTTCGACCGCGAGAAGCTCCAGGAGCGCCTGGCGAAGCTGTCCGGCGGTGTCGCGGTCGTGAAGGTCGGTGCTGCCACCGAGACCGAGATGCGGGAGAAGAAGCATCGCGTCGAGGACGCGCTGCAGGCCACTCGCGCGGCGCTCGAAGAGGGCATCGTGCCGGGCGGCGGCGTTGCGCTGCTGGTCGCACAGACCGCGATCAAGGCCGACGCACTGGAGGAGCCGGACGAGCGCACAGGCGCGAAGATCGTCGTGCGCGCGCTGGAGGAGCCGCTGCGGCAGATCGCCGAGAACGCGGGCCTCGAGGGTTCGGTCGTCGTCAACGACGTCCGCAAGGCCAAGAAGGGACACGGCCTCAACGCAGCGACGAATGAGATCGTCGACCTCGTCAAGGCCGGCGTGATCGATCCGGCGATGGTGACGCGCTCAGCGCTTCAGAACGCCGCCTCGATCGCCAAGAACATTCTCACCACCGAGGCGATCGTCGCCGAGGTCGCCGACAAGGACAACGGCGGCGGCGGTGGCGGCGGCGGAATGCCCGACATGGGCGGGATGATGTAGCCACAGCCCAACCGGGCAGTGCTCGAGGACCCGGCGCGCCGCGTGCGCGCCGGGTCCTCGGCTTTTCCGGTCGGCACGCTGCCTCACCCTGGCGCACGAGCTTCGGAGCCTGGACGCGTTGCACCTCGCGGCGGCGCTCCTCCTGCCTGTCGATGACCTCGTCCTCGCCAGCTGGGATCGTCGGCTCCACGCCGCCGGGCGCGAACGCGGCCTACGAGTCCTTCCTGAGACCGTTGGCGAGGACGCAGGCGCGGTGCAACGGTCCTGAGCTGATCAGAGCTCACCTTGTCACCCCGAACGGACGGGACGCTCCGATCCTTGCGCCCCGGGCGTCGAGCGCGACGAGCCCGAAGGCGATGAGACCCTGCGGCACGGCAATCGCGGTCTCGAACCCCGACTTGGCCGTGGTTGAGAGGGTGGCCAGGCGGCTGGCGCTCGGGCCGGCCAGCACCCTCCAGGCCGCGACGCGGGTAGCGCCGTTCCAGCTCGCGTACACCGTGGTCTTGCCATGCTGCTCGCGAGCGGCGCCCACGGGGGAGGAGCGCGGAAGGCCGACCCACTGCTCCAGGCTGGCCCGGTAACTGAGGTCGGGCTTGGGGAACACGGCGTCCAGCAACAGTCGTCCCGACTGGTTGTACTCCGAGAAGTAGGGCTGTGATCCCCAGCCTACGAACACGTTGTGGTTGGGCAATGACTCGGTGTTGCCCATGTACTCGGCGTCGAAGTTCTCGCCCCGGGTGTACTGGGCCACCAGCGTTGCCGTCCGCGTGGGCCGGTCCAACTTGAGCACGAGACCGCGAGACGGTGTCGTCGGCGAGACGAACGTGCCGGCGCCGGTGATCTGGCAGCAGCGGTCGTCGAACATGGTGACCCTCGACCCCGGGCGCAGCGCGACATCGTGCTGCCATTCGAACTCGGCTCCCGAGCCCAGCCTGAAGCTCGAGTGCTTGCCACCGAGCGCCCACGCGATCGCGCCGGTGCGGTTGACCAGGTAGGCGCCCCACGTGTTGCGCATCGAGACGATGAAGCTACCGTCGCCGGTCAGGTCGATTGCGTTGACATGGAAGGCGTCCCAGGGGAAGCCGTTGGTCGGCAGTGAGGCGTGGGAATCGGTCAGCGGGATGTGACCGAGCGCATCCCAGGTGCGCAGCAGCTTGCCGGTCCTGAGGTTGTACTCCTGGACCGCCGAGTCGATCAGCGCGCCGTTGTAAGCGCCACCATACCTGGAGAGGTTCATCGGGATGTTCTTGTTCGCCGTTACCCAGACGTTCTCGCCGCTGACCACAAGCGAATGGAGGGTGATAATCCACCCGTCGGCGCCCTTCAGCCTCCCGACTGTCCTGTAGTGCTGGTCGATCACGATGTCCTCCCCGCTCAAAGTTTGCCCGGTGCTCGTGAGCTTCCCCTGCCACCAGGCCAGCATGGGTCTACCCCGGTAGGTCTGCAGGCTGAGGTTGGCGGCGAGGACGCTCTCGGGCACCGGCCGGAACCAAGCCGGCTGGGCGCGGCGGTCGAGAATCAGCGGCCCGCTCTGGCCGACCATCGGCGGTTGGCTCAGGTCGTAGAAGCTGGCGAGGAAGACGTAGCCCGACGACAGCTCACCGATCCCCGCCGAGGCGGCGGTCCGGAGCTTGGGCGGGTGCAGCGCGGGCGCCGTGACGAAGCTGTAGGCACCGTTAGTCGTGTACGCACCGATCGGCGCGCCATGAGAGCCTGCGGTCGCGAGCGAGACCGCGACGAACGCAGCGACGACGACGACGAGCCCGACCGCCCCTCGGAGCCGTACCGACGCTGGCCTCTGGGGGGAGGCTGACCTGGGCAGCGCCGCGAACGTGAGCAGCGCCGCCGCCGCGGATAGGCCCGCGCCGATCAGGTAGGCGAGCCGGAAGCCCTCGGTCAGCGCCTGCGGCACGGCCTGGCCGGTGCCGATCAGGCTGGTCGTGTACTGGGTGGCGAGAGTGATCAGGAGCGCAAGCCCGAGCCCACCACCCACCTGACGTGAGGTGTTCACCAGGCCCGATGCGAGCCCCGCCTGCCCCTCCTTGGCCCCCTGGGTGGCCGCGATCGTCGAGGGGACGATCGACATGCCGATCCCCGCCGCGGTGAGCAGTCCCGGGATGATTACGTACACGATCGCGCTGCCGCTGTCGGCGATCCTCGTGAACAGCAGCAGCCCAGCGGTCATCATGATCAGCCCGCCGCCAAGCACCGGACGCAAGCCGAAGTGGCTCACGAGCCTCCCGGCGCGCGACGCCACCAGCATGATCGCCAACGTCATCGGCAGGAACGCCAGACCGCTGTCAAGCGGCGAGAGCCCGAGCACCTGCTGCAGGTAGAGGGAGCTGACGAACCACATCGGGAACAGAGCGGCGCTGAACAGCAGGACGATGGTGTTGGCCGTCCGAAGCGGCCGGGTCAGCTGCCTGAACGGCACCAGCGGCGCGGCCGCCACCCGCGTCTCGATCACCACGAACACGGCCAGCAGGACGAGGCCGATGACGATCGGGCCGAGCGTGGCGAGCGAGCTCCAGCCCGCCCCGTCCGCCTTCACGACTCCGTACACGAGCGCCATCAGGCCGACCGTCAACGTCAACGCGCCGCCGAGATCGAAGCTTCGACCTTCGCGCCGCCGGCGATCGCTCACCACCGCGTAGGCCAGCAGCGCGGCCCCAAGCGCGATCGGGGGGTTGATCAGCAGCACCCAACGCCAGTTGATCGCCTGGGTGATGACCCCCCCGAACAGGGTGCCAGCGGCACCACCGGCTCCGTTCATGGCCGCCCATATGCCGATCGCGCGATTGAGCTTGGGGCCCGACGGATATGACGAGGTGATGATCGCCAGGGAGGATGCGGCCATCAGTGCCCCGGCGAAGCCCTGCCCCGCGCGAGCGCCGATGAGCATGGCCCGGTCCGGGGCAATTCCGCCGGCCAGTGAAGCGAGCCCGAACAGGAGCAACGCGGTGACGAACGTCCGGCGCTGCCCGAAGTAATCCGCCGCCCGGCCGCCGAGCATCAGGAAGCCGGCAAAGGTGATCGCGTAGGCGTCGACGACCCACTGCAGATCGGGCGCGGTGAAGCCCAGGCTCGACTGGATTGAAGGCAGCGCGACGTTGACGATGCTCAGGTCGAGAATGACCATGAACTGGGCCACGCAGCAGACGGCCAGCAGCCACGCCGAGCCCGGACCTCGTTGGGGGGACGGCTCAGCCGAGCTTCGCATCAGCCATGATCCTCCCAAGAACGGTCCGCGTCCGTCGGCGGGTGGTCAGGCGCGGGTCGATCCCAGAACAACTCCAGGCCCCCCATGGAGCGTTAGTCTGCGAGCACATCTTCGATGCGACAAGGAGTCAGGCCCATGAGACGAGCCCTATTGACCGCCATCGCGGGCGCTGTGGCCACGGCAGGTTGCGGCGGTGCCAGCGCCTCGCACACGGGCACCACCTACGCGCCGCTGGCCATCAAGAGCAAGTCGCCGACCCACCATAAGCGCAAGCCCCATACCGCGTCGGCTGGCCACCACCGGAGGCTGACCCTCCGCCGCACCACTCCGGCACCGATCCCGGTCAGGCCGCCCGCCGTCATTACCACCCAGGCGCCCGCGATCGTCCCCCGCACGACCGCGCCGGCACCCGCCGCGGCGCCGGCCCCGCCGCCGCGGCCGCCCGCCAGCACGCACACGTCGCCGACCATCACGCACCCGCCGCTGACCAAGCCGCCTTCCCACCCCAAGACCACGAGCACGACCCCACAGGGCTACTAGATTTAGTCGCTGTCGCAGTCACAGGTTGCCGGTCTCCGCGTTTGGGCCTTCGGGCCACGTGCTCGCGGCGGGGTGGCGACCTTTCTCGCCCAGCCGCCGGCGCGGCCGCCCGCTCAGACGCCGACGCGCTCGAACACGGCCACGCCGCGCTCGTCCAGTACGCCGGTGAGCGGCGCTCGCGGGTCGAAGGACCGCTCGCCTCCACGCAGGACGTCAACCCAGCGCCCGCGCGGCGCCTCGAGGACGCCGTGCCGCGCACCCGCTTCGCGCACGGCGACGACGACGAGCACCTGTCCTCCGCGGAGGAACGCGCACGTGGCCTCACCGGCGTCGAGCGGGTCATAGTCGCCGGCCGAGAACGGCTCCGGGCGTCGCGCACGGAGCGTCAGCAGCCGCAGCGTGAGCCACAGCTTGCGGGTCTGCCCGTCAGGTGAAGAGCCGCCCATCAGGCGGGAGAGCATCGATTGGTGCCAGCGCCAGTCGACGGGGCGGCGGTTGTCGGGATCGACCAGCGCGCGGAATGGCAGCTCGTCTCCCTGGTAGATGTCAGGTACCCCCGGCACGGTCAGCTTCAGCGCGAGCTGCCCGAGCGCGACGCGGTCTCCGGCCCGCGCGACCTCGGCCGCAAACGGCTCGAAGTCCTCCAGGAACGGTTGATGCTGATAGAGCTTCCGGCAGAAGCGCTTGACTGCTCCCTCCCAGTCGGGGTCCTGCTGCACCCAGCTCGTGTTGCGCTTGGCCTCGCGCAGCGCCTTCTCCATATAGGACTCGATCCGGTCGGCGGAGACCGGCCAGGCGCCGAGGAGCGTTTGGAACAGGAAGTAGCGCTCGAGCTGGTCCGGCGCGCCGTCCGCACACAGCGACTCGGTGAGCTCGAACCACCGCCCGACGTGCGCTGCCCACTCCTCCGGGATTGCGGAAAGCGCGCCGATCCGCGCCCGCACGTCCCCGGAGCGCTTGGCGTCGTGCGTCTGGGTGGTGAGCAGATTGAGCGGAAAGCGCTGCGCTCGCTCCGCGTTGGCGGCGTGAAAGCGCTCCACGCCGATCCCGAAACAACCGGGATCGCCACCGACGTCGTTGAGTGAGATCAGGCGGGCGTAGCGGTAGAAGGCCGTGTCCTCGACTCCCTTCGCCACGACGGCGGGCGTCGTCTGCTGAAACCGAGTGACGAACTGCGCCGGGACCGGTCGCTGCAGCAGCAGCATCTGCGCGAGCTCCGGTCCCGTCTGCGCCACGGCGACCGCGTCTCGATCGGCCTCGGTCACAAAACCGGAATGCGGATCCACATACGTGCGGTACACGGGAAAGGACGCCACCGCCCGCGCGAGCCGATCGAGTTCGTCGGGCAGCTCCCGGTCCAGTCCGCCGGGGCCCAGATCACGGGCTAGCCGCTCAAGCTCGGGCCTGAACGTGGTCTGCGCCTGCTCGAGCTTGGCCGCGAAGGCGATCTCGTCGAAGCTGCGCTCCTCGCCTGAAACCTGCTTCCACAACGCGGTCAACGGGGCCTCCCCGGTGGGGGTGACGAACAGCGACGCGACCTCGGTCAGGAACTCGTACCCGACCGTGCCGGTCACCGGCCAGTCCCGCAGCCGCTCGCCGGGGCCGAGAATCTTCTCCACCCATACGCGCCGCACACCATCATCGCGCAGCCGCTGCAGGTAACCCGCGGGATCCGCGAGACCGTCGGGATGATCGACGCGCAGCCCGTCCACGAGCCCCTCGCGCACCAGCTCGAGGACCTTCACGTGCGTCTGCTCGAACACGTCCGGGTCCTCCTGGCGTACCCCTGCCAGGTCGTCGATGTCGAAGAACCGACGGTGGCGTCCGCTCGCCGGATCGATGTCAAAATAGCGCTCGCGGAGCCCTTCATCGGCCCAGCAGCGGTTGGCATCGTCTGCCGCCATGTGATTGGGCACCACGTCGAGCACCACGCCCATCCCGGCGTCGTTCGCTACCCCCGCCAGGCGGCGGAACTCGGGCTCGCCGCCGAGCGCGTCCGAGAGGCGCCCGGGATCGATCACGTCATAGCCGTGCTCGGACCCGGGCCGGGCCTGCAGCGAGGGGGAGAGATAGACGTGCGAGATCCCGAGATCACGTAGGTACGGAACCAGCGCGCGAGTCGACGCGAAGCCGAACTTGGTGCTCAGCTGCAGACGGTACGTGGCCCGCAGCCGCGCGGATTCCCCGTCTGGCGACTCGCTCACGTGACCCTCACGTGATCCGTTTCAAGATCAGCGTGCTGTGGGACGCGACGGTGATCTCGGTGCGCGCGCCGTGGCGCGAACTGCCCGCCGGCGCGGCGGGGTGCAGCGTAGAGAGCTCGAGCGCCCACCGGGCGCCGAAGCGCCGCCGCGGCAGCATGAACTTCCGATCCTCGCCGTGCGCGTTGAACAGGAGCAGGAAGGAGTCGTCCTCGATGTTCTCCCCGTGGGGCCCCGGCGTGGGGATCTCGCGACCGTTCAAAAAGGCGCCCAGCACGCGCTCGCCGTCCTGCCAGTCGCGCCGGGTCATCTTGCGTCCGTCGGTACGGAACCACCACACGTCGGGAAGCCCCGAGTGCTTCAGCTCCTTGCCGCGCAGAAAGCTCTCGCGGCGGAACACCGGGTGCTCGCGGCGCAGGGTGATCAGCCGGCGGGTGAAATCGTGCAGGCTCGTGGCTCGGGGATCGTCGCTCCAGTCATACCACGAGATCTCGTTGTCCTGGCACCAGCCGTTGTTGTTGCCGTGCTGCGTGCGTCCCAACTCGTCGCCTCCGAGCAGCATCGGCGTCCCCTGCGAGACGAACAGAGTGGTGAGGAAGTTGCGATGCTGGCGGTCGCGCAACGCGCGGATCTCAGGGTTGTCGGTCTCGCCCTCGACGCCGCAGTTCCACGCGCGGTTGTCATCGGTCCCGTCGTGGTTGTCCTCGAGATTGGCCTCGTTGTGCTTGCCCTCGTAGGCGACGAGATCGGCGAGCGAGAAGCCGTCGTGGGCGGTGATGAAGTTGATCGATGCGAACGGATCGCGCCCATCTGATTGATAGAGGTCAGACGAGGCGGACAGGCCGGAGGCGAACTGTCCCGTGCTTGATTGGCCCCGCCAGAAATCGCGCATCGTGTCGCGGTAGACCCCGTTCCACTCCGACCACAGCACGGGGAAGTTGCCGACCTGGTAGCCGCCGGGGCCGACGTCCCACGGCTCGGCGATCAGCTTCACCTGGGAGAGCACCGGATCCTGGTGGATCACATCGAAGAACGCCGACAGCCTGTCCACCTCATACAGCTCGCGCGCGAGCGCGGAGGCGAGGTCGAAGCGGAAGCCGTCCACGTGGCATTCGGTCACCCAGTAGCGCAGCGAGTCCATGATCAGTCGTAGCACGCTCGGGTGGACGGGGTTCAGCGAATTGCCGGTGCCGGTGAAGTCCATGTAGTGGCGCAGGTCGTCGGGCATCAGGCGGTAGTAGGAGCGGTTGTCCGCGCCCTTGAAGGAGAGCATCGGTCCGAGGTGGTTGCCCTCGGCGGTGTGGTTGTAGACCACGTCCAGGATCACCTCGATCCCGGCCAGGTGAAGCGCCTTGACCATCCCCTTGAACTCGCTCACCTGCTGACCGCGCCGCCCGCTGGCGGCGTACTCGGAGTACGGGGCGAAGTAGCCGATCGTGCTGTAGCCCCAGTAGTTGCTAAGGCCCCGTTCGAACAGAAACGATTCGTCGCTGATGTGGTGCACCGGGAGCAGCTCGACGGCGGTTACGCCGAGGTCCTGCAGGTAGGCGATCGCCGCCTCAGAGGCGAATCCGGCGTAGGTGCCCCGCAGATTTTCGCGGACGTTCAGGTTTTGCATCGTGAAGCCCTTGACGTGGGTCTCGTAGATGATCGTGTCCGCGAACGGAATGTCCGGTGGGACGTCGCCCTCCCAGCGAAACGCGTCGTCGATCACGATCGACTTGGGCACGGCGCCGGCGTCGTCCTCGTCGTCGGGATCGAAGTCGGCATCCTCGGCGTCGTCGGGAACGTAGGGCAGCACGTTGACGCCGTAGTCCCAGTCGACGACCCCCTCGATCGCCTTGGCATAGGGATCGATCAAAAGCTTGACCGGATTGAAGCGATGCCCGTCGTTGGGGGCGTAGGGTCCGTGAACGCGGTAACCGTAGCGCTGCCCCGGGCCCACCCCGGGCAGATAGCAGTGGTGGTTGAGCGCCGTGCGCAGCGTCATCTCGATCGGCGTCTCCCGGCCGTCCTCGTCGAACAGACACAGCTCGATCCGCTCCGCATGCTCAGAGAAAATCGAGAAGTTGGTCCCGTTCCCATCCCAGATGGCACCGAGCGGGTACGGGCGACCGGGCCAGATCTCAGTCACTCGCCCACGGCTCCAGGGCGCGGGGTGAGCTCGCCGAAGGCCCCAGGGCGCGGGCTGTCCTGCCCCAGGACTCCAGGGCGCGGGGTGAGCTCGATCAACGCTCCGCAGCGCGGGGCGAGCTCGAAGTATCCGCCGTTGACGCGTGCCACCTCCGGGGTCGCCTGGGTCGCGATCCGGACGCGATCACCCGCGCAGGATAACCTCGCCGGCCGACCGCCGAAGTTGCACAGCAGCTCGAATCGACCCCGCCTGACCTTCAATGTCCGTGCCTGCTCGTCGGGCTCGATCACGTCCACTTCGCCCGCGGGCAGTTCTGCACGCGCCCGGAGGAGCTCGACGTAAAGACGCTCCAGCTCCGGATCACGCCGGCGGGTGAGCTTTGAGGCCTCGAAGGTCGCGAGCGCCTGGGGATCGGGAATCTGCTCCTCGAACTGCGCGAAGGCCGCGAACTCATGGCGGCGCCCCTCACGCGTGGCCGTGGCGATCTCGTCATCGATGTGGTCGGAGAAGAATTGGAATGGCGCCGGCTCGCCGTACTCCTCGCCCATGAACAGCAGCGGAACGAACGGCGCCAGTAGGGTGCAGAACGCGGCGAGCGGACGAACGGAGGCGGGCAGCCGGTCGCCGAAGGCGCGATTGCCGACCTGGTCGTGGTTCTGGGAGAAGACAACGAAGCGTTCCGGCGAGACATCGTCGGCGGGCGCCCCAAAGCGTCGCGCGCGAAAACTCGAGTAGCCGCCGTCGTGGACGTGGGGGCGGTGAAAGGCCTTGGCCAGCGCGGCGACGGTGCCGAACTGGGCGTCGGAGTAGTAACCGTCGCGCTCGTCGGTGAGCAGCGTACGCAGCGAATGATGAAAATCGTCGGCCCATGCCGCGTCGCAGGCATAACCCTCGCGACCGTGGCGCATCACCCGGGGGTCGTTGAGACCGCTTTCAGCGATCACCAGCGCGCGCGGATTGGCCGCGTGAACGCGGCGCGCAACGGCCCGCACGATGTGCTCGGCACTGGAGTCGAAGATCGCGTGGACCGCGTCGAGCCGCAGCCCATCGACGCCGAAGTCCGCCACCCAGCCGACCGCGCTCTGAAGCACCCACTCCCGCACCGGGTCGCAGTACTCGTCGTCGAAGTTGATCGCTCTGCCCCACGGCGTCTCGTACTTGCCGGTGAAGTACGGTCCGAACGCCTCGAGCGCCTGAGAGCCGGATGCGCCGACGTGGTTGTAGACCACGTCGAGCACCACCGCCAAGCCCTGCTCATGCGCGGCGTCGATCAGCCCCGCCAACCCGGCCGGACCACCGTAGGAGGACTGGGCGGCCGAGATGTAGACGCCGTCGTAGCCCCAGCCACGCGCGCCGGGGAACTCGGCCACCGGCATGATCTCGATCGCGCTCACGCCGAGCTGCGCGAGCTCGCCCAGGTGCTCGATCGCCGCCTCGAACGTTCCCGGCGCGGTGAACGTGCCGATGTGCAACTCATAGAGGACGAGGTCGGGCAACGAAGTAGGCGCAAATTGCCCGGATGAAAATGGTCCGCCGGCCCCGGACGAGGGTCGCCGGGGCCCGGATGAGGAGTGTCCACGGGCCCCGGGAGGCCCTATCCCGAGCACGCGCGACGGTCCACGAAGCCCGTGGGGCTGCCAGCGCGAGCAGGGGTCGGGCAGCCGGCGGCCATCGACGACAAACCAGTAGTCGTCCCCGGCGTGAGCCGGGGCGACTACCTCATAAACACCGTATCCGGCGTCGTGCAGGTCGAGATCGCGGTCTCGGAGCGAAAGCGAGATCGACCCCGCGCGAGGCGCCCAGACCCGGAACTCGACCTCGCCCTCGCGCAGCGGCCTGGCTCCCAGCGGTCGCTCCCAGGGATACTCGCTCACTCG
This sequence comes from Solirubrobacteraceae bacterium, assembly GCA_050996975.1. Lineage (GTDB taxonomy): Bacteria > Actinomycetota > Thermoleophilia > Solirubrobacterales > Solirubrobacteraceae > Palsa-465. Next base: position 52,222 of record JBPCRJ010000107.1, on the reverse strand, counting down.
GCGTCGGGTCGCTCGGGCAGGTCAGGCGCGCCGAACCGCGTGGGTGCGTCAGACCGCTCGGTCGACTCGGGAACGAGCCAGATCGCCGCCAGCGGCGGCAGCGTGAGGACCGCGGATACGGGCTGACCGTTCCAGGGCACCGGCTCAGGCTCGACGCTGCCAAGATTCCCCACGTCACTGCCGCCGTAGAAGGTGGAGTCGGTGTTGAGCGCCTCCCTCCAGCGGCATGGCCGCGGCAGGCCCAGCCGGTACCCCGGTCGCGGAACCGGGGAGAGGTTCGCGACGAACACGAGCACGCGGCTGCCGTCGCGAGAGGCGCGGGCGAACGAGATCACGTTGCCGTCAGCGTCGTTGGGCTCCAGCCACCAGAACCCCGACGGGTCGCAGTCCAGCTCCCACAGCGCCGGCTCGGAGCGGTACAGGTGATTCAGATCCTTGACCAGCCGCTGGATCCCGGCGTGCTCGGGCTGCTCGAGCAGGTGCCAGTCCAGCGAGCGCTCGTGGCTCCACTCGTCCTTCTGGGCGAGCTCGCAGCCCATGAACAGCAGCTTCTTGCCCGGATGGGCCCACATGTAGGCGTACAGGGCGCGAAGGTTGGCGAGCTTCTGCCAGTGGTCGCCGGCCATCTTGCCGTACAGCGAGCCCTTCCCGTGCACGACCTCGTCGTGGGACAGAGGCAGGATGAAGTTCTCGCTGAACGCGTACATCAGGCTGAAGGTGAGCTCATGGTGGTGGTAGCGACGGTAGATCGGGTCCTGCTGGAAGTAGCGCAGGGTGTCGTGCATCCAGCCCATGTTCCACTTGAAGCCGAATCCGAGGCCGCCAAGGTAGGTGGGGCGCGAGACGCCCGGCCACGCGGTCGACTCCTCGGCGGCGGAGATGATCCCCGACTCGCGACCGTAGATCACCTCGTTGAGCTGCTTGAGAAACGCCACCGCGTCGAGATCCTCGCGCCCGCCGAACTGGTTGGCCACCCACTCTCCCTCGCGGCGGGAATAATCGAGATACAGCATCGAGGCCACAGCATCGACCCGGATCCCGTCGACGTGGTACTCACCGAGCCAGAACAGCGCGTTGGCGATCAGGAAGTTGCGCACCTCGTGGCGCCCGTAGTTGAACACGAGCGTGCCCCAGTCCGGATGCGCGCCGCGCCGGGGGTCCGCGTGCTCGTACAGCGCGGTGCCGTCAAAGCGCGCGAGCGCGAACTGATCGCGCGGGAAGTGCGCCGGGACCCAGTCGAGGATCACGCCGATGCCGGCCGAGTGCAGACGGTCGACGAACGCTCTCAGATCGTCGGGCGAGCCGTGGCTGGGGGTCGGGGCGAAGTAGCCGGTGACCTGGTAGCCCCAGGATCCGCTGAACGGATGCGCCATCACCGGGAGCAGCTCGACATGGGTGAATCCCATCTCCGTCACATAGGCCGCCAACTCATCCGCGAGCTCGAGGTAGGAGAGCGGGCGATTGGGCTGCTGGATGCCCCCAGTCCCGGGGACGGCGCCAGAAGCGCGGCGCCAGGATCCGAGGTGGGCCTCGTAGATCGAGATCGGCTCCGACAGCGGCAGCTGCTCGCCGCGGCGGGCGATCCACGCGGCGTCGCTCGGGCTCCAGCGATGCTGGCTCTCGAATACGACCGATGCCGTCTTGGGCGGAAGCTCGGTCTCCTGGGCGTAAGGATCCGCCTTCAGGCTCAAATCTCCCTCGGGGGTCAGGATCTCGTACTTGTATCGGGCGCCGGGGTCGATGTCGGGCAGGAACAGCTCCCAGATCCCGTTCGCGCCGAGCGAGCGCATTGCGTGCAGCCGGCCGTCCCAGGAGTTGAAGTCCCCGACGACGCTGATCGCGCGCGCGGCCGGTGCCCACACAGCGAACGCGGTGCCGTGGACGCCCTCGTGATCGCGAATGTGCGCGCCGAGCTTGTCGTAGAGTTGTTCGTGGCGACCCTCGCCGATCAGGTGCAGATCGAGCGGGCCGATCGTGGGCCCGAACGCATAGGGGTCGTCGATCGTGAAGCTGCCAAAAGATCCGTAGTCGACGGTGACGCGGTAGCGCAGCGGCAAGGTGACGCCGGGGATCACACCCTCGAACATGCCAGCGGGATGCACCTGCTCTAATCGCGCCGCCCGGCCCCCGTCGAGCTCCACGCTGACAAAGGCCGCGGCCGGGCGCAGCACGCGCACCACCACGCCACCCGTGACCGGGTGGGGACCGAGCACCGCGTGCGGATCATGGTGCTCGCGGCGCACGAGCGCCTCAAACTCCTGGGTCGTGGGCGTCATCAGGATCGCCGCGGGCTCGTGGCCGTCATACGGACTCCAGCAGGCGCCTGATCCCCGCCACCGGGATCGACACCCAGTCTGGGCGGTTGTCGAGCTCGTACTGGAGCTCGTAGATCGCCTTCTCAAGCTCGAAGATCGACAGCATGTTCACGGTTGCGGCCTCCCCGGCCGGTAGCAGGCTCGAGTCGATCTCGGTCAGGTACTGGGTCAGGAATCGTTCGCGCGCGCGCTGCTCGAAGTTCGCCGGCGCCTGCTTGCCGCGGAGGATCTCGACGGCGGACGCGGCGTAGGAGAAGGAGCGCAGCATGCTCGCGACATCGCGCAGCGGTGAGCGCTTCTGGCGACGTTCGGGCAGCGCGCGCGCGGGCTCCCCCTCGAAGTCGATGACCACCCACCCGCGCGGCGTGTACAGCGTCTGACCGAGGTGATAGTCGCCGTGGGTCCGGATCACCCGACCGCCGACGCTGATGTGGGATTGGGCCGCGAGGCGTTCGCGCACGTCCTGGCCGCGGCCCGCGATCGGCGCCAGACGCTCGTCGTCGGGAAGCCGCACGAAGATCCGCTCGATGTCCTCGTCGATCGTCGCCGTCAGCAGCGAGATCGCTTCCTGGCTCGGCTCCTCGGGTGAGAACGCCGGATCGCTCGCATCCGATGCCAGCGCGGTGTGCATCTGCGCGGTCACCGCACCGAGGCTCGCCAGCCGCTCCAGGAACGCGTCGGGGCTATCGACGATCTCGTGCAGCGCCAGCTCCCAGCCGCCGGCCGCGTCGGGCAAGAACTCCTGCACCACTCCGAGCGTCGCGGTCAGCGCCAGCCCCTCGTACTCGTACCACCCGTGCAGAGGTGCGATGCTCGGAAAGCTCCGGGCGGTGAGGAAGCGCAGCAGCTCGAGCTCGGGATTGATGCCGGGCTCGAGCTTTCGGAACACCTTCAGCACGAGCCGTTCGTCGAACACGAGCGATGAGTTCGACTGCTCGACGCCCATCAGGCGCACGCTCGTCGCATCGGGCAGCCGGGCCGGACCGTCGGCACGATGGAAGCTGAAGCGCCCGTCGGGCGTCTCGATCTCGTCGGTGGTGTCGATCCGGGCCAGCAGCTCGAGGGCCACGGCCGGCTCGGCGAGCGTGTCGTACACGGTCCCATCCGGCGTCGATCCGAGCGCGAGCTGGTACAGCTCGTGCGTGCCGGTGGCAAACCGCGCCTGCACCAGCGCGACCAACAGCCGCGGATCCCGCTCACGCAGGGTGACGCCCTCGACGATCTCCAGGCCCGCCACCGCGCGCGATTTCGACGCGTACCAGCGCTGGCGCTGCACCCACTCGCGCAGGGCCTCGATGTCAAGGCCTTCCAGGGGCTCGGTGGCTGGGAGAGACTCGCTCATCCGCCCGCACCTCTCGCTTGCCCAGCCACCGTCGGTTCGTCGGCCTCGACCAGCTCGAACCAGTAGAAGCCGCGCGGCGCGAGCGTCAACAGATAGGGCAGTTCGCCAATCCTCGGAAACCGCGAGCGGCCGAACAGCTCGACCGGATGACGGCCCTGATACGCGCTGAGATCGAGCTCCACGGCCTGGGCGGAGCGAGCCACGTTGTGCACGCAGAGGACCAGATCGTCCTCAAACCGGCGCAGGTGGGCGAAGATCCGTGGATTGGACGGCTGGATCGGCTCGTACGTGCCCAGGCCGAACACCGGGTGCTCCTTGCGCAGCGCGATGAAGCGGTGCATCCAGCGCAGCAGCGAGGTGGCAGTGCGTAGCTGCGCCTCGACGTTGACGGCCTGATAGCCGAACACCGGGTCCATCAGCGGGGGCGCGTAGAGCTGGGCGAAGTCAGCCCGGGAAAAGCCGCCGTTGCGATCCCCGGTCCACTGCATCGGCGTGCGCACCCCGTCGCGATCTCCCAGGAACACGTTGTCGCCCATCGCGATCTCGTCACCGTAATAGAGCACCGGGGATCCGGGGAGCGAGAACAGAATCGCCGTCATCAGCTCGATGTCGTCGCGCCCGTTGTCCAGCAGTGTCGCCAGCCGCCGGCGGATCCCCAGGTTCAGCTTCATCCGCGGATCCTTGGCGTACTCGGCGTACATGTAGTCCCGCTCCTCGTCGGTGACCATCTCGAGCGTCAGCTCGTCGTGGTTGCGCAGGAACAGTCCCCATTGGCAGCCGTCGGGGATCGCCGGGGTCTGCTCGAGGATCTCGTAGATCGGCACCGCCTCCTCGCGCCTGACCGCCATGAACATTCGCGGCATCACGGGGAAGTGGAACGCCATCTGACACTCCTCCCCGCCCCCGAAGTACTGCACGACGTCTGCCGGCCACTGGTTGGCCTCCGCGAGCAACACGCGGTCGGGGTAGTGCGCGTCGACCTCCCGCCTGACCCGCTTCAGGTAAGCGTGGGTCTCGGGGAGGTTCTCGCAGTTGGTGCCCTCGCGCTCGAACAGGTAGGGGACGGCGTCCAGACGGAAGCCGTCCAGCCCGATGTCCAGCCAGAAGCGCAGGACGTCCAGCATCGCGTCCTGCACCTCTGGGTTGTCGTAGTTGAGGTCGGGCTGATGGGAGAAGAAGCGATGCCAGTAATAGGCGCCCGCGACCGGGTCCCAGGCCCAATTCGAGGACTCGGTGTCGACGAAGATGATCCGCGCGCCCGGATAGCGCCGGTCGGTATCGGACCACACATACCAGTCTCGCTTGGGGCTCACCGGGCTCGAGCGCGACTCCTGAAACCACGCATGCTCGTTCGAAGTGTGGTTCATCACCAGGTCGGCGATCACGCGGATCTGACGGGCGTGCGCCGCGTTGATCACTTCCTGCACGTCGTCGACCGTGCCGTAGTCCGGATGCACCGTGGTGAAGTCCGAGATGTCATAGCCCCCGTCGCGCAACGGGGAGGAGTAGAACGGCAGCAGCCAGATGCAGTCGATCCCGAGCCACTGCAGGTAGTCGAGCTTCTCGGCCAGCCCACGGAAGTCGCCCAACCCGTCGCCGTTGCCGTCGAAGAAGCCGCGGACATGGATCTCGTAGAACACCGCACGCTTGAACCACAGCGGCTCGGCCTCGAACCACTGGTGGGTCTGCGCCGGCGCCGGCTCAGGTGCCTGCGGCTGCTCCTGAGGGTGCCCGGCGCCCCGCTGGGCGGCGCCCCGCTCACGCGCGAGGAGGTGGGTCAGCGTGGGCGGCCCGACCATCAGTGCTCCACCACGTTGACGTGAGCCTGGCGCACGCCCGGCTCCAGACGCACGTAGTTGGGACCAGTGCCCCACTGATAGCGCTCGCCGGTGAGCAGGTCCCGGACGGTGAAGGTCATGGGCAGCCCGAGCTCGGCGCCCAGCACCGCGAGTCCCTCCTGGGGCCGGCGTGGATCGAGGTTGACCACCGTGATCACCGTATTCTCGCCGGACCGCTCGCCGAGCGCTTCGCCCGCTCGCCGGGCGCGTGCCGGGGCGGCCTGTTTGACGTACGCGATCAGCGCCTCGTTGGCGGTCGCCAGGAAGGTCACGTTCGAGAGCTCTCCGAGCGCGGGGTTCTCCCGCCGGGCCAGGTTCAGGCGCTGGACGAGCGGCAGCAGCTCACCGTCGAGCGAGCGAGCCTTGAGCTCGAACTTCTCGGAGTGCAGGTACTCCTCGGAGCCCTCCGCGACCGCCGCGTGCTCGACGTGCTCAAAGCCCGAGTAGATTCCGTAGCTCGGGCTCAGCGTCGCCGCGAGCACCAGACGAGCCTCGAACGCGGGCCTTCCGCCGTGCTGCAGGGCGGCGTGCAGGATGTCGGGGGTGTTGGCGAAGAAGTTTGGCCGGAAGTACTCCTGCTCGCCGGAGGACGCGAGCTCTGACACGTACTCGGTCAGCTCGTGACGTGAATTCTTCCAGGTGAAGTAGGTGTAGGACTGGCTGAAGCCGAGCTTGGCCAGATGGCGCATCACCGCGCGCTTGGTGAACGCCTCGGCGAGGAAGATCACGTCTCGATCGCGCGCGTGCACCTGTTCGATCAGCCACGACCAGAACGCAAACGGCTTCGTGTGCGGGTTGTCGACCCTGAACACCTTGACGCCGCAGTCGACCCAGCCCAGCACGACGTCCAGCAGCGCGTCCCACAGACCGCGCCAGTCCGACGACTGCCAGTTGACGTTGTAGATGTCCTGATAGCGCTTGGGAGGATTCTCGGCGTACTTGAGCGTGCCGTCGGGGCGCCGGTGAAACCATTCTGGGTGCTGCTCGAGCCACGGGTGGTCGGCCGAGCAATTGATCGCGAAGTCCAGGGCGATGTCTAGGCCGCGCTTGCGCGCGGCGTGGGTGAGGTCTTGCAGATTCCGCTTCGTTCCCAGGTCAGGGTGGATCGCGTCGTGACCGCCGGTGGCGTCGCCGATCGACCACGGGGAGCCGGGATCGCTCCCGCTCGCCGTGGGCGCGTTGTCGGCACCCTTGCGGTTGGTCAACCCGATCGGGTGGATCGGCGGCAGGTAGATCACGTCGAAGCCGAGCTCCGCCAGCCGAGGCAGCTGCGCCTGCACGCCCTTCAAGCCCCCCCAGGAGCGGGGAAACAGCTCGTACCAGGCGCCGAAGCGAGCGCGAACGCGGTCGACCTCGATCCTCAGCGGCGGCTCGATCCGGACGCGATCCTCGCGCTCCTGCTCACTCACGATCGCGGCCAGCAGCGTCGGGCCGAGCGCGAGCTCGAGCTTGGCCCCCCGGGGCACGGCGTCGTCCTCGAGCGTCGCGAGCGCGTGCTCGATCATCGCGCGGGTGCTCCCCGAGCGGGTCCGTTTGGCCACCGCACGCAGCAGCACGATCCCCTCGGACATCTCGCCCGCAAGGGGGTCCTGCGCGGTTACTCCCCCGGGCTCGCCGGGTGCGAGGGCGGCGGTCTTGGAGTCTGCTCGGCGGGGTGCGGTGGCGGCGGTCTTGGAGTCTGCTCGGTCGGCCGCGGGGCTGCGGTCGGGGCTCGGCTGAGCGGCGACTTTGCGCTCCAGTTCGTCCCGCCAGGTCCCGAACACGTCCGTCCACGCCTCGATCGCATACTGCCAGCTGCCCAGCCGATCGAGCGTGAGCTCCGCTCCCCAGCGCACCCCCCCGAGATGGTCGTCGATACGCTCCAGCTCGGTTTCACGCCAGTCTTGATCCCCGGGACCGCGATGGCGCACCACCGCGCGGATCATCTCGTGTCCGTCACGGAACACGTCGGCGGAGATCGCCACGGTGTCTCCAACGCACCGCTTGACGGCGAACTGGCCATCGTCGACCGCCGGCGCTGGATACTGGATCTGGATGCGCGTCGGCGCTTTCTCGGCCATCGGTATCGACACTATCCAGGTTTCCGCCTCCGCTAAACCGCCGGCGCTGAATGTCACCCGATCCGATCCGGTAAACCACCGGAGCTGAATGTGGCCTGATCCGCATCCGGTAAACCACCAGCGATGAACGCGCTACGGCGATCAAGCGGCGTCCAGCTGCATCTGACCTCGTTGCCGGAGGGGCGGCTTGGCCCTGGCGCCTACGAGTTCGTCGACTGGCTCGCGGCGGCCGGGCAGTCATGGTGGCAGGTGCTGCCGCTCGGGCCGCCCGACCGTCACGGCTCGCCGTACAAGTCGCGCTCGGCCTTCGCGGCGTGGCCTTGGCTGCTCGCTGATCTTCGGGCGCCCGTCTCAGCGAGCGAGAGGATCGAGTTCCGCCAGCGGCACGGCTACTGGATCGGCGACTGGGAGCGGTTCTCGGCTCGCGGAGCGATCGCCGACCAGATCCGCTTCGAGCGCGAGTGGACCACGCTACGGCGCTACGGTGCCGACCGCGGAGTGCGGATCATGGGCGATGTCGCGATTTACGTCGCGCCCGGGAGCGTCGATCACCGCGCTCACCCGGAGCTGTTCCAGCACGGGGTGGTGGCCGGCGCCCCGCCGGACGATTACGCCGCCCAGGGGCAGCTGTGGGGCAACCCGCTGTACGACTGGCCGGCGCTGCGCCGCCGGCGCTACCGCTGGTGGGTCGAGCGGATGCGGCGCACGCTGGCACTGTTCGACCTCGCGCGAATCGACCACTTCCGCGGTCTGGTGTCCTACTGGTCGGTGCCCGAGAGGGCTCGCAACGCCATCGGCGGGAGCTGGCGCCGCGGTCCGGGACGCGCGCTGTTCCTCGCCCTGGAGCGCGAGCTCGGACAGGGTCTGCCGCTCGTCGCCGAGGACCTCGGCGTGATCACCCCTGCCGTGGAGCGGCTACGAGAGACGCTCGGCCTGCCCGGGATGCTGGTGCTCCAGTTCGGCTTCGATCCCGACGATCCTCGCAGCCCGCACCGACTCGAGAACCACGTCGAGAACCGGCTCGTCTACACCGGCACGCATGACCACGACACCGCCCGCGGTTGGTACGACTCGCTGGACCCCGCCCGGCGCGCCCTCGTCGATCGCGAGCTCGCTCGGCGGGGCCTGTCCGACCGAGAGCCGTGGTGGGGACTGATCCGGCTGGCGTTCACCTCCCCGGCGCGTGTCGCGATGATCCAGGCGCAGGACGTGCTCGGGCTCGGCAGCCAGGCGCGGATGAACCGCCCGGGACGGGCCGGCGGCAGCTGGCGCTGGCGGATGCAGGCGGGCGCGCTGACGCCGGCGGTGGCGCGGCGCTTGCGTGAGGCGACCGAGGAGGGCGGACGAGTTGTGGCTGGGTGAGGGAGGGCCTATTTCGGCAGCGGCTCGACGTAGTGTCCGTCGAAGGGCAGTGATCGAGCGCGATCTCAGGCTCCGCCCCGGCGAACTTCGACCCGCCACACCGTCACCGTTCCCAGCGCGCCTTGGCATCCCGGTAGACGTAGGTCGCGTCAGCCCGTAGACGCTGGTACCGGGTCGTTTGATAGGAGATCAGCGACGACGGGCGCACGGCCACGGGAAGCCCGTCGCGCGCCAGCAGCGCGAGCGCCCGCTCGGCGATCGCGATCTGACCGAACGCGGTCGGATGGACGTGATCGACCATCACGAGGTTGCGCGCCCCGAAGGCCCGGAGGTCGAGCACCAGCGCATCCAGCTCCGCCGCCACTCGGTGAACGGCGGCGTTCAACTTGGCCACCTCGACGGCGCTCGCGCGAGGGCGACCGAGGTCCAGGGGCGCGGCGGCGGTGAGCGTCCGGTGGCAGCGCTCGCCCAGGAAGGTGAGAGCCATGCGGAAGTGGTGCTCGAACTTCAGCACGTCCCAATCGACTGAGCGCACATCGTTGACGCCGATATACAGGCACCCGAGCTCGTAGCGAGCGCCAGCGCACGCGCTGTAGCGCTGGAACGAGGGGATCTGCTGGCCGACGACGTCCTGCACCCGCGCGCCGTCGACCGCGTAGCTCGTGAACGGCAACCCCGTCGCCCGCGCCACCCACAGGGCCCACGACTGCAGCGCGACGCCCCATTGCAGCTCACCGCCACCGTTGGTGATCGAATCGCCGAACGCGAGCACGCCGAGCATGGCGGGCTGTGGGCCGAGGGTGCTCAAGGGCGCGAGGGTAGCTGCGACCGGGCAAATCTTGGATAATCACCCGCTTGGGGCCCCTGATCGACACCGTCAACGACGGTCGCGAAGATCTTCGGCGCGCGGCCGGCGAGCTTGCGCAGCGACTTCCCGACGCGCTCGCGCCCTTCGCCCGGCTCGCGTTCAACTACCGCTGGTCGTGGCTGGCGGGGGGTCGGGAGCTGTTCGCGGCCGTGGACCCCGAGCGCTTTGAGCTCTGCCACGAGAACCCGGTGCGGCTGCTCCAGGAAGTCTCGAGCGGGGTGCTGTCCCGGGCGGCCGCCAACGGCGAGCTGCTGGCGCAGGCTGCCGCGCTGGAGGCGCTCGTCCGAACCGACCTCGATCGTGCTCCAAGCCCGGACTCGATCGATCCCGCCCATCCGATCGCGTTCCTGTGCGCCGAGTACGGTGTCCATGTCTCGCTGCCGGTCTACTCCGGCGGCTTGGGCGCGCTGGCGGGCGATCTGCTGAAAGAGGCCTCCGACCGTGCGGTGCCACTCGTGGCGGTCGGGCTGATGTACCGCAAGGGATACTTCCGCCAGCGTGTCGATGCAGGCGGTTGGCAGCACGAGTACTGGGTCGATACCGATCCCCAGCGCCTTCCGGCCGCCCTCGTGACCGGTCCGGACGAGCGCCCGATTACGGTCAGCGTCCCGATCTTCGACCGTGATGTCGCGGCGCGGATCTGGCGCGTGGACGTGGGCCGTGTGCCGTTGTTCCTGCTCGACAGCGATTGTCCGGAGAACGACCGGCTCGACCGTTGGATTACGGGGCGCCTGTATGAGGCCGACCCCGACATGCGGCTAGCGCAGTACGTGCTGCTCGGAGTGGGCGGAGTGCGCGCGCTGCGCGCGATCGGGATCGGGCCGGGCGTGATCCACCTCAACGAGGGGCATCCGGCGCTGGCGCCGCTCGAGCTGGCCAGCCCGGGCCTCCGCGCCGGTGAGCCCTTGGCGGTCGCGCTGGCGGGGGCGCGCGCTCGAACAGTTTTCACCACCCACACCCCCGTTCCCGCGGGCAACGACGCTTACTCACCGGAGAAGGTGAAGAGCGCGATCGAACGTCTCGCCGGCGAAATCGCGGCGCCGATCTCGGCGGTGATCGAGCTCGGACAGATACAGCCTGACGATCCCGACGAGCCCTTCGGCGTTACCCAGGCTGCGCTGCGAATGAGCCGTAACGCCAACGCCGTCAGCGCCCGCCACGAGCTGGTGGCGCGGGAGATGTGGAACCGGTTGTGGCCCGATCGCCACGTGGACGAGGTTCCGATCGCCCACGTCACCAATGGCGTGCACGTGCCCAGCTGGATCGGCGGACAGATGCGCGAGCTGCTCGATCGTCACCTCGGCGAGGACTGGCTTGACCGAGCTGAGGCTGCGCAGACTTGGGCGGGCGTGGGGTTGATCCCGGACATGGAGTTGTGGCAGGTACGGGAGCGCCAGCGGGCAGACCTGGTCTCGTTCCTGGGGGCGCGCAGCGTCGCTGACCGGCTCGCGCGGACCGATGTGCGCGAGTACGTCGATGCGGCCGCCCGGACGTTCGATCCCCACGTGCTGACGATCGGCTTTGCACGCCGCGTCGCCACCTACAAACGGCTTGACCTGCTGATCCGCGATCCCGAGTGGACGCTCTCGCTGCTGGGCGGCGAGCGCCCCGTCCAGGTGGTCCTGGCCGGCAAGGCCCATCCCCGCGACGATGAGGCCAAGCGAGTGCTCCAGAGCCTGTTCGGCCTCAAGTACGCGCGGATCATCGGCGAGCGCGTAGTGTTCCTGGACGACTATGACCTCGGGTCAGCGGCGTGGCTCGTGCGGGGCTGCGACCTGTGGCTAAACCTGCCCCGGCCCCCGCTGGAGGCGAGCGGGACCAGCGGGATGAAGTCCGCGATCAACGGCGGCCTGCAGCTGAGCGTGCTCGACGGCTGGTGGGCGGAGGGATACGACGGTACGAACGGATGGGCACTCGGAGGCGAGGTTGACCCAGACCACCACGCCCAGGACGAGCGCCACGCCGCGACCCTCCATCGCCTGCTCATCGAAGAGGTTCTGCCCGCGTTCTACGATCGCGACGAGCGAGGCCTGCCGGCCAGCTGGATTGCGCTGATGCGCGCGTCGCTGCAATCGCTCGGACCGCGCTTCTGCGCGAGCCGCATGCTGGCGGAGTACGTGGAGGGGATCTACCCTAGCGGCGAACGCGCCGACAGTGGTGGATCGCCAGGTACGCGTTGAACGCCCCGGCGAAGTGATGGCCGTTACGCAGGTCGTGCACCGTGCGGTAGGCCGTGTAGCCGCAGATCGCGGAGTGAATGACGCTGATGTGATGCCCACTGCGAACGTGGCTTGGACCAAGATGGCTGCTACTCCCACAGCCAGCGAGGGCGGTGCCGGCGACGACCAAGATCAGTATCAAAGACCGTCGCAGAACTCGCATGGCGGGCAGCCTATCGTACGCCGCGCCGTCGATCACGCGCGCAGATCCGACAGCGCCCTCGCACTCGGCCCGACGTACTTCGCCGTCGGGCGGATCAGCCGCTGCTCGCGCTTCTGCTCCAAGATGTGCGCCGACCATCCCGCCGTGCGCGCGCAGGTGAACATCGGCGTGAACAGTTCCGGCGAGACCCCGGCGAAGTCAAGCACCACGGCGGACCAGAACTCCACGTTCGTGGCCAGCACGCGGTCGGGCTTGCGGGCCTGGAGCTCGGCCAGCGCGGCCCGCTCGAGCACCTCGGCCACCTTTGCCCGCGACGAACCGAGCGCCAGCGCCGTGCGGCGCAGGACCCGGGCCCGCGGATCCTCGGCACGATAGATGCGATGCCCGAAGCCCATCAACCGCTCGCCACGATCGAGTAGCTGCTTGACGTAGCGATCGGCGTCACCCAGCGCCTCGACCTCGTCGAGCATCCTCAGCACGCGCGCCGGGGCGCCCCCATGCAGCGGTCCGGACAATGCGCCGACCGCTGCCGACAGCGCGGCGGCGACGTCGGCACCGGTGGAGGCGACCACGCGGGCGGTGAACGTCGAGGCGTTGATCCCGTGCTCGGCGGCCGAGATCCAGTAGGCGTCGATCGCCTCGACGTGCCTGGGATCCGCTTCGCCGCGCCAACGCAGCAGGAAGCGCTCGGGAATCGAGCTCGCCTGGTCGATCTCACGCTGGGGGATCGGCGGCTTGCCGATCCCGCGCGCGGACTGCGCGACGAACGAGAGCGCCGTCACCGACGCACGGGCGAGGTCCTCGCGCGCCTGATCATCGGAGATGTCGATCAGCTCACCGAAACCCCATTGGGGTCCCAGCATCGCCAACGCCGATTGGACGTCGACGCGCGGATCGCCCGTGCGGACGCTGAGCGGATGAGGGTCAGCGGGCGCCATCCCGGGCAGCAGCTCGCCGTCGACCAGCAATCCCCAAACCTGCTCGAAAGGTACTCTTCCGACGAGTTCCTCGATGTCCACGCCGCGGTAGCGCAGTGCACCTCCCGCCCGGTCTGGTTCGGCGATCTCGGTGGCGAAGGCGACGACGCCCTCAAGGCCTGATTGCACTTCGCCAGTCACGCTCATCTGATGCTCCTGGGCATTTTGGTTCGGAATGTGACTGCGTAGGCTAGCTACGCTTTCGCGGCGTGCACGAGCTCCTGCTGCGATCCGCGAGCGAGCTCGCCGCCCTGATCCGGGGAGGAGAGCTGAGTGCGCAGGAGCTTGTGGGTGCCTCCTTGCGCCGGATCGACGAATGCCAACCGACGATCAACGCCTTCACGCACGTCGCGTATGACTCGGCAATCGCCGTGGCGAAGGAGATCGGAGCGCACGATCCACGGCCGTTCGCCGGCGTTCCGATCGCGATCAAGGACAGCCGTTCCGTGGCGGGGATGCCGATCACGATGTGCAGCGAGCTGTTCGGCGGCTACATCGCCCCGCACGACGCGTTCTGTGTTGCGCGGCTGCGCGCGGCCGGGTTCGTGATCGTGGGCAAGACGGCGCTGGCGGAGATGGGGATCCTGCCCACGACCGAGTCCCGGCGCTTCGGGCCGACCCGCAACCCGTGGGACCGTGAGCGTACACCGGGCGGATCCAGCGGCGGATCGGCGGCGGCGGTAGCCGCCGGAATGGTGCCGATCGCTCACGGCAACGACGGCGGAGGGTCGATCCGGATACCCGCCGCGTGCTGCGGCCTGGTCGGCCTGAAGTCGGCCCGGGGACGCATTTCGGCAGGTCCGGACGCGGGACAGAGCTTCCTGGTCACCGACGGCGTGTTGACGCGGACGGTCAGTGACACGGCGGAGATCCTCGACGTGCTGGCCGGCTACGAGCCGGGCGACGCGAGCTGGGCTCCCCCGCCACCCGGCTCCTACAGCGAGCTCGCCGGGCGCGATCCGGGTTCTCGGCGAATCGGCCTCGCGCTCAACATGCCGCTCGAGGGCGCCACGCTTGATCCCGTTTGCGAACGAGCCGCTAGGGATGCCGCCGCGCTGCTCGAGTCGCTTGGGCACGACGTGGAAGAGATCACGCCGCCGTGGTCGAACCTCGGGCTGCTGGCTGACTTCACCCGTGCGTTCGGCCCGCTGATCTCCCTGGCCACGATGACTGGGGGGCGACTGGCCGGGCGAGACCCAACCGAGGCCGATGTCGAGCCCCTGACCTGGGCGTTATGGAAGCGGGCGCGCGGTCAGGACACGATCAGCCTGCTGAGCGCGCAGGCCAGGCTCGAGCGGGTCGCGCGATCGATTGTCGCCTGCCTAGCGCCCTATGACGCGGTCCTGACCCCGGCGCTCGCCCGGCGACCCGTGCAGATCGGCAAAATTCACGGACGGGGCCCGGATCCCTGGGGGCACTATCAGCGCTCGGGCGAGTTCACTCCGTACACGGCGATCGTGAACGTCACTGGTCAGCCGGCGATCGCGCTGCCGCTCTACCACGGCGAGGACGGCCTGCCGAGCGCCGTGCAGCTGATCGGCCCGCCGGCGTCCGAGGAGATCCTGCTGGCGCTCGCCACGGCACTCGAACAGGCGCTGCCGTGGGCGGATCGGCGACCACCATGAGTCCCGACCATGGGCTCGCACCATGACGAGCACCGAGGGGATGGCCTCACCGCGCGAGGCAGGAACTCAGGAGATGCGCCGCGCCGCCCAGATCAGCGGTCCGGTCCTGCAGGTTCCGAGCACCGTTCCCTGGAGCGTGTGGTAGGTGGAGACGGCGGTGACGATTCCGCTGGCGCGGTCCTTCCGCAGGCGGCCGCTAGCGGTATAGACGGCGGTGAAGTACTGGGGCTGGCCTTGGGGGTGGGAGACGTTCGTAGCCCCCTGCGAGAACCGGAGCGAGAATCGACCCTGCGGATGTTTGCGCAGTTCGAAGCGCCGCTCGATGTGGACCATCCCGAACACGTAGCCGCGAAACACGTTCGCCGGCGTGTAGCAGCTCTGGCGGAAGCGGGTGTTGTAGGTGATCCGGCCACCCCGCAACGTTATGGTCAAAACCCTTGTCTGGGCCGTGCGCCCGGCATAGTGGCGCTGGATCGGGCTGAGCGCGTCGGCGCCAGCCGCCACCGTCAGGGTCAGTATTGCTCCCGCGCCCACCACTGCGGCGATGCGGCGCCCGATCGATCGCTTCATCTTGCCTCCTCCGTGATCTCACGACCGAAGCGGGATCGAGCCCGCCGGTCTGCCGGTAAGATCTTAGTCGGCAGGGGTGCCGTATGCGACAGCAGTTTGGCCGGGGGGCGCGCCCCGGGGATCATCCGATCCCCAGCACCGCGCGCATCGGCTTGGGTACCACGCCGAGCCGCTGCGCGTCGGCGGTCCCGTGGGCGGCGGTCATCGACACCTCGAGCAGCTCGGCCTCGTCCCAGGTGGCAAACGCCGCTGGGCCGGTGAGCAGTTCGGTCATCCGGAGCACGCGCCGCGCGAGCGGGATGGGGACGCCGACGATCGGTCGGCGGCGGTGAAACGACCTCAAGGACAGCTCGACGATCTCCCTGTGGGTAAGGATCTCGGGACCCGCCAGCTCGTAGCGTGCGCGATCGGCCTCCGCGGCCAGGCGACCTCCAGGCAGTACGGAGATTACGCAATCCGCGACGTCTTCGGCCCAGATCGGCTGAAACCGAGCCCGGCCCGGGCCGCACATCGGCAGGATCGGCAGTAGCGACATGCGCTCAAGCAGCTTCAGGAACGGATCGCCCGGCGAGTAGACGATCGACGGTGCGAATACTGTGTCCTGGAGCGAGGATTCCGCAAGCGCCCGCTCGGCGATCGCCTTGGCGCGCATCATCCGAGCCGGGCTGCGTGTCGACGCGCCCAGCGCCGAGAAGAAGACGAAACGCTGAACCCCGGCGCGCTCGGCCGCACGGACCAGGCGCCAGGTCGCGACACCCACCAGCTCCTCGATCGAGCCAGCCGGCTGGTCCCGGATCACCGACGCTAGATGCACGACGGTGTCGACTCCACGAAGCGCATGGCGGAAGGAGTAATGATCGGCCAGGTCGCCAAGCGCGATCTGAACGTGCACGCGCTCGGCGCCCAGTCGACGTGGATCGCGCACCAGACAGCGGACCGGAACATCCGCCGCGGTCAGCCGCCTGAGCAGCGGCAAACCGATCGTCCCGGTGGCGCCGGTGAGCAGCAGCACTCGCCGCAGCGTACCGTCGTGCGGAGCAGCGCAGGTGCTGGGCGGCGCGCACGGCGCCCGCAGCGGCGCCGGTGGGTGGGAGTACAAGGCATTGTCGCCGCCACCCACGCCCGGACGCCGACGATGCGCATCCGTAAAATCACACCCGCACCGCGGGCAAGGTATCTTCACCACCCGCGACAACGCACTTCACCGCCCACGACCAACTCGCCAACCGCCACCCAAACGACTCGAACAGGAAGACACGAGACCTATGGCTTACGTCATCTCCGAGCCTTGCATCGGCACGAAGGACAACTCGTGCGTGGAGGTCTGTCCGGTCGACTGCATCCACCCGACCCCCGACGAGCCCGACTACGACACGGTCGAGATGCTCTACATCGATCCGGAGGAGTGCATCGACTGCGATGCTTGCGTCGAAGCGTGCCCGGTGGACGCCTGCTTCGCCGAGGATCAGCTCCCCGACGAGTGGCAGAAGTACACCCAGATCAACGCTGACTACTACGCCAACCCGAGCTGAGCGGCACCCCCCACTCCCTCAGCACCCCACGGCGTCACCCAGCACCCGGCAGGCCTCGGCCATGCGCGCGTCCGATAGGAGCACCAGGCGGCGGCGAAACGCCGAGCGCGGGCTCGTGTGCAGGTTGTCGAAGTTCACCACGCAGTCGCTCGGCAGCTGATCATCCGCCCTGTTGAGGTCGAGCTCCGAAACCAGGTGGCGCTTGGTGCGCGTCACCGCGGCGACTACGGGAAGCGCTAGGCCATTGGCAACGACATGCCGGCCGGCTTCGGGGCGGCCGCGGGCGCTGGCGCCTGCATTACCGGAAGCTCGATCGGGGACAGCGCGATCAGGCCACGCGCGCCGTGGCGCAGTGCCTGAGCGGCGGGATCGTCCGGATCGGACAGGACGATCGGGGTGCCCGCATCGGACTGCTCGCGCAGGGCGATCGTCAGCGGCACCTTCGCCAGCAGCGGAACCTCCAGCTCCTCCGCCAGCAGCGCCCCACCGCCCTCGCCGAAGATCTGGAAACGCTCGCCACTGGGCGTGACGAAACCAGACATGTTCTCGATCACGCCCGCGATCTCGAGCTTCACCTTGCCCGCCATCTCGGCGGAGCGGCGTGCGACTCTTTGCGCGACGGGCTGGGGGGTGGTGACGATCAGGAACTTGGCCTGCGGGAGCAGCTGGGCGAGGGTCATCGAAACATCGCCAGTTCCCGGCGGCAGGTCGATCAACAGGTAGTCGAGCGCTCCCCATTCGACGTCCTCCAGAAACTGCTGCAGGGCTTTGTGGAGCATCGGCCCGCGCCATACCACGGCGGCATCCTGCTCGACGAAGAAGCCAATCGACATCACGCTGATTCCGTCGTGGGCGATCAGCGGCAGCAGCTTGCGCTCCGCGTTCACGCGCGGGCGCTGCGCACCGAGACCAAGCATGCGTGGCTGGGAATAGCCCCACACGTCCGCGTCGAGCACGCCCACTCGCTTGCCGTCGCCCAACAGCGCCGCGGCGAGGTTCGCGGTTACGCTCGACTTCCCCACCCCGCCCTTGCCAGAGCCGACGCAGACGACGTTGGTGACCCGTGCGAGTGCACCTTCAGGCAGCGAGCCGCGGCCGAGCTTGCGGCCGAGCACCTGCTTCTCGTTGTCGGAGAGCACGTCGAAGCTCACGTTCACTCCGGTCACGCCCTCGAGCTCGCCCACCGCCGCCGCGACCCCCGTCTGGAAGTGGCCGCGGATCGGGCATCCCGGAGTCGTCAACGACACCATCACGTCGAGGACCCCGTTCTCGTGGACATCGATCGACCTGACCATCTCGAGCTCGACGATGTCTCGTCGTAGCTCGGGATCGATGACCGCGCGCAGCGCGTCCATGACCTGGGCCTTGGTCGGCACAAGCGTCATTCTGACAGACCCGTAACGGCGGCCCGGTGCTCGCCTGGACGCCGGACCGGGAAGCTGACTACCGGGTTAGCGGGGGTCGAGCTCAAGCGCCTCTCGCGCGGTGCAGATGAGGCTCTCCACGCGGGCGCTGATCGTCTCGGAGCGCTGGCCAAGATCGCCGCGCGCCGAGCGAACCTCGCGCTCGAGCCTGGTGCGGGTTCTCCGAACCTGATGCTGGGCGTCGTTGCGGGCGCTGGCCCCACGACGCTCACAGCGCCTCAGCTCGCGCTGCACACCGCTGCGGGTGCCGTACCGGGTCGCCAAGCTCTTGACCACCGAGGTCAGGTTTTCGCGCGCGAGCAGGCTCGCGCCGACGGGTACGAGCACGACGCGCCCGGCGATCTCCTGCATCTGCTCGACCGGCGTCCTGGGTTGCTTTGGTTGCTTTGACGTGGTGCTGCGCCGGCGCGCGGCTGACGCGGCTGATGCGCTCCGAGTCGCGGCGGGGCTCCGAGCCGAGGCAGCGGTCCGAGTCGCGCCGGGGCTCCGAGCCGCGGCCGCACTGCGCGTCACGGCGGGCTTGCGACCCGATGAGGTCGATCGTGTCTTGGGCGTTGCGGCGGACTTGCTCGCGCCGGATTTGCTGCTGCTGGTAGCCATTGCTTAGCCTGATCTCCCGGTGGGCCGGAGGGGTCACGTTCAAATATACGAACATGTGTTTGTAAACCAGCGGAGTGGCGTGGTTACATCCCGATCAGCGGCGGGGGCTGATCGGGGTCCAGAGCATCAGGCATCGTCCGCGCCAGCCAGGCCGGCGGATCGCGCAGCTCGGCGAGCGTCGGCAACGCCTCCGCGGATCTGAACAAGACACGGAGCGCACCGGTTCCTCGTTCCCGGACGAGCGCATCGCAGAAGTACTTTCCCTGTTCGTACTGGCGGAGCTTGAGGTCGAGCCCAAGCAGGCGCGCGAATAGCCGTGAGAGCCCGGATTGGGAGCGCCGCCGGCGGTTGAGCGCCTCGCGCAGCCGCGGTAGCGAAGGCAGCAGGTCCGGTGCCACCGCGTCCATCACGTGCTCCGCGTGGCCCTCGATCACCGCCATCACCGCCTGGACGCGGTCCAGGGTCTCGCGCTCGGCGCTGTTGGTGAAGATCGAGATCAGGTCGCCGCGGCGCAGCGCCGCAGCGATCCGCTGGAGCTCGCCCGGGCTCGGAATCCGGAACTTGCGCGGAGCGTCGATCCGCAGCTCCGCGCTGTGCAGCAGCTCGCGCACCAGCCTGGCCAGGTGTTGATGGAGCCACGGCACGCCCGCGAACTGGACCGCGTGGGTCACCTCGTGCAGCGCCACCCAGGTCATGAACTCGCGTTCCTCGGCACCGAAGGCCTGCACCGCCTCGCCGAGGTTGGGCAGCACGAACAGCAGACGCGGAGGCTGGTCCTCGATCGCCTCGTCGAGCAGCACGAGCTCGTATTGACCGAGCACGTGCTGGGCCAGGTATCCCAGTACGACGCCGACCTCGGCGCTCATGACCAGGCCGATGCCGATCTCGAGCGCCGGCCCCAGCGGACCGAGCCCCTTGCCCGCTCGTTCCAGCACCGGGTCGAGCAGCACCCGCATCGCCCCGATGTTGCTGAGCACCCACTCGCGCCGGCCAATACCCTCCGGGGGGGGCAGCGGCGTCGCCGGAACGAGACCCGTGTAGGCGGTGACCCGGCGCTCCGACTCGACGGCCAGCGCCGTGAGGTCGGTCACGGGGAGGCGGGAGTCGCCCGTCCCCGCCATATATCCCGCGATCCGCTCCGCGAGCACCCAGTCGATCATGTCGGCACTCCCTCCAGCATCCGCAGCGTGTGAGACGAGCGCGCCGCAACCACCGGAGAGCTCGCCGTCGTGTCGAGCGGAGCGCCCAGCGGCTGGCCGCATTCGGGAAAGCTGACCAACCCGCCGGCTTCGCGGACGATCAGTTGGCCGGCGGCGGCATCCACGCCGCGCGTACGGCGCAACGTCACCATCCCGTCGAAGCGGGCGGCGGCGACCTGACAGAGCGAGCAGGCGATCGTTCCCAGCGCACGCAGGCGATGAGCGCAGTCGACCAACGACCCGATCGAAGCCGCGACCCACCGAGGGTCCGCCGATTCGATCCCCAGCACCTCGATCCGCCCATCTCGATCCCGCTGTTCTGCCAGCGAAGGATCCAGCCGCTGTCCCCCGAGCCAGGCGCCGGCTCCGCGGCGCGCGCACCACTCCTCGGATGGACCAAAGTCGTAGACGAAGGCGAACGCGACGTCGGCCATAGTATCGCCGTCGGCGACCGCCACCGAAAGCGCGTGGTGGCGCACGCCGCGCTTGGCATTCAAGGATCCGTCGATCGGGTCGATGATCACCCGGACTCCCGGATCCCCGTAATCGATCTCCCCGCACTCCTCGGAGATCGCCACGAACCGGTGTCCCTGGGCGCGGAGCCCCGCGAGCTCAGCCAGCACGATCGTCTCGGCGCTGCGGTCGATCACCAGGGTGTGATCGCCACCGCTGCCGCGAGTCCCGGTCTCCAGCGCACGCTCGGTCGTGCTCGGAGCCTCGGCGAAGACGCGTTGCAACCCCATCACGGCTCGCCGGCACGCGCCGAGCCAATCTGCATCGAGGGCAGAGTGGGTGGGATTGTTGGCCCTCATCGCGGACCTATGCTTGCAGACGTGGCGCTTGCCCTGGATGGTCTGCTTCCCGCCCAGCGCGAGGCGGTCACGCATCGCGGCGGTCCGCTGGTGGTGCTCGGCGCCGCGGGTACGGGTAAGACTCGCGTGATCGAGTCTCGCTTCCGCTGGCTGGTCGAGCAGGGGTGCCCACCAGCCCGGCTCGTCCTCGTGACTCCCTCGGTCGGGCGCGCGGACGCTCTGCGGCGAAGGCTCGAGAGCGCGCTGCAGGATGGGTACGAGGAGCTGTTCGTAGTGACGCCGGTGGAGCTCGCGGCGCTGCTCTGCCGTCGCGAAGAAAGTGCCGCCGACGTGCTGGCCACGATGCTGAGCGCCGGAGATCGCCTGGCGATGCTGCTTGATCGCATCGACGAGCTGTCCCTCCAGGCCCACGACTTCGGAGGCAGCGCCAACGCCCTGCTCGGCGGCTTCGTGCGCAGGATCGATCGTCTCAAGGCCGAGCTGATCACCGCCCAGGACTACGCCGACTGGGCTACGGGGCTGAGGACTGCGGGGGTCAACCGGTCGCAGGCGGCACTCGAGCGTGAGTTCGCCGAGGTCTACCGCACCCACGAGCGAATGCTGGCCGCCGAAGGGGCCAAGGACGCCGGCGCGCTGCTCCGCGACGCGCTCGCGGTGGTGGCCGAGCAGCCCAGCGTCCGGCGGCGCTTCGAGCATCTCCTGCTCGACGATGCACAGGAGCTCGATCTGGCGGGCGCCAGCCTGGTGCGGGCGCTCGCGGGGCCTACGCTCAGCGCCGCGGGTGACCCTGCGCAGGCGTTGCTGCGCTTCCGCGGCGCCGGCGGGGCACGAATGCAGAGCTTGCGCAGCGCCGGCGCGCGAATCCTCACGCTCGAACTGCCGCTGCGCTCGGGCCAGCGGATCGTACGAGCGGCGGCCGCCGCACTCGGCGCCGCTGAGGCAGAGTCCTGCGCCGCGGCCCCGGCATCGTGCCCGGAGGGTGAGGTCGAGTTCTGGCGCTGCGCGAATGATCGCGCGCAGGCGCAGTCGGTGGCCGCCGACATCGAGCGCTTGATCGCCCGGGCCGGCGTGGCGCCGGGGCAAATCGCGGTGCTCGTTCCCGCCATCGCTCGCGAGGGGCAGGCGGTCGCGGTGGCGCTGGCCGAGCGGACGATCGAGCACAGCCTCGTTGGCGAAGGGGCCTTCTTCCAGCGGGCCGAGATTCGTGACGTGCTGGCGTGGCTGCGCCTGCTGGCCGACCCGACCGACGCGGCGGCGGTCGTCCGGGCGCTGGCACGAGCACCGATCGAGCTGCGCTCGGTGGACGTCGCGCGGTGCACCCAGATCGCGCGGCGGCGCAAGCTCGACATGGTGAGCGCGCTGGCCGCGGCGATCGAGTCCCCGCAGGTGCCACCCGAAGCGCGCGAGCGAATCCGGGTCTTCCTGAGGCTCTACCGCTCCAGTATCGCGGCGATCGACACCACCCGGCCTGACCTCTACGTGCATCGGCTGATCGATCGACTCGGATTGCGCCGCCACCAGTTGTTTGCCGCGCAGGCGGACGTGGTGGAGCGTCTTCGTGCCCTGGCGCGCTTGGGCGAGCTCGCGGGCGCGCACGTGCGGCGCACGCCTCAGGCGACGCCGCGGGAGTTCGCCCGGGCGATCGCCGCCGTGGCCGACTCGGGACTGCGCGAGCAGGAAGAGCCCGAGCTCTCGGGTTCTCCCACGCTCTCCACGGTCCAGGTGCTCACGCTTCAGGCTGCTGGCGGTCTGGAGGACGAGCACGTATACGTGCTCGGCCTCGATGCGGCCCTCGCCGCTCCCGTGCCCGAGGCTGTACCCGACGCGCTGCTACGCGAGGAGCTGCCGGCAGATAGCGACGAGCACCGCCGCACGACGCTGCGCCAGGTGTTGTACACCGCGCTGTCCCGGGGGCGCCAGCGAGTCGTGCTCGCGTACCCGGGCGTTCGTGAGCGCGGCTCGCGGCTCGCGCCTTCACGGCTGGCTGAAGCGGTGCGGGAGGCGCTGGGAGGCGAATGGGAGGATCGGCCGGAGGAGCTGTTCGGGCCGGCCGAAACCCTCCATTCGACCTACCGGCTGTTGCGCGATGAACTGCTCGAGGGGACGATCCGGGCGGGCGGGCGCCTGGGCGAGCTGCGCTTTGATACCGACCTCGACGTCTCCCATGCCGTCGTGCGGTACCTCGAGCTGCTCAAGCTGGCGGCGTTGATCGCGCGGCCCGAGGGACAGGACTTGTCCGAGGGGCTCCGAGACGCCAACGCCCGGATCATGCAGGCGGTGACCGCCGAGCAGCGGGAGATCTTCGCTACCTCGGCGCTCGATGACTACCTGCTCGACACCGAGCGTGACGTCCGGCGCCGAAAGCAGGCGCTCGTCGCGCGCGACGAGCCCTCACTGGCGCCATTCCTGCCCACGCGTGGCGAAGGCGTGGTGCTGTCGGCGTCCGACATCGACACCTACCGAACATGCCCGCTCAAGTACAAGTTTGCGCGCGTATTCCGGATTCCGCAGGAGCCCACGATCCACCAGCGCTTCGGGATCTTGCTCCACCAGGTGCTCGAGCGCTTTCACGGGCTCGGAGAACTTGACAGTGGCGGAAGTGGCGGAAGTGGCGGAAGTGGCGGAACGCTGGCGCAACTGCTCGGCCTGCTCGATGCGGGATGGCGGCGTGGCGGCTTCGGCGACTCCGAGCAGGAGCGCCAGCTACGTGGCAAGGCCGCCACCGCGCTGGCGCGCTATCACGCTCGCTTTGCCGTCCAGGAGTCCGAGCCGATGTGGTTCGAGCGTCAGTTCACATTCAAGCTGGGGCCCCATCTGCTCCGTGGCCGCGTCGATCGGGTCGACCGTCTGCCGGGCGGCGAGTACGAGCTGATCGACTACAAGACCGGGCGACCCAAGAGCGCGGCCGCGCTCGAGCAGGACGTCCAGCTGTCGCTGTACGCGCTCGGGGCGCGCGAGGCGTGGCAGCTGGAGGCGTCGCGGCAGGCCTACTACTACCTGCTGGACGACGAGAAGGTGGCGCTCCGAGCGCGGGACGGCAATCGCTCGGAGTGGGTGCGCGAGGTCGCGATCGAGGTCGCCGAGGGCATCCTCTCCCAAGGCTTTGAGCCGACGCCGTCGTTCGCCGCCTGCTCGATCTGTGACTACCGGCTCGCGTGTCCCGCGGCCGAGCGTTAGGAGCGCGCACCAACGCCGTGATTATCCACCCGGGTGGTTCGTCAGGGCACGAGCGCGATCAAGCCCACCCTAGGACGGCGCGGATTCGTCGTCCCCGCGTTGACGCAGGAAGCGCTGGAGATCTCGCGCGATCGTCTCGCCCGAGGGCAGCGGATGGGACTCGTCACCGTCCTCGCCGGTGGTCGCCTGCTCGAGTCGCTCCACAAAGGCTTGAACATCGGGGTCGCTCTGAACCGCGACATTGACCTGGCGTTCGTAGTCGGCGGACGCGTGCTCGAGCTCTGAGGCATCGACCGCGATGCCCACCAAGCCCTCGAGCTTGCGCACGAGTGCCAAGGCCGCGTTCGGATTGGGCGCCGCGGCGATGTAGTGCGGAACCGCGGCCCACAGGCTCGCCGAGGGCAGTCCGGCCTCCTGGCACTGCGCATGCAGGACGCCGACGATCCCGGTCGGCCCCTCGTAGGTGGAGGGCGTAAGCCCGAGGCGGGCGACGAGCGCCGGATCCGAGCTGAGCCCGGTGACCGACACCGGCCGCGTATGCGGCACGTCGGCGAGCAGCGCTCCAAGGGTCACCACGAGCTGGGCGCCGAGGACTTCGGCGAGCTCGATGACCAGCTTGCTGAAGCTCCGCCAGCGGAACGAGGGCTCGCTTCCAGCCAGCAGGATCAGGTCCCGGGGGGCGCGCGGAACGCGGGCCTCGTAGAGCTCGACGGCGGGCCACACGATCTCCCGCGCCCGTCCGTCGACGAACTTGATCCGTGGCCGGGTGGCCTGGAAGTCGTAGAACTCCTCCGGGTCGATCGTCGCGAACCGTCGCGCGCTGAGCGCGGAGCCGACAAACGAGATCGCGCTCGAGGAGGCGTCGGCGGCGTCGTTCCAGCCCTTGAACGCGCAGACGAGGGCGGGGGCCCGTAACCCATCAGGGCGGTAATCCCATTGCAAAGGCTGCATCCGGCTCACGGTACATCATGAGCGAATCGACTCATTCTCTTCCGATCGTGCGCCGCAGGTGAGCGGCCTTCGTCTTGGCGACGAGGTCAACGGCGTGTTCGCGTGCATTCGCAAGGATCGGCTGAGCACGCGAACGGGGTCGCCATACCTCGCTCTGGAGCTGCGCGACCGTACCGGGACGATCCGTGGCCGGGCGTTTCGCGAGGCCGACGCGCTCGCGGGCCGCTTCGAGCGCGGTGACCTGGTGCAGGTCTCGGGTAAGGTGGAGCGGTTCCGCGAGGAGCTTGTGGTGGACGTGGTGGAGATCGCTCGGACCAGCGCTTCGGGCGAGGAGGTGGAGGACCTCCTGGCTCGCTTTCTCCCCTCCGCCTACCGGGATCTCGACGAGCTCGACGGCTTTCTGGAGCATCTCGTCACCGAGGTTTATGACCGGCGCTACCGGGCGCTGCTCGACCGGCTGCTCGCCGAGGAGGGATTGCGGGCCCAGTGGCGCCGAGCGCCGTGCACCCGGGCCGGCCATCACGCCTACCTCGGTGGCCTGCTCGAGCACACGGTCTCCGTGACCACACTCACCTACGAGCTGTGCCAGCTGCACCCACGCCTGAACTCGGATCTGCTGCTGAGCGCCGCGATCACCCACGATCTTGGCCGTACGCGAGAGTTCACCTATGGGGCGGAATTCGGATTGACCGACGAGGGCAGGCTGCTCGGGCACATCTCGATCGGGCAGGCGATGCTCTTCGACCGCGCCGAGATGCTCGACGACGAGCGGCGCTTGGCGCTCGCGCACTGCGTGCTCTGCCACCACGGACCAGCGGTCGCGCCCGGAGGACGGTTTGGATCGGCGGAGGCGCTGGCGCTGTATCGCGTGAACGCGCTCGACGCGGGCGTCAAGGGCGTGTTGGAGCACGGGTTGGGTTCCGCGTGAGTGGCGATCCCGCTCCGGGCGGCGTCCACAGCCCCCGGCGGGCGTCCACAGCCCCGGGGGGAGATATGGTTAGCGGCCTTGAGCGGGATCGAACAGTGATGAGCGCGCACGCCGGGAAACAGCGATGAGTGGGCACGCGGGTGCATGGCGATCCGGCGAGGACGTTCAGCGGCTCGAGAACGTGCTCAACGACACACCGACGCCGGCTCGCACCCGGCGGGCGCTGCTTGAGCGCGCGTCGGTAGGACTGCTGGCCGCGGGCTCGGGCAGCATGCTGGTGACGGGTTGTGGCGGCACCTCGAGCCGCCAGGATGCTTCGCACGCGTCCTCAGGTGTCGCGGGGCGCGAAGCGATCGCGACGATCATCAACACTGCGATCACCGCCGAGGCGTTGGCGATCACCTACCTGAGCGCCGTGATCCCGAAGGCGCCAGGCACGCCGGTGGAGCGGTTCGCGCCCGTGCTGAAGGCGGCCAATCAGTCCGAGTACTACCACTACAGGGCGCTTGCCGGCCTGGGGGCAAAGCCGCTGACAACAACGTTCTGGGTTCCCGACTACTTCTTCGGCACCAACCTTGACGAGGTGTGGGGCACGCTCGAGGTCGCTGAGACGCTGTTTGTCAACGCGTACTTGATCGCGACCACCGCGTTTGCCCAGGCGGGGCAGAGCACGCTCGCACGCTACGCAGTGGAGATCGGTGCGGTGGAAGCCGAGCATCTCGCGCTGGCCCGATTCGCGGGAGGCAAGATGCCGCCCAACGACCTCGGCTTCACCGCCTACGCGATCACCGAGATCGGTCAGATCACCGCGGCGCTGGAGGCGGCTGGAGTCGGATTCGGTCGCCGGGGGGATAAGCCCGGCAAGTTCGTAACCTTCGCGCCGCCGCCCCCAGGTACCACGGTCCCCATCGGCGAGCCAAACCCAACGTGAGCAGTCCCGCCACCCCAGCCCGCGAGCCGGCAACGTGATCGGGCCGCGCGGGCTTGCCCCCCTGACGCCGCAGGACACACAGACGCTGGAGAACGTGCTCGCCGACACGCGCCTCCCCGATAGCACCCGCCGTCACTTCCTTGGCCGGGCAGCCGCCACCACGGCTGTGGTCGTGGCACTCGGACCGCTGGAGCAGGCCGACGCCGCGACGAGCACGGACACCCCGGCGACGGTCCTGAACACCGCGATCACCGCCGAGGCGCTGGCGGTCACGTTCCTCAGCGGCCTGCTGGCGGGGCAGCCGGCCGAAAGCGTGGCGAAGTTTGTCCCCATCCTCCAGGCCGCCAACCAGGCCGAGTTCGATCACTATCAGACGCTCTCGAGCCTCGGGGCGACGGCGCTGGCGACGAACTTCTGGGTTCCCGACGCCTTCTTCGAGCCCGCCAACATCTTCCCGACGCTGGAGATCGCCGAAACGCTGTTCGTGAATGCGTATCTGATCGGGGCCACCGTGTTCGCCAACAGCGCCAGCGCCACGAATGCACGTTACGCCGCGGAGATCGCCGGGGTGGAGGCCCAGCACCGAGCCCTGGTGCGCTTCGCCCAGAACAAGCTGCCTAACGATGTCGCGTTCGAGAGCTACCGCCTGCACTCGATGAGCGCGATCGTCGCCGCACTGAAGAGCGTCGGGGTCGGGTTCGGCTCCCGTGGCAGCAAGCCGGGCAAGTATTACCCGTTCGCTCCACCAACCAGCAGTTCGCTGGCGCAGATCGCCTCGGAGAGCCCGACGTAGCTCAGCCCAGGCACGTGGTAGCGTCCGCAGGCATGCCTATCACCGCGCCCCCGCGCCTCTCCACTCGGTTGGAAGCTCTGAGCGCTTCCTGGCCGCCAAATGTCTCTGCGCCGCCCACGCGGCTCGAAGTTCCTCAGCCCATGGAGCCAAGCACGCCGGTGGTTCCGAGTGCGCCGATATCCCCCGCTGTACCCGATCCGGGCTCCCCGGCGACTCCGGAGGAGCCGGCCACAGTCCCAGGCCCCGAGGAGCCCGCGACGCCGATCGTTCCCGAGCCGGGGCCCGAGCCCTCAACACCGATCGTTCCCGAGCCGGGACCGGAGCCCGAAACCGGCCACTGAGCTCGCGATGTCAGCGCTGCTCTCCGATGCGCTCGCGCCGCTTCGTGCCAATCCAGCGCGCGCGGCGATCCTGTTCGACATCGACGGCACGCTCGCCCCGATCGTCGAGCATGCGGCCGAAGCGCGCGTGCCCGAGGGCACGCGCCATCTGCTGATCGCGGTTGCCCGACGCTACGGGGTGGTGGCCTGCGTGAGCGGACGGCCGGCCTCCGAAGCTCGAGCGATGGTCGCGATCGGAACGATCTCCTACATCGGCTCACACGGTGCGGAGCTGCTGCGCGCCGGCTGGACCGAGCCGGTGCTCGATCCCAGCGTTGAAGACTGGGGGCGGCGCATTCATGAGTTCGGCCGCGAAGCCGACACCGCCGATCTGCGCCGGCGGCGGGTGCGGCTGGAGGACAAGGGCGCGATCGTCGCCTTCCATTGGCGCGGCGCGCCGGACGAAGACGGCGCGCGGGCGGCGATTGACGCGCTCGCCACCAAGGCGCAGGCCGCCGGATTGCGCGCCCATTGGGGACGCAAGGTGCTAGAGGTGCGCCCTCCGGTCAGGATCGACAAGGGCGCGGGGATCATCGCGTTTCTCGAGGGCGTCGAGATCGACGTGGTGCTGTATGTGGGTGACGACGTGACGGATCTGGACGCGTTTGCCGCGCTCGATCGGCTTGTTCTGGACAAGCGCGTTTCCCGGGCGATCCGGATCGGTGTCAGCTCGGAGGAGGCCCCCTCGGAGGTCGCGGAGCAGGCGGACATCGTGGTGGAGGGGACCGAAGGCGTGCTTGAGCTGCTCGCCGCTCTGGCTGCCGACTGACGCGCGTGCGCTTCGCCGACTTCCTGCGCACTACGGTCTTGATCAGCGCGGCGGCGGCGAGCGCGCTCGCCGCCGCCACGGTCGCCGGCGCCGCGGGAACGGGCGACGATCTCATCGTGCCCGTGGTGGCCGCCTGGTGGGTGATCGCGGCCGTGATCGGAGCCTGGATCGGCCGTCGCGCCGGGACGTCGACCTCGATCGGCTTGTTGCTGTCGAGCGCGCGCACGCAGACCTCGCTGCCCGAAGTCAATCCCGGCCGCACGCTCCTGAACCGCTTGTGGCCGCTGCTGGTCTCGACGCTCGGCGCGGGAGCGCTCGCGTTCATCCTGCCGCAGGTCCCGGCCATCGCGACCGGCTTCGCGATCATCTGGGCGCTCGCGTGGCGCCGCCAGGCAGCGGCGGTGACCGCGATCGAGGAACGCGACGGAGCACGCTTCTATCTCGAGCCCACCTCGCCCGTAAAGCCGATCAAGTTGGTCCGCACCCCCGGTTTCCGGTCGAATCTGTTCGAGCTCAATGGAGTCCCGGGAGGCTCGCGGGGCGCGCGGGGCGCGCGTCCGCGAGCTTAGCGTGAGAGACCCGCGCACCGGCGTGCTCGTGGTCTCGATCGCCAGCACGAGCGGCTGGCGAGCCGCCGCCGGCGAGCTGGCGCGGTCGCTGGCGCGGGCGGGCGCGAGTGTCGAAACGGTGACCGCCGACCCGGGGCCAAGCGTCCGGACGTTTGCACTCACCGACTTCGTCCAGGCCCGTGGCGCTCGTGACGCCTGCCTACGCGGGATCGCCGAGCACGACCCCGCCGCGATCATCTACTGCTCGATCACGGCCGCGCTGCTATGGCCCAGGCCCGGCGCGGTCTGGCTTGACTCGATCGCGGCGGAGAACCGGCCTGGGCGCCACGGCATCTGGCAGCGAACGGTGGAGCGCCGGCGCCTGCAGCAAGCGCCGGTAGTGCTGGCGATGAGCAGGCGCTCGCTCACGCCGCTGAACGGCTGGATCGGCGTCAGGCACCCGATCGTGATGCCATCCCCCGTGCAGCGCTCGGGATCTGACGCCGTCCCAGCGGGCCGGCGCGACATCGCCGCCGTGACCTACGCCGGAAACCCGGAGAAGAAGCGCCTCGCGTTCGTGCTCGAGGCATGGCAGCGCGCCCGCCGCGCAGATGAGCGGCTCGTCGTCGCCGGGCTCGAGGCGCCCAGGGTGGGCGCGGTCCCGGCCGGAGTGGACGTGGCGGGACGCCTTGAACCTGATGATTACCGGGCACTGCTTCGCCGTGCCCGGGTGTTTGTCGCTGCGCCTCTCCGCGAGGACTACGGGATCGCTCCGCTCGAAGCGCTCGCCGACGGCTGCCGGCTGGTGAGCACACCCGCGCCCGGACCGTATGCCGCGCTCGAAATAGCCCGGCAGCTCGACCCTCGGCTCGTGGACGAAGACCTCGCCGGAGCGCTGCGGATCGCCCTCGACCACCCGCGGCCCGGCTACACCCAGCGGGCTCAGGAGCTGCTGGAGCCCTTCGGCCGGGCAGCCATCGATCGGACGATCGCCGAGGACGTGCTGCCCCGATTGCTGGCAGGATTGCCCCGATCGTGACCGGCGCCCCGTATTCCTTCATCCCCAGCCCGTCCTCCAACGGCGTGCAGATCGGCCCGTTCTTTCTGCACGCGTACGGGGTCGCCTACGTCTTGGCGGTCGCCGCCGCGATCTTGATCGTGCGCCGGCGCTGGACGCAGGCGGCGGGCCAGGCCGGCAGCGCACCCGACCTGGCCTCACAGGTGGCAACGTGGGCGTTCCCCGCCGGCCTGATCGGCGGACGGATCTACTTCCTCCTCACGAGCTGGGATCAGGTTCCCAAGCACTGGTGGGGCCCGTTCGCGATCTGGCAGGGGGGCCTCGGGATCTGGGGCGGGATCGCCGGCGGGGCCGTCGGCGGCCTATGGGTGCTGCACCGCCGGGGGATCGACCGAGCCGTGTTCGCGGACGTGACCGCGCCGGCGCTGCTCGTCGCCCAGGCAATCGGGCGAATCGGCAACTACTTCAACCAGGAGCTGTTCGGTGGCCCCACGAAACTGCCCTGGGGACTCGAGATCGATCCGGCCCACCGGCCCACGCGCTACGAGCAGTACGCGACCTTTCAACCGACGTTCCTGTACGAGATCGTCTGGAACCTGTCACTGGCCGCCTTCCTGGTGTGGTTGGGTCACCACCGCCGGATCAAGGCTCCGGGACTGTTCGCCCTGTATGTCGCCGGTTACTCGGGGTTCCGGATCTTCGAGGAGCTGCTGCGGGTGGACCCGGCGCATTACTACTTGGGCCTGCGGTTGAACTTCTATGTCGCGTCGCTGCTGTGCCTCGGGGGCCTCGCGTGGTTCGTGGCGGTCCAGCGGGGCTGGCGTCCGCGCGTGCGCTCGGCCGTCCCCAGACCCCGGTGATCCTCCGTGCCGGGCACTCTCACCGGTTGCGCGGGCGCAACGAGGAGAGCTGCGCCCAGGGTCTCGTGTTCGCGACGTCCGCGGCCGTCAGCCAAGCGCGCCGTGCGGTCGCCACCCCGTACCGCGCCACGGCAAAGCCGCCGGTGCGGTGGGCGTCGCAGTTGATCACGATCGGGATGCCCGCGGCAGACGCTGCGCGCGCGCTTACCTCGTTGAGGTCCCGACGATCCGGGCTCGAGTTGATCTCGAGCATCGTTCCGGTCCGCGCCGCCGCCTCAATCACCCGGTCGATGTCGAACGCATAGGGCGCCCGGCGCTCGATCTTGCGCCCCGATGGATGGCCGATCGCGTCCACGAGCGGGTGCTCGATCGCGCGCACGATCCGCGCCGTCATCGCCTCGGCAGGCATCCGGAACGACGAATGGACGCTGGCGATCACCCAGTCGAGTTCGGCGAGCAGGTCGTCGCCATAGTCGAGCGAGCCATCCGGGAGAATGTTGACCTCCGAGCCCGCCAGCAGCTCGATCCCGTCCACCGACACTGCCCGAATCCGCTTGACCTGCTCGAGCAACTGATCGGGGGCGACCGCATCCCCGAAGCCGAAGCTGGCCGAGTGATCCGTGATCGCGAGATACTCGTATCCGGCCTCCCGCGCCGCACTCGCCATCTCCTGCACCGAGGCGGTGCCGTCGGAGGCGGTGGTATGGCAATGCAGGTCGCCCCGGATGTCCTGGGTCGAAATCAGCTCCGGAAGGCCTCCTGATGCTGCCGCCTCGAGCTCGCCGCGGTTCTCGCGCAGCTCGGGCTCGATGTAGGACAACCCGAGGAGGGCGTAGACCTCGGCCTCGGTCGCGCATCTGTGCGTCTTGCCGGTGGCGGCCTCGAGCACACCGTACTCCGACACGTGCAACCCTTTTCGGACGGCGGCGTCGCGGAGCGCCATGTTGTGCTGCTTGGAGCCCGTGAAGTGCTGGAGCAGGTTGCCGAACTGGTCCGGCGCGACGATCTTCAGGTCCACCGACAACCCGGTGTGGGTGCGCAGCCGCACTCCCGCTTCCCCGGGGGTGGACGCCGACTCGACGAGCTCGAGCTCGGCCGCCGCCCGGGCCAGCGCGCCGGCGTCGCCAGCGGTCGCGATCACGTCGAGATCCTTGACGCTGTCGGTCATCCGCCGCGCAGATCCGGCCAGCTCCACACGCTCCGCCGCCGGGTGCTGGTGCAGCGCCCCCACGAGCTGCTCGCCGATCGTCAACGCTCGGCTGAGCACCACCCGCACCCGGGGCTGACCCGCCCCCACGGCGTCAAGCGCTGCCAGAAGGCTCTCCTCGGCCTTCGGGCCAAAGCCCTTCAAGGTTCGGACCTGTCCTCCCTGCGCCGCCTGGCGCAGCGACTGGAGCGAGTCGATCCCCAGCTCGTCGAACAATCTGCGCGCGCGCTTGGGGCCGAGGCCCGGCAGGCGCGTGACCTCGACCAGGCCAGGGGGAAACTTTGCCCGCAGCCTCAGGGCGGCGGGTATCGCGCCGTCGTCGGCCAGCCCGAGGACCTTGTCCTGAATCGTCTGGCCAATCCCGGGGAGCTCGGTGGCCCGGCCCACGCGAGCCATCGCGCTCACCGAAACCGGCGCGTCACGAACGGCCTTGGCGGCATTGCGGTAGGCCACGACGCGGTGGATGATCGCTCCGTCGAGCTCGTAGAGGTCGCCGAGCTCGTCGAGCGCTGCGGCGATCTCGCTGTTCGTGGGGTCGGCCATCGGGCTCGTAGGCTAGTCGGAAGTTTTTGAGGCTCCTCAGCTACGGCAATGCCCTGGCGAATCGGCCAATGATGCCGGCCCTGCGCGGCACGGATCGACGTGTCGGCACGGTCGCGCGCGCTACGCCTCCGCAGCCGCATGCGCTCCGCGTCGAGTGCCCTGCGCTATACTTTCTGAAGTACCTTTCGATTCAAGCTATCCAAGCCATCCAAGGAGCTCCCAAATGGCAGGCACCGTTTCCGTAGTCAACGACAACAACTTCCAGGCTGAGGTCATCGAGTCCGAGCTGCCGGTGTTGGTCGATTTCTGGGCGCCGTGGTGCGGACCGTGTCGGATGGTTGCGCCCGTGGTCGAGGAAATCGCCAAGGAGCGCGTCGACGAGCTCAAGGTGGTCAAGCTGAACATCGACGAGAACCAGGACACGGCCGTCACGTACAACGTGATGTCGATTCCGACGCTGATCCTGTTCCGAGCCGGCCAGCCGGCCAAGACCGTGATCGGCGCCTACCCCAAGGCCCGGCTCGAGGCCGAGCTGGAGCCCGCGCTGGCGTAGCAAAGCCGAGCTGGAGCCCGCGCGGCGTCGTAGCAAAGTCGAGCTGGCGTCGAACGAGCTGGTATCGCGTGGGCTATGCCAGCGCTACCCCCACCCGCAGCTCCCGCCCGTCGATCCTGACGGGCTCCGAGCCGTCCAACGACTCGTAGCTGACCTGCACCGCGAGCGTCTCGCGGGCCAGATAGGGCTCGTGGGTGCGCCCGGCGTCGATCAGCTCCGGATCGCCGTCCAGCGTCAGCACGATCCGGTCGCTCACTTCGAGGCCCGCGTCACGCCGTGCCGCCTGGACCGCATGGACGATCTCGCGAGCCCAGCCGTCCAGGCGCAGCTCATGGTCGATCTCAAGCTCGAGGGCTACGGCGTGGGATCCCTCCCGTTCGACTTGGTAACCGTCGAGCGGCTTCATCGAGATGAGCAGATCCGCGGCGCCGAGTTCGTGATCGTGCCCAGCCACCGACACCGCCACGGCCCCGCCGTCGCGCAGCGCCGCCGCCACGTGAGCCGGGTCCAGTCCCGCGACCGAGGCGGCCACGAGCGGCATCTGCTTACCGAATCGCGGCCCGAGACTCCGGTAGTTGGGCTTGACCTCGACCTGGCCAAGCTCGTCGGCGTCGGAGACGAACCGCAGCTCGCGGACGTTCAGCTCCTCGCGCACGATCTCCGACATCCGCTCGATCGCCGCCCGTTCAGCCCCGGTACCCACCACCACGGCGGCATGTAACGGTTGGCGCACCTTGAGCTTGGCCTGGCCGCGGGCGGCGAGCCCAAGCGCCACGGTCTCCCGCGCGACAGCCATCTCCCGCTCGAGCTCTTGATCCCGCGCGCCGGCGGTGGGGAAGTCGCACAGATGGACGCTCGGCTCGGCGCCGTCAAGATTGTCGTAGATCTCGTCGGCAAGGAAGGGACAGAATGGTGCGAGCAGCTTCGCGACGGTGATCAGACAGTAGCGCAAGGTCGCGAAAGCAGCCGGTGAGCCATCCCAGAACAGTCGTCGCGATCGTCGTACGTACCAGTTGGAGAGATCGTCGACGAACATCGCGATCGCTCGGCCGGCGCTGGTCGCGTCGAAATCATCGAGTCGATCGCTCACCATCCCCACGGTCGCCGCGAGCCTTGAGCGCGCCCAGCGATCGAGCTCGCTTTCCCCACCGCCAGCGTCTTCCCCGCGGTCCGCCCAGCGAGCGAGGTCGCTCCCGGCATCGTCGGCGTCGTCCGCGTGGCTCCGCGGGATCCCGTTCGCGTTCGCGTACAGCACGTAGAACGCGTAGGTGTTCCACAGCTGAAGCAGGAACTGCCGGACGGCCTCACCAATCGCCTCGGGCGAGAAGCGATAGCCGTCCCACGGCTGCTTGGAGGTGAAGAAATACCACCGCAGCGCGTCGGCGCCGTAGCGGTCGATCACCTCCCACGGCTCCACCGTGTTGCCCAGCGACTTCGACATCTTGCGCCCGCGCTCGTCGAGTATCAGCCCCAGGCAGACGACGTTTCGGTACGAGGAGCGACCGAACAGCAGCGTCGAAACCGCGAGCAGGGAGTAGAACCAGCCGCGCGTCTGATCGAGCGCCTCGCAGATGAAGTCGGCCGGGAAGCGCGGCTCGAAGTCTGCGCCATTTCGGTCCCCGTGCGGAAAGTGGTACTGGGCGAACGGCATCGCGCCGGAGTCAAACCAGACGTCGATCACCTCGGGCACGCGACGCATCACCTCGTCGTGATCGCCGCCCTCGTCGCACTCCACGCACGGGAAGAGCACCCCGTCGACAAACGGGCGGTGGGGATCCTCCAGCGTCACCCCGGAGAGCTCGGCGAGCTCGGCCAACGAGCCGACGATGCGGATGTGACCGCTGCCGCAGCGCCACACCGGCAGCGGGGTTCCCCAGTAGCGCTCGCGCGACAGCGCCCAGTCCACGTTGCCCTCCAGCCAGTGACCGAAGCGCCCATGCTTGACGTGCGCGGGATGCCACGCGACCGTCTCGTTGGAGGCGAGCAGGCGATCCTTGACCGCACTGGTCGCGATGTACCACGAGGGCTTGGCGTAATACAGCAACGGTGTCCCACAGCGCCAGCAGTGGGGGTAGGAGTGCTCGTAGAGCTCCGAGCGCAGCAGCCGCCCCCGCGCGCGCAGATCCTCGACCAGGTCCGGGTCTGCGTCCTTGACCCACCGCCCCGCATATGGCCCGATGCGCTCGTCGTAGGTACCGTCCGCGCGCACCGGATTGACCACCTTGAGCCCCTGCTGCTCGCCGAGGCGGAAGTCGTCCTCGCCGAATGCGATCGCCGTGTGCACGAGACCGGTGCCGTCGTGCGCGGTGACGAAGTCCGCCGGCAGCACGGTGTGACCGCGTTCGCCGTACTCGCTCGCCTCGATGAACGGGAACGGTGGTTCGTAGTGGACCCCTTCGAGCGCGGCTCCGCGGAAACGCTCGAGCACGTGAACGTCGGCGCCGAGCACGCGCTCGAGCAGTGCTTCGGCGAGGATCTGGACTGGCTGCCCGGGAGTTTGGGCACGTACGTAGGTCAGCTCCGGGTCGACGGCAACCGCGGCGTTTGACACGAGCGTCCACGGCGTCGTCGTCCACACCAGCAGCTCGTCCCCCTCGCGCGCTCCGCATCCAGCCTCACCCGCTCGGGCGGCGCGCGAGTCATCCGGCTGCGCTCCGCCCGCTCGCGCGCCGGCGATGACCGGCAGCCGGACGTAGACCGAGGGATCGAGCACGTCTCGATACACCCCCGGCTGCCCGAGCTCGTGGCTCGAGAGCGCGGTGCCGCACCGCGCACAGTAGGGGACGACCTTCAGCCTCTCGTACAGCAGGCCCTGCTCGTGGATCGTCTTCAGCGCCCACCAGACCGACTCGATGTACGCGGGGTCGAGGGTCCGGTAGGCACCCTTAAGGTCGATCCAGAAGCCGATCCGTTCGGTCAGCCGGTTCCAGTCCTCCAGGTGGCTGAGCACCTTCTCGCGACAGCGCGCGTTGAATTCGGCGATCCCGAACCGCTCGATGTCCGCCTTGGACCGAAACCCGAGCTCCGCCTCGACCGCGAGCTCGACCGGCAGCCCGTGGCAGTCCCAGCCACCCTTGCGCTCGACGTAGAACCCCCGCATCGTCTTATAGCGGGGGAAGATGTCCTTGAACACGCGCGCCAGGACGTGGTGCGAGGCAGGGGGGCCGTTCGCCGTCGGCGGTCCTTCGTAGAAGCCCCAGGCCGGGCTTCCGGCGCGGCGCCGGATCGACTCCGCGAACACGTCGCGCTCGCGCCACCGCGTGAGCACTCGCTGCTCGAGCTCGGGGAACGAGGCGCGTGGATCAACGGGGCGATGGGATGGCAAGGCCGGGGGCTGCGGGGCCGACATGAGGGCGAGAGTCTAGGAGTCGACTCGTAACCCAGTCTCGTAACCCATCCGGTGCCGGCACACGGTGGGCCCGCACGCAACGGTGGGCGGGCCGCGATCGGCTCCTCGGCGCACCTGGGAGCATGCACTCCCATGCGGCTGCGGCTCTATCACCATCACGACGGTGCCCGCGTGGCCTACCGCGAAACCGGAACCGGCCCAGCGATCGCGCTGCTGCACTCGCTCGGGCTCTCCCATCGGGAGTGGGAGCCGATCGTCGGGCCGCTGTCGGCGCGGTTCAGGGTGGTCTTGCCTGACCTCCCGCTGCACGGCGACTCCGAGGACCGTCCCCGGCATCCCTATACGCCCGATTGGTTCGCGGAGGTGATGGCCGGCTTCTGCCGGGAGGTCGCCGGGCCGCGTCCCCTCGTCGCGGGTCACGACATCGGAGCGGAGATCGCCCTCCGGGCGGTGAGCACGGGTCGGCTGGAGCCCACACGCCTCGTGCTGCTGTCAAACCGACTTCACCGCCGCGACGAGTATCCAGGCCGGCGCGCGGCTTGGCGGGTGGCATGCCGCGCGGCGGCACTGCCCGGCTTGGACCGACTGCTCGCCCGCGGAGCCACGCTCACCTTCCGCCCCGCGATTGGCGAGCGCCTCTCAGTCCAGCGCAATCCGCACGCCCGCGATCTCGTCCGGCACGCGTTCGCCGACGTCGGAGGCAACGGAAATCGCGCGCGCTCCTGGGCCAAGTTCGTGCGCCGCTGGCCGGCCGACGCCCAACTCCACCTGCTCGACGCCTATCCGCGCATCGATCTGCCGGTGCTCCTGCTGTGGGCGGAGGACGACCCGGCCCACCCGCTCCTCGGGCCGCGAGAAGCGCTGGATCTGCTCCCCGATGCGCAGCTGCGGACGCTCCCCGGCACCGGCTTCCTGATGGCCTACGACGATTCGGTGGGAGTAGCGCGCGAGCTGATCGCGTTCTGCGGCTGAGCTCAAGCGCCCGCCGCGCGAGCCGATCTGCGGCTGAGCTGAGGGCGGCGAGCGATACGGTTCAGTTCGACACCACTAACGCAACGGCGAAAGGACGGTCATGAGCGGCGTCGACGAGAGGCAGCAGCTCTGGGGCGGAGAGACCGACAAGGCAGTAGCGAACTTCCCGGTCTCGGGCGAGCCCGTCCCAGCGCCGGTGCTGCGCTGGCTGGGCGCGATCAAAGCCGCGGCCGCCCGGGTGAACGGCGAGCTCGAGCTGCTCGATCCTGAGCTCGTGCAGCGGATCGCCGCCGCCGCCGATCGGGTCGCCGAGGGGGAGTTCGCCGACCAGTTCCCGATCGACGTGTTCCAGACCGGCTCGGGCACGTCCTCGAACATGAACGCCAACGAGGTCATCGCCACGCTCGCCGGTGGGGGGGTGCATCCCAACGATCACGTCAACATGGGGCAGTCCTCTAACGACGTGTTCCCCTCTGCCGTCCATCTGGCGGCGCTCCAGGAGGCGACTGACCAGCTGCTGCCCGCGCTCGGGCGGCTGGAGACGTCGCTGAGCGCCAAGGCGAGCGAGTTCGCCGAGGTCGTCAAGTCCGGGCGCACGCACCTGATGGATGCCGTGCCCGTCACGCTCGGACAGGAGTTCTCCGGCTACGCGGCCCAGATCCGCCTCGGCGCGCGCCGGATCTCAGCTGCGCTTCCCCAGGTCGCGCAGATACCGCTCGGAGGAACCGCGACCGGGACCGGCCTGAACACCCACCGGGAGTTTGCCCAGCGGGTGCGAAGCCGCCTGGGCGAGTCGAGCGGGCTTGAGATTCGCGCTCCCGAGGACCCGTTCGAGGCGCAGGGTAATCGCGATGCCCTGGTCGAGCTCTCCGGCGCGCTCAAGGTTTTGGCGGTGTCGCTGACGAAGATCGCCAACGACCTCGCGCTAATGGGATCCGGCCCGCGCGCCGGAATCGCCGAGCTGCTCCTCCCCGAGCTCCAGAAGGGCTCCTCGATCATGCCGGGCAAGGTCAACCCGGTGATCCCGGAGGTCGTGCTCCAGGTCGCCGCGCAGGTGATCGGCAATGACGCGGCGATCACGATCGCCGGGTCGCAGGGCAACTTCGAGCTCAACGTTCGTGTGCCGCTGATCGCCCGTAATCTGCTTCAGTCGATCCGGCTTCTCTCCACGAGCGCGCGCATCTTCGCGGAGAAATGCGTCGAGGGCATCGAGGCCAACCAGGAGGGGTGCAGTCGCTCGGTCGAGTCGACGCTCGCCGCGGCGACGGCGCTGAATCCCTACATCGGCTACGACCGGGCGGCCGAGATCGTCAAGCGGGCCGCCGCGTCAGGGCGAACGCTGCGGGAGGTCGCCGCCGAGATGGGCGTCGAGGAGCAGACCTACAACGAGGCGATGGACCTGCGCAAGATGGCGCAGGGGAACCTGTAGGCCAGCCCGGTCATTCCCGGCGCGGCGTGTCGGCGGGAATATGGTCGGCAGCTCGATGGGCCACGACCACGCCGCTCTCGTAGGCGATCACCACCAGCTGGGCTCGGTCGCGGGCGCCGAGCTTGGCGAACAGCTTCGCGACGTGGGTCTTGGCCGTCAGCGGCGAGAGCACGAGTCGCTGGGCGATCTCGGCGTTCGACTGCCCGCGGCCCACGAGTGCCAGTACCTCGAGTTCGCGCGGCGTGAGACTCGCCAGCGAGCGTGGAGTCGCGCCGGTCGGCGAGCGTGCCGTCCCCCCGGCCAGCGAGCCTGGCGTCGCGCCGGAGGACCGTTCGCGTTCGCCAGCTGGGGAGCTGGTGGCGACGAAGGCCTCGATCAGTCGGCGGGTCAAGCGGGGTGTGATCAAGGCGTCGCCGCTGGCCACCACGCGCACCGCGGTGATCAGGTCCTCCGGCTCGACATCCTTGAGCAGAAACCCCGAGGCGCCGGCGCGCAGCGCCCCGAACACGTACTCGTCGAGCTCGAACGTGGTCAGCACCACGACGCGAGTGTCGACGAGGGCGGGATCGGCGGTGATCTGGGCGGTCGCGGCGATCCCATCGAGCTTCGGCATGCGAATGTCCATCAGCACGACCTGTGGACGCAGCTTCTGCGCGAGCGTCACCGCGGTCTCACCGTCGGCGGCCTCGGCGACCACGTGGATGCCGTCTTGCGCGTCGAGCAGGGCATAGAAACCGGCGCGCACTAGCGCCTGGTCGTCGACCAGCTCGACGGTGATCACGAACCGGCTCGGGCCGTGGGCGGGGCAACCGGCAATCGGGCTCGCACGTGCCAACCGCCGGAGCTCCCTGGCGCCGCCTCGAGCGTGCCGCCGAGGGCAGCGGCGCGCTCGCGCATGCCGCGCAGGCCATTCCCGCTCGTTTCGTCGCTTCCGCCGGCGCCCCTCGCGTCGTTTCCAGCAGCCGCGCCCCGCCCGTCGTTCCCACCCGCCGCGCCCCTCCCATCGTCGGCCACCTCGATCGCCACCACGCCGTCAACCCGTCTGACCCGGATGCTGGTGGTCCGCGCGTCGGCGTGGCGGGCGACGTTTGTCAACGCCTCC
Organism: Solirubrobacteraceae bacterium; assembly: GCA_050996975.1. Taxonomy (GTDB): domain Bacteria; phylum Actinomycetota; class Thermoleophilia; order Solirubrobacterales; family Solirubrobacteraceae; genus Palsa-465. Next base: position 11,806 of record JBPCRJ010000107.1, on the reverse strand, counting down.
TGGACGATCCGGTACCCAGCGTTGTGCACGGACGCCGGAAGGTCGGGGAGCGGCTGGACGTCAAGATCGACGGCGACTCCGGCGGCTGACAGTCCATCGGTCAACCGGCCGAGATCGTGCAGCCCCGCCGAGGGCCCGATCGGCGCCGCCTGCGCGGGGTCGCGGAGCACGTCGAGCGTCGCCCGCAGATCGGCCAGCGCGTCACCACTCGTGCGCTTGATGTTGCGCAGGGCGCCGTAGGCCTGTCCGGGGTCGCGTTCAAGAAGGTGCGCCGCGACTCCCGCCTGGACGTTGATCGCCGTCATCGCGTGCGCGACGACGTCGTGGATCTCGCGGGCGATCCGCAGCCGCTCGTCCCCGACCCGCCGGAGCGTCTGGAGCTCGCGCGCCGCCGCGATCTGGCGCTCGGACAGCCGCCGGGAGCGGATCATGTCACCGGCGGCGATGGCCAGCAGGCCCAGCGCGAGGTTGCGGATCACGATCGGGCCGAGGTTCGACGTCGAGGTGAAGGGCACGGCGCTGACGAACACGCACGGCACGACCGCGAGGCTCATCCACAGCGAGCGCCGCCGGTCGCCGTTCAGCGCGAGCTCGAATAGCGCGACCATCGGGATCACCACCACGGTGCTCGCCGGATGAAGCTGCCAGAGCACCAGGATGATGCCGGCGGTCAGTAGCGGCGCCAGGATCGGGAACGCGACGCGGCGGCGCAGCACCAGCGGCAAGCAGCCCACGAACGCGGCCAGCACGCTGAGCACGGTGATCGGCTTGCCGTCTGCCGAGGTCGCCGCATCGAACACCAGCACGCCCGGAATCATCAGGACCGGAAGCCAATCGAGCACAACGACATTGCGTCCGGCACGTGCGGCCACGACCCGGTAGATCATACGGACGGTGAGGACGGGTGGGCTCAACTGAGCTGATCGGCCAGCGCGCGGGGGGCCCTGGTCTGCGCCGGGGACGGGGTCTCGCTCGGCACGATCCTCCGCCGCACGCGGCGCACGCCCCGCGGGGCCCACCAGTTCCAGCGTCCGAGCAGCGCCATCAGCGACGGCACGAGCAGTGACCGGACCACGAACGCGTCCACCAGCACGCCCGTCGCCGTGGCCACCCCGATCTGCTGGAGGAACGACATCGAGCTGGTGCTGAACGCGCCGATCGCGACGGCCAGCAGCACGGCGGCGGCGGTGACGACCCGGCCGGTGCGGGCGAGGCCTTCCGCGACGGCCTCGCGCTCGCCGACGCCGGCGTCACGCACCTCCTTGATCCGTCCCAGGAGGAACACGCCGTAGTCGGTGGAGAGCGCGAACACCAGCGTCGCGGTGACGAGGAAGTCGGTGGGCTCGACTCCGCCGTTGGGCGTGTAGCCCAGCAGGCCGGTGAGGCGGCCATGCTGGTAGATCAGCGTCAGCGACGCGAGCGCGGCACCCACGGTCAGGGCGTTCATCAGAATCGCCTTGACCGGGAGCACAAGGGAGTCGGTCATAAGCCACAAGACGACGAACGTGAGCACGGCCAGCAGAGCGACCGCAGTCGGGAGGTGAGAGCCGATCGACTCCTGCTGGTCGACGAAGGCGGCGGCGTCGCCCGTCACCTGGACCGAGAAGGGGCCGGCGGTGGTCTCCCGCACCACACGCTGCGCCGCGCCCGAAGCGGCGGTGGCGCGGATCTCTCGCACTACGCGCTGCGCCGCCGCGCCGGCGGGGTCCCCCGCCACGCTCGCGTCGAGTTGCCAGGTGTCGTGACCCAGCGAGCGCGGCCGGGCCACGCGCGTGACCCCGGGAAGCTTCGCCACGCGGCGCGCGTAGGCGCTCACCAGGGCGCCGCCAGAGCTGGGCGCGCTGATCGCGACCGTGACCGGCGAGCGCCCGGCCCCGCCGAAGTCGCGGCTCAGCAGGTCGGTGACCGTGCGCGCGCTCTGTCCCTTGGGAATCACCGCGCTGTCGATCGGCGTCCAGACGGTCCCCAGCGACGGCAGCGCCACGGCGAGCATGACCAGCGCGGTGACCGCGGCCACCCCTCCGGGCCGGCGCATCACGGCCCGAGCGAGGCGGTACCAGCGATCCGGCGCGGCGTCCGGGGCCCGGCGGCGGGCCAGCTTCGGGCCCCAGAGCGCCAGCAGCGCGGGAGAGATGGCCAGGGCGGCAAGCGCGGCCACGATCGCCACCGTCGCGCCGGCGATTCCCATCGATTGCGCGAACCCCAACGGGAACACGGTCAGCGTGGCGAGCGCGCACGCCACGGTGGCCGCCGAGAACAGCACCGTTCGACCGGCCTGGCTGAGCGTGACGGCGATCGCCGCTTCCGTCGTAGCTCCGCCGGCCAGCTCCTCCCGGAAGCGGGTGAGCAGGAACAGCGTGTAGTCGATCGCCAGCCCTAGACCCAGGCCGATCACCAGGTTCAGTGCGAACACGCTCAGGCCGTAGAGCTGGTTGACCCCGGTCAGCACGAGGAACGTGCCCAGCACGGTCGTGATCCCCACCACGAGTGGCATCAGCGCCGCGCGGCCGCGGAAGAACAGCAGCGAGAGCGCGATCAGGATCGGGAACGCCATCAGCTCGGCGCGCCCGAGATCCTTGGTGACGGTGCTGCCGATCTGCCGGTTGGCGACCGCCGGACCGCCGACCGTCACGTCGTGCGCGGAGGCGAACGCTGACTGGGCGGCGTTCGCCGCGTCGGCGTCGGAGGCGGTGGCGCTGAGCGTGCCGCTGAGAAGTACGTATCGCTGATCGCGCGCCACCGCGGCCGGAGCGCTGACGCGCAGCATCCCGGGTACGGCGTCAAGTCGGCGTACGACGGAGGCGATCCGCGGGGCGGCGGCGCTGACGCCGTGGGGCGTGTCGAGCACCAGGACGATGCGCGGCGTCGGCTCGGCGCCCGAGGCTGACGCGAGCTGGCGGGTGGCGATTTGGGACCCAGAGCCAGCGGGGGCGAACCCCCCCGAGCTCTTCAGCGAGCCGGCGAGCGGGCCCCCCACGGCGCCGGCGACGACGACGAAGAGGAGCACGATCAGCAGCGTGCGACGAGGGCGAGAACTGAGCTTGGTGGCAATGGAGTTGAGCATGCGGTCATTGTTGGGCGCCCGGCGACCATGCGCAATCGCCCGGCGGGAGTGTCTTTTCGGTCCCCTACACCCCCGGGTGTACGCCGCCGGGAGCATCGGCCGGTCAAACTGCCCGCCGCGACGTTTACCCTCCGCGCACCATGCCGCCGCCGCTGCTCGTCGTCGATGCGCCGTTTTTGCTCTACCGCTCGTTCTTCGCGTTGCCCGAGTCGATCGCCGGCATCGAGGGCCGTCCGATCGGCGCGCTGCTCGGCGCGACGAACGCGCTGTTGCGAATCGCGGCCGACCGGCCGCCCCGGGCGATCATCCTGTGCTTCGGTGCCGAGGCGGCCGAGTACCGAGTCGCGCTCTACCCGGGCTATCACGCTGCCCGCCCGCCGGTGCCCGATACGCTCGCGTGGCAGATCGAGGCAGCGCCCGAGTACTTCGCGGCCTTCGGCTGGAGCTCACGCACCCACCCGGCGCTCGAGGCCGATGACCTGCTCGGGTCGCTCGCATCGATCGAAGCGCTGTCGGGCGGACACACGCTGATCCTGACCGGCGACCGCGACATGTACCAGTGCGCCAGTGAGCAGGCAACGGTCCTCTACCTGAGGATGGGCAAGTCCGGGTTCGAGGAGGTCGACCCGGCGGAGGTGCAGCACCGCTACGGGATCGAGCCGGCGTTGGTGCCGGACTTCATCGCGCTGCGAGGCGACCCATCTGACGGGCTCCCCGGCGCTCCGGGGATCGGCCCCAAGACAGCGGCTGACCTGCTCTCCAGGCACGGGTCGCTCGAGGCGGCGATCGCCGCCGCGAGCGCCGAGCGCCCGCGGGTCGCCGCAGCCCTCCGGGACTCGGCGGCGCAGCTGCGCGCGTTTCGCGAGATCGCGACGCTGCGCATGGTGGCGCTAGACCGCCCCGAGGATCGCCAGACGGACCTCGACGGCGGGGCACTGGCCGCCCGCCGCCACGGAATCAACCGCTTGGCCGAGCGCCTCGAGCGCGCCGAGAAGCTGAGTGACCTCTAGCCTCTCCGACATGCGGCGCGTGATGCTGGTGCTCGCTCTGACCGGCGTCGCGCTGCTGAGCGCCGTCGCCGTGCGCGCGGTTGGCGTGGCCGGGGGCAGCTCCAGCAGCTCGGCGGTGAGCAGTCGGGGAGGCGGTGCGACGGCGCGAACGAGCGCGACCGCCAAGACTCCCCAGCACCCCAGCGGTGGCCGCTCGGGGTCAGCCTTCCAGGGAGCGCCGGTCACGCTCTCGCCGCCGGCGCCGATCCCGCTGACTTCGGGGTGGCGGTTCCGCGCCGATCCGCACAACACTGGGCGCCGCCAACATTGGGAGCGTGGCGCCGCGAGCGAGCGGTCGAGCCCCGTCGCGATCCCCAACGACTTCAACCCTCAGGTGACGCGCGCCTCTGACCGGGGGACGATCGGCTGGTACTCCGTGAGGTTCACCGGTCCACGGGCAGCGTCGGGCCGATCATGGATGGTGTCGTTCGAGGAAGTGCGCAGAAACGCCGAAGTGTGGCTCAACGGCCGTCAGATCGGCACCAGCTCCGATCCGTACGTCCCGTTCAGCCTTCCGGCCACTGCGCTTGCACCGGGAGCCTCGAACCTGCTCGTGGTGCGTGTCGATAACCTCTATTCATCCAATTCCTTCCCGCAGGACTGGTGGAACTGGGGCGGGATCGTCCGACCGGTGACGCTCACGCCGGTGGGCCGGATCACCCTCTCGGATCTCGGCGTGCTGCCCCAGCTGGGGTGCGGGAACCGCTGCGGGCAGCTGCGCGTGCAGGGCACCTTGCACAACAACTCGGATCGATCGCTGGCGCCCGAGATCGTGGTCTCGAGCAACTCCCCGGGCGGGATCAAGCTCATGTTTCTGCACCGGACGGCGAGCATCCGTCCGGGTGGATCGCTCGCGATCAGCTTCCGCGTTCCGGTCCACGGACCGCCCGATCTGTGGTCACCCCAGCGGCCGTCGCTGTATGGCGTACAGGTCAGCACCAGCGCCCAGAACCGCGTCGAGCAGCTGAACCAGCTCCGAGTGGGGATGCGCAGCGTGCAAGTGCGGGGCGGGATCCTGTACCTGAACGGACAGCGCCTGTGGCTCCACGGCGCCGCGATCCAGGAGGACGCCCCAGGTCGCGGCGCGGCGCTCACCAGCGGCGACATCGACACGATCGTGTCCGGGCTGCGGTCGGTCGGAGCCAACATCACCCGGGCGCACTACCTGTTGAGCGACCGGCTGCTCAGCGCACTCGACGCCGCCGGAATCATGGTCTGGTCACAGCCCCCGGTCGATCACGCCGACGGTTTGCTGGCGAGCACCGGCGGACGCTCTCGGGCACTCGCGACGCTGAGAGCGACGATCCTCGCGCAGCGCAGTCACCCCTCGGTGGTGATCGACTCGGTCGGCAACGAGCTCTCCCCGACGCCCGACACGACGCCCGGCACACGCTCCTATATCAGCGCCGCGGCGCAGCTCGCGCGCCGCCTGGACCCCGGCGCGCCGGTTGCCCTTGACACCTACTGCTACCCGGGCTATCCGCGACAGCGGATCTACGCCAAGCTCGATGTGCTCGGGATCTCCGGCTACTTCGGCTGGTACACGGGCTCCGCCGGCCATTCGATCGTCAGCTTCAGCGGCCTGGCGCCGTTCCTCACCCGCACCCATGCTCGCTATCCCGGATTGGCCATCGTGGACTCCGAGTACGGCGCCGAGGGCCTGTACGACGGCTCGCCGGCGATCAAGGGAACCTATGAGTTTCAGAGCGGCTATCTCCAGAAGACCCTCGGCGTGCTCGACCAGCTCCCGTTCATGAACGGTTCGATCTACTGGACGCTGCGGGAGTTCGCCGTCGTCCCGGGTTGGGTCGGGGGCGCCGACCTGCCGCCCGGCTTCACCCCCGACGGCCTGCACCACAAGGGCCTGATCACCTACGACGGAGCCAACAAGCCTGCCTTCGCCGCCGCCCAGCAGGCGTTCGCCAATCAGCCGAGCTTCGTGCACTGACCTCTGAGTGGCTGCGGCACCCGGCGGCCGGTGACGCGCAAGACAAGCGAGAGGCGCCCAGCGTGCCCTACGGCGTGAACTTCACCGTGATCACGTCGCCGTCGGCGACGGGATAGTCGCGGCCCTCCAGCCGCAGCGTTCCCCGATCGCGCGCCCCGGCGTAGCCGCCCGCATCGACCAGCTCGTTCCACGGCACGACTTCGGCGCGAACGAACCCGCGCTGGATGTCGCTGTGGATCATGCCCGCCGCGGTCCACGCCGAGAGCCCGCGTCGCAAGTGCCAGGACTGCGCCGGCTTGGCCTCGCCGGCGGTGAAAAACGCGACCAGCTCGAGCAGCGAGAACGCGCCACGGACGACGACCTCGAGGCCCGACTGCGCCAGGCCGAGGTCGGCCCGCATCGCGGCCGCCTCTTCGGGCTCGAGCTCGGTTAGCTCGGACTGCAGGCGCGCGGACACCGCGACGGCGCCGGCGCCCTGAGCGTGGGCGTGCTCGGCGAGCACCGCCGGGACCTCGTCGGAGCCCTCCGGCGCGTTGGCGACGAACAGGACGGGCTTGCCGCTGAGCGGCGCCAGCAGCGCGATCGCGTCCGGGGCGTCGGGCGAGAGCGGCACGGTCCGGGCCGGACGCCCGGCCTGAAGCGCCCCGATCAGCTCGGTCAGCCAACGAGCCTCGGCGATCGCCCGGCGATCACCGCTCTTGGCCGTCTTGGCCACGCGCTCGAGGCGTCGCTCCGCCTGCTCGAGGTCGGCGTAGATCAGCTCGGTCTCGATCGTCTCGATATCGGCGAGCGGGTCGACGCGGCCCTCGGGATGCACCACGTTCGGATCCTCGTGGGTCCGGACGACGTGGAGGATCGCGTCCGTCTCGCGGATGTTGGCGAGGAACCGGTTGCCCAAGCCCTCGCCCCGGTGCGCCCCCGCGACCAGGCCCGCGATGTCGTGGAACGCGATCGTGTCGGGGACTACCTTGGACGCCTTCAAGGTCCCGGCCACCGCGTCGAGCCGCTCGTCGGCGACGGGCACGATCGCGACGTTGGGCTCGATCGTCGTGAACGGGTAGTTCGCCGCCTCGGCGGCCACGCCGGTCAGCGCGGTGAACAGCGAGGACTTGCCGGCGTTCGGCAGGCCGACGATCCCGACCTTCACCGTCGTGCTCCGCGCGCATCAGATGGCCGAGGTGCTCGCCGCCGACGTGAGCGGGCGTCGCGGCGCGGCGGGGGGGGTGAGGGCGGCCCCGAACCTAGGGGCCAAAGCTCCGCGAGGGCCGTCCCGATCAGCGCCCCGGCGAGGACGTCGCTGGGATAGTGCACCCCGAGGTACGGTCGGCTGATGGCGAACGCCCCGGCCGCGCCGTACAGCGCCGCAGCCGGGGCGAGACCACGATAGGCCCGCGCCGCCGCCCAGGAAGTGGTCGCGTGAGCGCTCGGGAACGAGAGCCGCGAGACCGTCGGCGTGAGCGCCGGCAGCCCGGACAGGTGCGGCCGCGGCCGCCGGACCGCGAGCTTGACCGCAAGGTTGAGCGCGTACGCGCCCGCCACGATTCGCACGCCGCGCAGCCACGCCCGGCGCCGAACGCGGTCGCGATCGAGCACCGAGCCAGCCACGCCGAGCGCGAGCCAGCACGCCGCGTGCTCGCCGAGCCGGGAGTACGCCCCGATCGCGCGCTCGACCCGCGGCCGGTGCGCGCAGGTGCGCGCGAGCGTCAACGCGCGGTGGTCAAGCTGCTGGAGCGACATCAGCGCGGGACTGTACGTGCCGGGGCCTCCTGAGCGCCCTGCTGAGATGCATAACGCGTCACTGCCCTCGCCAGATTGACTCGGCGGGCGCTCTGTCGCGTTATGCGGGTAATCCACCGTCCCTGACGACGAGCATCCGTCCGTCCGGACGAGCGTCCGCCTTGACGTCGCGGGGGCCCGCTCAGCTCCCGAACCCGACCCGGTGCGCCTCGTCGTCGACGAGCACGTAGACGACGTTACCCAGGTCGAGCGCCGCCGTGCCGTCCTCGGCGCTCAGCTCGTGCCAGCCCACGGTGCCCAGGGCGGCGCGCAACCGGGCCAGCTCGGCGGGATCGACCCGAACGCTCAGCACCTGTCCCCCGTGGAACCCGATGCTGACCTTCTGCGGCTTGTCGCTCATCTCAGCAGCCATCTCAGTGACCCTCCCTCCAGGCCGCGCTTCACCATCTCCGTCATTCTCCGACCAGGCTCCGCTTCACCATCTCAGTGATCCTCCGAGGCGGGCTCGACGATCTCCGTCAGCACACCGCCAGTCGACGCCGGGTGGAGGAAGGCTACACGCGAGCCACGAATCCCCGCCCGGGGACGCTCGTCGATCAGCCGCAGGCCGGCCGCGGTGAGCGAGTCGAGCGTCTGCGCCACCGAGTCCACGCGATAGGCAACGTGGTGCAGGCCCGGTCCGCGCCGGCTGAGAAATCTGCCCACGGCGGTCCCAGGATCGAGCGGCTGGAGCAGCTCGACGTGCCCGTCCCCGACGTCGAGCAGCGCGGCGTCAACGCCCTGCTCGGCGATTGTCTCGCGGTGCACGAGCGCCATTCCGAGCGTGTCCCGGTAGAGCACCAGCGCCAAGTCGATGTCGGGCACGGCGACCCCGACGTGGTCGATGATCGACAGCATTGGGCGGTGAGGATACCGAGCGCGGTGCCCACCCGGGCCAGACCACACTCGGCCGCGTCAGCGGCCCCATCCGAATCCATCCCCGCCGCTGGGGGCCGACGGTCGGGGGAGCGCCCTGAGCGCCCGCCCCGATCACCGAACCCGCTCGAGCCGGAGATTCGGAGAGTAAACGCGCCCGACCTTGGCGCACGGAGCACCGTCGACGAGCACGACGTCGGCGGTGAAATCGTTCTGGCCGCGGATCAGCGAGGAGCCGACCCCGTAAGCGTCGACCGGCACTCCCGCGGACTCGAACTCGGCGATCCGCCGGGCGTTGAAGCCCCCGCTGGCGACGATCCGCACGTCCTCAAAGCCGGCCTGGTCGAGTGCGCCGCGCACCTTCTCGACCAGCCTGGGGTTGACGCCGGTGGGGTCAAAGCCCCCCATCTCCTCGCTCAGCGAGCGGTCGACGAGCTGCTCTGAGGTATCCAGTCGGACGCCCCACAGCCGGGGTCCGAGGGCCTGCGCGATCTCGAGAGCCGTCTTGATCGAGTCGTTCTCGAAATCGACCAGCACGGTGATGTTCATCTCGGCGTGAAAGCGCTCGGCGAACTTCACCGCGGCAGTGACCGTGTCGCCACCATAGGCCGCGATCAGGCCGTGCGGGACGGTGCCGATCCCGCGCCCGCCCCACCACGATGCCTGCGCGTCGGTCGAGACGCCGATCGCTCCGGCCACGTGCGCGCTCCACCCGTCGCCGGTCTGCACGAGCCAGTGGTCGTGACGGGCGGGGAAGTAGAAGATCTGCTTGCCCCGGGCGGCCTGCACGACCTCCGAGACGTTGCGCATGATCAGCGAGCGACGTGCGAGCGAGCCGAGGTACACGGTCTCCAGGTGCGCGAACAGGCTGTAGTCGCCGGTAATCGTCAGCACCGTCTCACGCGGGGCGATCCGCTCACCCTCGCGCAGCGCCGCCACCTCGAGCTGGTCCCACCCGCTCACCCAGTGCTCGCCATCCGCTCGTCCCGCGCACGTCTTCAGGATCGCGATCGCCTCGTCGATTCCCCCGAGCACCGAGTCGTGCTTCTGGAACACCTGCATCGTCACCCGCGGATGATGGTCCTCGGCCTCGAGCAGCTGCTTGGTGTAGACGAAGTAAGCGTCGGAGTAGTAGCCCTGCCGGATCCGCTCCACCGGCAGCCGGAAGATCGCGGGGTCAAGGCGCGCCGGTAGCACCCTCGGCATGCGCGGAGTGTATTTATGGGGCGGCTGGCGCCGCCCTGCGGGTGGGCCCGGGCACTCGGAGCGCGATCGCGATTCGTTGCCTGCGCCCGATCGCGGCGGGTGGCGGGTCGGGCGCGAACGCTCCGACCCGCCCCGGCGGCTTGGGACTGCGCCCTTACCGCACGACTCGGAATGACTGGATCCGGCCGGTCTGGTCGCCACCGCTCGCGCGGATGTCGACGTGCTCGGCCTGCACGTAGTACTTGCGTGGCGTGACCGCCCAGTAGCCCGGGAAGTTGAACTTCGCCCTATAGATGTATTCGCCGGCATGACCGCGCCGGCGACGAAGCCCGACGAAGTCGCACCCGTGGCTGACGACGTTGCAAGCCCGCAGGTGGTGATACCGGTTGAGCCTGCGCGTCGGCGAGATCGTCGCGAACACGCCGTAACGCGCCGCGTTCGCCGAGTTGTCTCTGACGATCAGGGTGATCACGCCCGCGCGCACACGGTGGCCGTTTCCGGGAGAAACCACCGACGGCCCTGATCCGCCCGCCAGCGCGACGGTGGATGAGCCCAGCGCGAGCGCCAGCACGCCGATCGCGAGCGACGCCCGCATCCCCAGCTTCCGCAGATGATTGTGCATCCGCACCTCCCCTCGTTGATTTGTTAGGACCGGTCGCCGGTCGCCAGTCGCCAGTCGCCAGTCGCCAGTCGCCAGTAGACGTAGGCCCGGTCGCGCGCTCAGCCTAACCTGACTTGCCAACAGGCGTGGTGACGTTGATCAATTTTGATCAACGCTGTAGGCTCCCGCTCAAGATGCTCGCCACTCGTAGACGCTGACCTTCCCCGCGTCAGCCGCCGCCCGCTGAGGGCCCGCCTGGCCGCCGCGGCGTCCTGCCGTTGCCAGTCCTTCCGGCCTGGCCCGATGTCGCAACGTCTCCGTCCCGTCTGCTTGAGAGTGTGCCGTGAGTTCGTACCTACGCGTCCTGCGTTATCAAGATTTTCGCTATCTGTTCCTCGGTCAGTCCGCGAGCGTGGTCGGCGACCAGGTCGTCGTCGTTTCGATCGCGCTGTTCATCACCCAGGCGACGGGCTCCGCGAGCGACCTCGGCCTCGTGCTCGGTGCGCAGGCGACGGCGCTCGTTGCGCTGCTGCTACTCGGCGGGGTGTGGGCCGATCGCCTCCCCCACCTCAAGGGGAGGGTGATGATCGTCACCGACGTGATTCGCGCGGCATTGCACACGGCGGTCGCGGCACTGATTTTCACGGGCGCGATCCGGGTCTGGCAGCTGATCGCGATCGAAGCGCTGTTCGGAGCCGCGCAGGCGTTCTTCCAGCCGGCCTACAGCGGCCTGCTCCCGCAGACGGTCCCCGAGGAGCTGATCCAGGACGCGCGCGCGTTGACCGAGTCGACGTCGAATCTCGGCTTCCTCATCGGTCCGGCGCTGGCGACCGCGCTGGTGCTCGGCGCCGGCGCCGGGTTCGCGTTTGCATTCGACGCGGCCACCTTCATGTTGAGCGCGCTGCTGCTGATGCGGGTGCGGCCGCGACCGCGGGGTCCGGCGGCGGCTTCCGCCTCGATCGCGCACGAGCTGCGGGCCGGCTGGGGCGAGGTGCGCTCGCGATCGTGGGTATGGGTGACGATCGCGGCCTTCGCCGGCGCGGTTCTGTGTGTCTACGCGCAGTGGTACGCGCTCGCCCCCGGGATCGCCGGGCGCGTGTACGGGAGCGTCGGCGTGTTCGGCTTGCTGGAGGGCGTCGCGGGCGCGGGCGCCGTCTGCGGCGCGCTCGCGGGGCTACGTTGGCGCCCGGCCCGCCCACTTCGCGCCGGGCTTCTTCTGGTGCTCCCGTGGCCCTTCCCAGCCACGGCGCCGGCGCTCCGCGCGCCACTTGCGCTCCTTTTGGGGT
>JBPCRJ010000086.1:0-2995 GCA_050996975.1 Solirubrobacteraceae bacterium | reverse complement strand
GCGCCTTGGGCGATGAGCAGGCTGACGAAGCTGTGGCGTAGGTCGTAGGGGCGGGTCTTGGGGACGCCGGCCGCGGCGGCTGCGTCGGCGAACGTGCGCTTTCGCCAGTTGCGCGCGCGGTCGGCGTTCCAGGGCGAGCTGTCAGGAGCGGGAAAGATGAGGTCGGTCGGCGCCGAGCGCGTGGTGGCGTGGCGCCGCGCGGTGAGGGTCTCGGCGAGCGGGGCCATGAGGCGGACGGTGCGTGCCCGGCCAGTCTTGGTGGACTTCAGTTGTCCGAATGCCACTGAGCGCTCGACCAGGATCGTGCGCTCGCCGACGTCGTGCCAGCGCAGGCCAATTGCCTCGCCTGGACGCACGCCGGCGTAGGCGAGGACGGCGACGAGCGTCGCGTCGAGCTGGCGGCCTTCGTGGATCAGGTAGGCGCGCATCGCCTCGATCGTCTGCGGCGCGAGCGGACGCACGACTCGCGTCCGCCGCTGCCTTGGCTTTCGGATCGCGTGGGCGGGGTTTGACTCGAGCCGGCGCCATTCGACGGCGCGCTCGAGGATGCTCTGGAGCAGGACGAGGGTCTTGCGGGTTGCGGCGTCGCCGACGCCGCCGGCGGTCAGCTCGGCGCGCAGCTCACCGATCAGCTCGGGCGTGAGCGACCGGAGTCGCACGGCGCCGAGGCGGAGGATGATGTGGACGTCGAGTGCCGACGCGTATCCCTCCAGCGTGTGGCGTTGCAGGTTCGGCACGGCGTGGCGGTTCCACCAGACTTTCGCGAACTCGCCGAGGGTTTCGCGGCTGTTCTCGACCGGTGCCGTCGCGCCGAGGCGTTTGGCGCGCTTGAGCTCGGCATCGAGCGCTTGGGCGTCGCGCTTTCGTCCGACGACGCACGAGCGCGGGCGACTCTGAGCGTCGCGCCAGCGCACCCGCCATACGGCACCGCTCGCTCGTGGCACCTTCTCGACGCTCATCGCATCGCTCCACTGTCAGCCCCGTCCTGAATCAGAGCGCGGAACGGCCCGGCCGGCGCCCGACGAGTCCTGAGCGGACGCCGATCGAGCGCGGCCCTGCTGCTGTTGCGGCGGCTCGACGCGATCCACGCCTCGAAGTCCTCGGGCGTGACGCGCAGGCGCGAGCGCAGCTTCACCGCGCACAGCTCCCCGTCGTCGATCGCGCGTCGGACGGACTTCTCGGAGAGCTGGCATGCGCTGGCGATCTCCTTGATCGAAAGCAAGTGTCCGGGGGCCTGACTGTGGTCGGGCCGTACTGCAGTGTCGCGTGAGGTCGGGACGATCATTGATCGTGGTCCGGGAGTCCAAGTCGTTCGCTGCGGCTGCAGGTGGCCCATGGTCTTGCTCAGTGAGGCAGATCTGTTTCACGCATAGTATCACGCCCTCCAACGGGATAGACTTGGGTTGTGCGTCCCGACACCGTCAAGAGCGCTGCGCTGTTGCGCGAGGCCCGGCTGCGCGCCGGTCTAAGCCAGGGTGCGCTGGGCGAGCGGACTGGCAAGGACCGCGTTCAGATCGGCCGGTGGGAGGCGGGGGCCGTCGCTCCGAGCCTGGACACGCTGGTGGAGCTGGTCCGCGCGTGCGGGTTTGACCTCCCGCTTGAGCTCGCTCCGTTGCAGCGCGTTGAGGACGAGCGGTTGACAGAGCTTCAGCAACTATCGCCCGAACGGCGTCTGGACTCCATGCTCGAGCGTGCTTTCGGTGGAAGCGACCCGTGACGGCAAGCCAGGATCCGTCCTTTGACCCGCGAGCGATCATCGCGGCGCTCGAGCGCAAGCGTGTCACCTACGTGCTGATCGGCGGCCTTGCTCGGGTGCTGCGCGGAGCCGATGAGATCACGGATGGGGTCGACATCTGTCCCACGTTCGGTCGCGACAACATCGACCGGCTAGAGCGCGCAACCAGCGAGCTGGATGCCCGCAGACGCGACGGGCAGCCGCTGGTCTGGAGCGAGCAGGCGATCGATGGCGATCCGGTGCTCGCGCTCTCGACCCAGTTCGGGACGCTGAACATCGTCGGCACTCCCGCCGGCGTACCGCGCGGCTGCGTTGACCTGCGCCACGTCGCCACTAAGGAGCACCTCGGCTACGGGCTGCAGCCGTTCGTCGCCTCAGCCGGCGATCTCGCTCGGATGGCGGCGGCGTTGCACCGAGGTCAGGACGTCGCCCGGTTGCCGGAGCTGAGGCGGATCATGGAGCTCGAGACCGACCGCGAGCAAACCCTCGCCCCGACCGTCGCCTCCCCACCGCTTCGCGCCGATCGGTCGCGGCGGCTCGAACGCGAAGGCCCCGAACACGGTCCACGACTGAGCCACTGAGCCCGTGTCTCGCGCCCTCAGCCGGGCAGCAGCGACAGATGATCCACGTGGGCCGGGCGCGCGATCCTGAAGCGGCGACGATCGAGCGTCGCGAGCTTCGTCTCACCGAGACGCTCGACCACCGCGAGCACGCTCGCGACCACGAACCCGCTCGCGACCACAAACCCGAGGGGAAGATCCGCATAGGTCCGACAAGCGCCGCGGCGCGAGCCAGCTCGCGGTCATCCGGCAGATGCGTCTCGAACCTGCCGGCGTTCACGTCGACCATAACCGAGCCGAAGCCGCCCGGAAAGGCAGACACACCACGTGCACCCACGGTGCTCCCGCCACTAGGATCGATCGCTTGACATCAGATAAGATGTGAGCGGTGAATGCTTCGTCTTGGCTTCGTGAACTGCGCGCGCGTCATCACCTGAGTCAGCTGACGCTTGCGTACCGGGCTGGCACGACGCAGCAGGCGATCAGCAGGATCGAGCACGGGCGCGTGTCGCCCACCGTGGAGATGCTTGGGCGACTTGCTGCTGTGGTCGGCGAGGAGCTGGTGCTGGACGTGAGGCCGCGCGAGGTTCCGTTCGATCCCGACCAGCTGGCCGCAGCAATTGAGTCGCCGATGGCCGAGCGCCTAGAGCGTGCGATGAGCTGGAACCTGTTCGGCGGCGAGATCGCAGCCGCGGGAGCA
>JBPCRJ010000084.1:0-4725 GCA_050996975.1 Solirubrobacteraceae bacterium | reverse complement strand
CTAGCTGGGATGTCGCTAATCCTTGAAGCTTGCCGTTTGACTGCGGCGGCGAGTCGCTTGGGCCGTGACCTGAACCGCCTTGGCCTGCCCCGCGGCGAACGCCGTGACCTCGGCGAGAACCTGTCGGGCGGTGAGTCCTGCGCCAATCGCCGTGGCGATGCTGGCGGCCACCGTGTGACGCTGAACGAGGAACAGAGTGGTCTGACCCGGCTCGTCCCGGTCTGCCAGGTATGCCTGATTCGCCGGATCGAGTCCGCCTCCGGTTCCCGGGTCGGCTATCCTCGGGCCCTCGCCGGTCGGCGATCAGTTGTTTTGGCCGAATGAACGGGCCGCCTCGTCAGGCCGAGAGCGCTGAAGATCCCAATCTAGTAGCGGCATTGGAGCGTCCGTATGCAAATCTTGGTCCTTGGCGGTGACGGATATCTAGGGTGGCCAACGGCGCTGCACCTGTCCGCCGCCGGTCACCACGTGGCGGTGTCCGACAACTTTGCCCGGCGAGGCTACGACGTCGAGCTGGGCGTCGAGAGTCTGGTCCCGATCGCCACGCTCGACGAGCGGGTGGCGGCTTGGCGCGAAGTCAGCGGCAAGACGATCAAGACCTATGTCGGCGACCTCTGCGACGCGCCCTTCGTGCACCAGATGGTGGGCGATTTCCGGCCCGAGACGATCGTTCACTTCGGCGAGCAGCGAGCGGCGCCGTATTCGATGATCGATCAGGCGCACGCTGTCTACACGCAGACGAACAACGTCGTGGGCAATCTCAACGTGATGTACGCGATCGCCGACATCGACCGCGACATCCACCTGGTCAAGCTCGGCACGATGGGCGAGTACGGGACTCCCAACATCGACATCGAGGAGGGATGGATCACGATCGAGCACAACGGCCGCAGCGACCGGGTCCTGTACCCGAAGCGGCCGGGCTCCTTCTACCACCTCTCGAAGGTGCACGACAGCCACAACATCGAATTCGGCTGCCGGATCTGGGGGATGCGAGCGACGGATCTCAACCAGGGCATCGTGTACGGGGCCGACACCGAGCACTCCAAGCTCGATCCGCGCCTGGCCACCCGCTTCGACTACGACGGTGTGTTCGGGACCGTGCTCAACCGGATGGTGATCCAGGCCGTCCTCGGCCACGCGCTCACGGTCTACGGCAACGGTTCTCAGACGCGTGGCCTGATCAACATTCTCGACACCGTCGAGTGCATCCGTATCAGCGCGGAGGCTCCGGCGCAGCGCGGCGAGTTCCGGGTGTTCAACCAGTTCACCGAGCAGCTGTCGGTGCGTCAGATCGCCGAGACGATCGCCGGCGATTACACCGGGGAATGCACGATCGAGGAGATCGAGAATCCGCGCGTCGAGGCCGAGAACCACTATTTCCAGGCCAAGCACACCGCTCTGGTCGACCTCGGCCTCAAGCCGACCATGCTGAGCGACACCCTGATCGACCACCTGTTCGCTGTCGTAGAGCGCCACAAGGACCGGGTGGACCTCGCGGCGATCCTGCCGACGGTGCGGTGGCGTGAGACCTCCAGCACGCTGCCCGCGCCCTCGGGCGAACTACCCCACCCTTCCAGCGAGCCGGCGCCGAACCCGGGCGAGTTGTCCCCAACAAAGTGAGCGATCAACTGGGCGGGCGCCGCGTGCTCGTCACCGGAGGGTCGGGGTTTATCGGACGTCACGTCGTCGCCGAGCTGGCCGCGGCGGGCGCCGACGTGCGCGTTGTCGATCTCGCCCCCCATCCCGATCCCGAGATTGAGGTCGTCCAGGGGGACCTTGCCGATCGGTCCGTGCGGGAGGCGGCGCTCAAGGGGGGACCGGATTCGATCGTCCATCTCGCGGCGGTGACGTCCGTACTGCGCTCGCTCGAGCATCCAGAGCTGACCTATCGCACAAACGTCGCCGCCACGGCCGGCCTGCTCGAGGAGTCGCGTGCCGCCGGGTGCGAGACGCTCGTGTTCGCCTCGACCAACGCCGTGACCGGACCGATGGACGGTCCGGCGATCTCCGAGTCGGCGACGCTGCGACCGTTGACACCCTACGGCTCGACCAAGGCCGCCGCCGAGATGCTTATGTCCGCGTACACCGCCTCGTACGGATTGCGTTGCGCCTGCCTGCGCCTGACCAACGTGTACGGCCCTGGGATGCAGGCCAAGGACAGCATCGTCGCCCGGCTGATGCGAGCGATTAGGTGCGATCGGACGTTCGAGGTCTACGGCGACGGTCGCCAGCTTCGCGATTATCTCCACGTCAGCGACGTGGTCGCTGCGGTCCGCCTGGCCCTCGTGCGTGAGGATTGGCACGGGCCGATGGTCCTGGGCAGCGGAGCGTCGCTCTCGGTGCTCGAGGTCGTCGATGCCGTCCGGCACGTCAGCGGGGCCGAGCTGCAGGTGCGCCACGGTCCGGCCAAGCCGGGCGAGATGCCGGCCGTGGTGGTGGATCCGGGCCGCGCTCACGCCGCTGGCTGGTCGCCGCGCCACAGCCTGGACGAAGGTCTCCCCGGCGTATGGGAGGAATGGTCGCGGGCGGAGATCGACGGCGCCCCCCCGTGGTTACCTGCCGGTCGCCGTCCGGTCCGCGGCCCCGCGTGAGCATCGCTGCGCACAGCCCATTGGCCGCCCACGCGGAGCCGACGGCACTCGCGCCAGAGGAGCGCGACGCGGTCGCCGCATTCCTCGCGGCTCATCCCGTCGGTGGGGGCGCACCGCTGGCGATAGTCGTCCCCGCCTACAACGAGGAGCCAACGGTTGGCGCTGTCGTCGCCGAGGTGCCCGCCGAGGCCGCTGGACTGGCGACCGAGGTGATCGTGGTCGTCGACGGGTCCAGGGACAACACTGCCGCCAGCGCGGCCGCGGGCGGCGCGCTCGTGTGCGACGTACCCGTCAACCGGGGACAGGGGGCCGCTCTGCGCCTCGGCTACTGGCTAGCGCGCGCGCGCGGAGCCTCGGTGATCGCAACGCTCGACGCCGACGGCCAGTACGAGCCGCTCGAGCTCGGCCGGGTCGTCGAGCCGCTCCTCGACGGACGGGCCGACTTCGTCACCGGCTCCCGCCGGCTCGGGACCGAACTGACCACCGATGTCGTGCGCCATGCCGGCGTGATCGTGTTCGGCGCGCTGATCAGCGTGCTGATCGGTCAACGGATCACCGATCCAGCGTGCGGGCTGCGGGCGATGCGAGCCGAGGTCACCCAAGCGGTCACCTTGGAGCAGTCGCAATACCAGGCCTCCGAGCTGATGATCAGCGCCGCGCTGCATGGATTCAGAGTGACCGAGGTGCCGACCACGATGCGCGATCGCGGGGCTCACGCCACCACCACCAAGAAGGGCGGGAACTTCGGCTACGGAGTGCGGTTCGCCCGCGCCGCGCTCCACACCTGGCGGCGCGACCGCAGGGCCGCGCGCACGCGGCTGCGACCCGAGAAGACCCAGAACTCGTAAACGGCGAACTTCGCGACGAACAGCACCGCGAACACCGCCAGGTAGGACGCGGTCACCAGTAGCACCCGGATACCGTGATGCGCCGGGATGCTCTGCACGTGTTGCTGGGCCCAGGCTGTGCTGAGCGAGGTGGCGATCAGCGACAGGACGGAGATCGCCACGTACCCGATCACCTCTCTGCCGATCGCGAGCTGTCCCCGCAGGCGCCACGCCCAGCGCCGGTTGAGGACCCAGTTGGGGATCGCGCCGGCGACGAACGCCGCGATCGAGCACCCGGTCGTGCCCACGCCCGCGACGTAGAGCGCGGCAAACACCACCGCGCTCGTCGCCGCAGCGATGATCGAGCCGATCGTGTAGCGCGTGACGCGCCCTGCCAGGGCCGAGCTTCGCAAGCCCCGATTACGATCACCAAACACCGAGGGAGGGAGTCTAGCGGGCCGGAAGTGCGCCAGGTTCCGCTGCGCTAGTCGGTGGCGCCAGCGATCAGCGGCACGAACCGTACGGGCTCGAGCTTTGCGCGCTCAAAGCCTTGAGCGGTTCGCCAGGTCACAGTCAGGTACTGCTCGGCCACTCCGACGGGCGCGACCATGCGCCCACCCACGGCGAGCTGGCGCTCGAGCACCCGCGCGACCTCCTCACGTGTCGCGGCGGCGACGTTGATGGCGTCGAACGGGGCCTGCGCCGGCAGGCCATCGCAACCGTCGCCGAGCACGAACGTGACGTTGTCGAGCTCCAGCTCGTCGATGGTCCGTTCTGCCTGGGCCTGCAGCTGAGCGTGGCGCTCGATCGTCCATACCTTCCCCCCCAGCAGCGCCAGCAGCGCCGCGTGGTAACCGGAGCCGGTGCCGATGTCGAGCACGCAGTCAGAGGAGCACAGATGGAGCGCTTCGAGCATCCGGGCAACCACCACCGGCTGCGAGATCGTCTGCTCACACGCGATCGGCAACGCGACGTTCTCATACGCGCGGCTGCGCTCACGCTCGGCAACGAAGCGCTCACGAGGGATCGAGGCGATCGCGGCGAGGACCCGCTCGTCGCCGACCGCCGCGCGCAACCGGCGGGCGAGTGCAGCGGCTTCGTTCATGCCTCCCATTCTGCCCGCTGGCGCTGGGAAGCTCGCGGGAGACCGCGCTCTGACAAGATTGCCGCATGCTCGGCGGACCCCGAGTGGCGGGCGCTGCCCGCCACCGCGTGCGACATGTGCCACGCGCGGCGCCCACGCCCCCGAGAGGTTCGATCGAACCACCCAACGACGCGGCATTGCATCCGCTTCCGCGGGTGAC
>JBPCRJ010000002.1:0-2861 GCA_050996975.1 Solirubrobacteraceae bacterium | reverse complement strand
GACCTGGAGCGGGTGGGGGCTCGACGTGCTCAAGGGCGCCTCGCTCGAGGCGTTGCTCGCCGGCGGCGCCGGCGCGGGCGTGGTAGGCGCCAGCCGACGCTACCCGCGGGGCTGGTGGGCTCCAGCGGGGGCGGGCTCGGTGATCGCCAGCGCGCTGCTGGCCGCGCTGGCGCCGCTGACCCTCGATCCGCTGTTCAACGAATTCACCCCGCTTCCCGGCGGTGAGACTCGTGCGGACGTGCTTGACCTGGCGCGGGCAGCGGGCGTGCACGTGGGGGAGGTCTACTCGGTCGATGCGAGCCGCCGCGGCACCGCCGCCAACGCGTACGTGACCGGCCTGGGCCCGAGCAAGCGCGTCGTCCTCTACGACACGCTGCTCGGTCAGAACTCTGGCTACACGCGCGAGGAGATCCGCGTCGTGGTCGCTCATGAGCTCGCGCACGTGCGTTACCGCGATCTCGCTCGCGGCGTCCTCTACGCCTGCATCGTCGCGCCTCCGGGAGCGCTCGCGGTCCAGCGGCTGAGCTGGGCGGTGTCCCCGGTGCGCGGCACCCCCGCAGCGCTCCCCGCGCTGGCGCTGTGCGCTGCGCTGGTGGCCGCGCCGATCGGGCTGGTGGCCAACCGGCTCTCGCGCGCGCTCGAGCGCCGCGCCGATGCGTACGCGCTCGCGCTGTCGGGCTCGCCGGATGCGTTCGTCTCGTTCGAGCGGACCATCGCGCTGCAGAACGTGGCGGACCTCGATCCGCCGCGATGGGTCACCTCGCTGCTGGCCACGCACCCTTCCACGGGAGCGCGGATCGGTGCGGCTCTGGACTATAAAAAGGGGCGGGCGGAGCCCGCCCTTGATTAGCTTGTCAGTCCTGGCCGGGAGGCCCTGGCCGGTCCTCGGCCGGCGGACCGCCGAACTCGGGCAGGTTCTTGATCCCCTCGCGCGTCTGCCACTTGGAGTAGTTGTCCTGCATCGCGTCGATCAGCTCGCGCATGAACTTGGCCGACAGGTTGACGCGGGAGACGACGACGCCCGGGATCTCCTCCTCTTCGACCTCGTGGTCCACGCGCGCGAACGTGACCGTGAACTCGTAGTCGGAGTGGCTGACGTTGGCGAAGTTGGCGTATACGCCGGCCATGATCTCCGGCGAGAAGTGGATGTTGATGTGCCGTTCAGGTGGGGGGGGTTCGTCCATATCGGCGTAGTATCCCATCGTGAGGATCGTCGTCGTCGCCGTGGGCAGGCTGCGCCCGCCGTTCGCTGACGATGTGGGGCACTACCAGAAGCTGCTCGCGCGCCACGGCCGCCTGGAGCTGGTCGAGGTGCGCGAGGACGAGCAGGTCGGACGCCGGGTCCCGCCGCGCGCGTACGTGTCCCTGCTTGACCGCGCCGGCGAGCAGCCCGACTCGCTTGGCTTCAGCCGCTTCCTCGAGGCCCGGCGCCGGAGCGCCCGCGACCTGTGCTTCGTGGTCGGCGGTCCCCACGGACTCGATCTCGAGCGCGTCGACCATCGTCTCTCGCTCGGGGCGATCACGCTTCCCCACCAGCTCGCCCGCGTCGTCCTGCTCGAGCAGCTCTACCGGGCCCACAAGATCCTGGCGGGCGAGCCATACCACTACTGACCGCTGATGCTTTCCGGGCGCAGCGAGATCCGCGGTTGATGATGGGCTCGATCGGCAATGGCTGAGCGCAGCGAGGTCCGCCGTCGCGCGCTGGCCCAGCGCCTGCGCGCCCGGCGCGAGCTGCGGCAGTTCATGCGCCGGCTGGGCATCCTGCTGAGCGCCCTCGCCGTGCTGATCCTCGCCGGGTCCACTGGGTTCGCGATCACCGAAGGGACGTCGCTCGCGTACGGGTTCGTCTGGACGCTCGACACGGTCACGACCCTCGGGCGGATTGGGCTTCCCCGCGACACCGCGGGAAGAGCGGTCGCCGTCGGACTCGAGCTGCTGGGCATAGGTACGCTCTTCTACGCCCTCGCGACGGTCGCCGAGTTCTTCGTCTCGGGCCAGCTCAGCGGGCTGCTCAAGGAGCGTCGTGCGCAGAAGATGATCGACTCGTACCGCGACCACTACATCATCTGCGGCTTCGGCCGCGTCGGGCGCCAGGTTGCCCGGGACCTGCACGTCGCCGGCGAGGCGCACGTGGTGATCGACCCCAACCCCGACAACCGCGAGGCGGCGGACGCCGCCGGAGTCAGGTTGCTCGAGCGCGAGGCAGCCGACGACGAGGTGCTCGAGCAGGCGGGGATCGCCCGCGCGAAGGGGATCATCGCGTGCGTGGACTCCGACGCGGAGAACATCTTCATCGCGCTCACCGCGCGCGAGCTGCGATCGGACATCGTGATCATCGCCCGGGCGTCGGCTGAGGACTCGGAGAAGAAGCTGCTCCGGGCGGGCGCGGATCGCGTGATCTCGCCGTACAAGGCGTCGGGCTCGCTGATGGCACGCGTCGCGCTTCACCCGCAGATCGGGGGCACCCTCGACGTCGCGGACTTCCGGATGGAGGAGATCGAGGTCTCGCCGGCGTGCGAAGGGGTCGGGAAGACGATCGAGCAGGTGCGCGGAGCATCGGTGATCGTGGCGCTGCGCCGGGTCGACGGCACGCTCGAGCCCCAGCCCTCGCCCGAGAGCGTGATCGGTCCCGGGGACATGCTCGTCGCGCTCGGCCCGCCGGCCTCGCTCGAGCGTCTGGAGAGCGTGTTTCAACCCGGTAGCGCGACCACGGCATGAGTGGCTCTACGGGTGCGGGGGAGGGTGCGGGTGCGGGTGCGGGAGCGGGTGCGGGTGCGGGCGCGCCAAGCGTATCGCTGCGGGAGCTTGCCGACGCGGTGCGCCGCGCGGCGGCGGCGGTGCGCGGGACGGCGGGACGGGGC
>JBPCRJ010000138.1:0-28245 GCA_050996975.1 Solirubrobacteraceae bacterium | reverse complement strand
ACCAGCGCCGCGTAGAGCCCGCCGCGATCGAGCAGCTCCTCATGGCTGCCGCGCTCGGCGATCCGTCCCTGGTCGAGCACCACGATCTGCTCGGCGTCGCGGATCGTCGAGAGGCGGTGGGCGATCGTGATCGTCGTGCGTCCCTGCGCGAGCCGCTCGAGCTCGGCCTGGACAGCCGCCTCGGTCTGCGTGTCGAGCGAGCTCGTAGCCTCGTCTAGCACCAGCACGGGAGGGTTGCGCAGGACCGTGCGCGCGATCGCCATGCGCTGCTTCTCCCCGCCGGAGAAGCGGTAGCCGCGCTCGCCGACGATCGTGTCATAGCCCTCAGGCAGCGACGCGATCAGGGCGTGGATCCTCGCGGTCGCCGCCGCGTCCTCGAGCTCGGTGTCGGTGGCCTGGGGGCGGGCGAAGCGGAGGTTCTCACGCACGCTGGCATGGAATAGGTAGGTCTCCTGCGAGACGACACCGACGGTCCCCGCCAGCGACTCGAAGCTCGCGTCGCGCACGTCCACCCCGTCGATCGTCACGCTTCCAGCCTGGGGCTCGTAGAGCCGCGCGACAAGGTACCCGAGCGTCGTCTTACCGGAGCCGGTCTCCCCCACGACCGCCGTCCGGGTGCCGGCCGGGATCACCAGATCGATCTCGCGCAGGGTCCACGGGCCATCGCCCGCGTAGCGGAACGACACCCCCTGCAGACGGACCTCGCCGAGCAGCTCGCCGGGGCGCAGCGTCACCGGATCGGAGGCTTCGACGATGTCGATCGGGAGGTCGAGGTACTCGAAGATCCGGTCGAACAGCGCCAAGGACGCTTCGAGATCGGCACCCGTGGAGAGCAGGCTCTGGATCGGGAACAGAAGCCGGACCTGCAACTGGGTGAACGCGACGATCGTCCCGATCGAGATCGCGTGGCCGCCGTGCACAAAGCTCTGGCCGGCGATCCAGTAGACCAGCGCGGGCTGGATCGCGAACACCATCTGGATCGTCGACATCACCCACCGCCCGGCCATCCGCGAGCGGACCTCGATCTCGGCGATCTCGCTGGACTCAGTGGTAAACCGGGTGGCCAGATCGCGCCCGCGGCCCATCGTCTTGCCGAGCATGATCCCCGACACCGACAGCGACTCCGAGACCAGCGCCGAGAGATCCGCCAGCCGTCCCTGGCGCTCGGTGGTGATCTTCCGGCGGACCTGACCCACGCGGCGGGTCAGCCAGGCGAACGGAGGCACGAACACGAGCGAGAAGGCCGCCAGGCGCCAGTCGAGCAGCACCATCGCGACGATCGTCGCGATCACGATGGTCGCGTTCTGCGCCACCGATGTCGCGGTGGTCGTGACCACGCTGTCGATCCCCCCGATGTCGTTGGCGATCCGCGACTGGACCTCGCCGGTCCGCGTTCGGGTGAAGAACACCAGCGACATCCGCTGCAGGTGGCGGTAGGCGGCGGCGCGCAAGTCGTGCATCACCCGCTGGCCGACCACGTTGGAGATGTAGGTCTGCCAGACGCTGATCGCGGCGGTCGCGATCGCGATCCCGACCATCCCCAGCACGAGCTGGCTCAGCAGCCCGCCGTCGCGGTGCGGGAGCGCGTCGTCGAGCACCGCGCGCAGCAGGAACGGAGAGATCATGCTGAGGGCGGAGGAGAAGATGATCAGCCCCACCACCGCGCCGAGACGACCGCGATAGCGCGCGAACAGCGACAGGATCCGGTGCGGATCGCGTTTGCGCTCTGGATCCATCAACGGCGGCGGCTCCTGCTTGCCACCCCGAAGGCCACGCCCAGAGCCGGTGCCCGCACCGTGCGACGCGCCCAGCCCGTGGCCTTCGGAGAAGCTCATCACGTTGATGATGCCGCACGGAGGCGCCCGGCAGGCTGGCCTGGGCCGTCCCGGCTCGCCCGACGGTGAGCGCCCGCGCCGCGAGTCGGGCGACCCGGTGCCCGCGGGCGGCAAGCGAGGCCGTTCGCGACCGCGCGAGGCGGGCGTGGATCCTTCTCGTGCGCGATACTGAAGCTCGATGTCAGGACAAGAGATTGGTCTTGCGCTGTCGGTCCTGTTCGCGTGCGCGGTCGAGGCGGTGGAGGCGCTCACGATCGTGCTCGCCGTCGGCACCACCAGGAGCTGGTCGTCCGCGTTCTACGGTGTCGGCGCCGCGCTTGGCGTGCTCGCGGTCCTGATCGTGGCGCTCGGGCCCGCGTTGACGGCGCTGCCGATCGACGTGCTGCGCGTGGCGGTCGGCGGCCTGCTGCTCGTGTTCGGGCTCCAGTGGTTACGCAAGGCCGTGCTCCGCGCGGCGGGACTGAAGGCGTTGCACGACGAGACCGACGCGTTCGCTCGCGAGCGAACGGCCGCGCTGGCGGCCGGAGTCAAGCCTCCGAAGCGCATCGACGGCTACTCGTTCACGCTCGCGTTCAAGGGTGTGCTGCTGGAGGGACTCGAGGTCGCGTTCATCGTGCTCACGTTCGGGGCCAACCAGCACCGTATTCCGCTGGCGGCGGCGTCCGCCGGTGTCGCGATCGCGCTTGTGGTCGGTGCCGGCGTCGCCGCGCGGGCACCGCTGGCCCGCGTGCCTGAGAACACGCTCAAGTTCGGGGTCGGCGCGATGCTGACCTCGTTCGGGATGTTCTGGGGGGCGGAAGGGGCGGGCGCCACCTGGCCGGGGAAGGACACTGCCCTGCTCGTGATCATCCCCGTGGTCGCGATCTTCGCCGTGGCTCTCGTCGGGTGGCTGCGCCGCGCCCCACACGCGGCGACGGTCGGCGAGCCGGCATGAGCCGGGTCGTCGCGGCATGAACCGGATCGTCGGCGAGCCGGCATGAATCGGATCGTCGCGGGCGCGAAGGGCGTGTGGGAGTTCGTCGTCGGAGACGACTGGATCACCGCGCTGGGCGTCGTCGTCGCGCTCGGGTTGACGGCGCTGGTGGCAGGCGCCGGCCTGGCCGCCTGGTGGGTGACGCCGCTGGTGGTGCTGGTGCTGCTGACGCTGTCGTTGCGACGAGCCGCGCGCTGAGCAGCGTGATTCCGGGCTTGCGCGGTCCGGCGATGCCTGACCGGGTCCGTCGACTGCTGGCGGATCCGCGAACGCCGCTGCTCGCACTCGCGCTGATTCTCGCCCTGTCGCTCGGAGCGCGGGTAATCCGCCTCGCCCAGCCCTGCCAGGCGCCGTGTAGGACTCCCGGGCAGCACACGCTGATCTTCGACGAGGCCTTCTACGTCAATGCCGCGCGGGCGATCGACGGCGTCCAACGGCCCGCCACCTCGCCCTATTACGGGGCGCCGTCGGGCAAGGATCCCAACGCCGAGCACCCGCAACTCGCTAAGCTCGTGATCGCGGGGGGGATCGAGCTATTCGGCGACGGGCCATGGGGCTGGCGGC
Source organism: Solirubrobacteraceae bacterium (assembly GCA_050996975.1). Lineage (GTDB taxonomy): Bacteria > Actinomycetota > Thermoleophilia > Solirubrobacterales > Solirubrobacteraceae > Palsa-465. The sequence continues at coordinate 24,873 of JBPCRJ010000138.1, read as the reverse complement.
TGGGGAGCGTGCTGTTCGGCCTGATCGCGATCCTCGCGCTGTATGCGCTCGTCCTCGGCGCCGGTGGGAGCCGATGGCTCGGCGTGGGCGCGGCGGGGATCATGGCGCTCGACAACCTGATGCTCGTCCACGGCCGGATCGCGACGCTCGACATCTACGCGGTATCGCTGATGCTCGTCGCCGGCGCGCTCTACTTCCGCCGCCATCCGCTGCTGGCCGGGATCGCGCTCGGCGTTGGGGCGTGCACCAAGATCGTCGCCTTCTACCTGCTCGTGGCGCTGGTGCTGTTCGAGGCGGTCCGGCTGGGGTGGGCGCTCCGAGACGCCCGGGGCGGGGTGGGCGTCGACGCGGGCGGGGCGAGCGATGCGGAGCGGAGCGACGCCCGGACGGTCGGGGGCGACGCGGAGGGGAGCGACGCCCGGACCGGGGCGGGCGGAGGCACTGGCGCGAGGAGTGCGCTCGGGTGGCGCGCGGAGAGTAAGCCGATTGCCCTGTGCGCGGCGGCTAGTGTGCTCGTCTTCTTCGGCCTGCTGTGGGTGATGGACCTCGCCGTCCCGGCGTGGGACCCCGGCACGCGGATGGTGTACGGGGGGAGCCCGTTCACCCATTTCGCCCACATGGTCAGCTTTGCCCAGGAGCTGAAGACGAGCCCGCACTCCCATGGGATCTCCTCCTCCCCGCTGCAGTGGCTGGTCGATCAGAAGCCGATCGACTACGCGCGCGTGAACGTGTCAAAGCTCGTCGGCCACCGGACGGTCTCGAGCCGTGCGACGATCGACTTCCGCGGCGAGATCAACCCGTTCATCATCTTCGTCGCGCTGCCGGCTCTGGCCACCGCCGGCGTGGCGATCTGGCGAAGCAGAGACCGGGTCGCGCTGGTGGGCGCGAGCTGGACGGTGGGGACGTACGCGCCGTTCGCCGCACAAACCGTGGTCGCCCATCGGATCTCCTACCTGTTCTACATGCTGATCGTGATGCCCGGGATCTACGTGCTGGCGGCCAGGCTGTTCTCGCCGCGGTACGTCCCCAGGATCGCGACGCTCGTGTGGGTGGGGCTGCTCGTATATGGATTCGCGCGCCTCTACCCGTTGCGGACGCTGATCTTCGGCTGACGTGTTGAGGCCGTCGCCGCTCGGGCTCGTGGCATTCGACCTTGTGCTCGGGGTTTGGGCTCCACTTCTCGGCCAGGTGGCGTATCGTGCGCGGGAGCGTTCCCCGGAAGGCAGCGCGTCGCTGGGCCGGAGTCGACGAAAACGGGCATTCCGTCAATCCCAGTACGTCCTCGGAGGAGGATCCACTCGTGAGATCAGTCTCGCAACGTTCAGCCCGATGGCTACGCGTCTCGCTCATCGGTGCTGTGGCCGCGGCGCTCGCACTGATCGGTGGGATTGCCTTGGGCGCTCCCCAGGGCGGCGCTCCCCAGCTCTCGACCCAGGCTCCGGACCCGGTTTCGTTCACCGTCGCCACCAACGGCTCGCCCACCTCACGCGCGGCGGCGGTCGGCGTGCTCTGCTTCGACAAGGCGTTCGATAGGAGCAAGCTCGCGAGATCGCGGGGAACCGTCACCCTGTTTGGCTATGGACAGGCGCAGACGTTGAGCGCCGAGGTTCGTGCCAGCAAGGTCAACCGGACCAACGCTGACTGCCTCAACGTCAGTTTCCCGGCCGAGCGAAGTGTCGGCGCAGATCTCAACAGCTACACGCTGGCGAGCGTCGACCAGGGGGCGGTCCGGGATATGCACGGGCGCCCGAGCGTTCCGGGCGCCGTTGGAGTGACGCCCGCGGGGATGCCCGAGATTACGCCGCAGCTCGGCGAGACCACTGGCCCGAAGCTCACCGCCGTGGTCAGTAGCACGTCCACTCCCTACGCGATCACCTACATCTTCAATCGTCGCCTCGATCCGGGCCGGGTGCCGGATGGATCGCAGTTCGGGTATGTCCAGTCCAACGGCGGGCAGGTCAGAGGGACGGGCGCTCCGGTGCTCACGGGGGAGACCGTCGTGGTCAAGTTCGCGAACAGCGTGCTCTCCAGTGACGACGTTCGCCAGTTCGTCGACGCGGGCGCCGTGGAGACGCAGACCCAGCAGGTGAAAAATCCGCCCGGCGCTGTCGGCGGGGCGGTCCCCAGCGCGCCGAGCATTGTCTCGGCGATGCCCGCTCCCGGCGTCGACGGGGCGTTTGACGTCACCTACGATCAGCCCGTCCGGGCCAAGAACGCATCGAAGTTCGCCGCCTATCGAGAGGACAACTCGACGGTCCCGGGCGCTCGTCCGATCGTCACGAGCATCAGCCCGACCACCCTCCAAGTGAGCTATCCCCAGTCGCCGACGCGCGGGTTCTTCGACGTCGCCAAGTACGCAGCCAAGATCGTGAAGATCGTCGATCTGGGCGGCGCGGCCATGCAGCCGGGCCCGGCATCGAACCCGAGCATCCTGGGCGAGGGAGCGACCGCGACTCCGCCGATGCGGGAGGGCTTCACGACCGGCCCGACGCTGATCGGCGTCTGGCTGAACCCGAACGCGAGCATCGCGACGTACACGTTTGACGGCCACGGCGGCTCGCTGTTGGACTATGCCCCCGCGACGCTGGGGCTCGTCCACGCCAACGGAGACACCACGATGGGAGCGGACTGCTCGCAGACGGTAATCGCGGGGGCCACGATCGTCGCCCACTTCACCCGGCGGCAGCTCGCGAATGCGGTCGGCGGGACGATCGCTCCGGGCGGTCCCGAGGACAACCAGGGATCTCGCAATATCGGACGGGAGACCTCCGGAAATGGATCGGCCACTGGGAGCAACACAACGGGCACGCCGACCAAGGCGGGTTGCCGGCTCCCCTCGAACCACGCCGACGTGCGGGCCAGCAAGCATGGCGTAAGTCACGGTCGTACGCGGGTCAGCTTCAGCGGCACGGTGTTCGTACCCCGGTTCGTCAACAAGTCGAGGGTGTGCTACGGCAGGGTCCACATCAAGATCATGCACGGTCCCCACGTGGTCGCGACTGAGAACGTAGGGCTGTCGAGGCGGTGCACGTTCAGTGGATCGGCAACCGTTGGCAACCGGCAATTGAATAACGACGGCGGACGCGTCTACGCCAGCTTCAGCGGCAACAGGCGCCTGTTCGGAGAGGAGCACGGCCAGTCCGGCTTCTAGAAATCAGCAACACCTATCCCGACCACCGAGGGCGGCTCGTGGGCCGCCCTTTGTGCCGCTGGGCCGCGCCGGGACAGCAATGTTCGCGCGAACTCCCCCGAGAGAGGACCTGTCGATGAAGATCCGCGCCGCCGTGCTCGAACAGTTCGGCCAACCCCTCAACGTGACCGACGTCGAGCTCGCCTCGCCGCAGCGCGGAGAGGTGCTAGTGCGCCTGGAGGCGTGCGGCGTCTGCCACACCGACATGTACACGGCGTCTGGCGCGGACCCGAGCGGCTATGCGCCGGCGGTCCTCGGCCACGAGGGCGCCGGGGTGGTCGAGCGCCTCGGCGAGGGCGTGCGCAGCGTGAGGCCGGGCGATCGCGTGGTCACGCTGTTCTCCCCCCAGTGCCGTGAGTGCGTCCATTGCCGGGACCCCAGAACGAACCTGTGCCTGGCGATCCGCGAGCAGCAGAACCTGGGCCACCTGCCCGACGGGACGACACGCCTCTCGCGCAGCGGGGAGCCGATCCGGCACTTCATGGGCACGAGCACCTTCGCGGATTACACGGTGATGCCGGAGATCGCCCTCGCGCGCGTCTCTGCGGACGCCGAGCCCGATCATGCCTGCCTGTTCGCGTGCGGCCTCTCGACCGGTCTCGGCGCCGCGATCAACACCGCCAAGGTGCAGACCGGAGCGACCTGCGTCGTGTTCGGCGCGGGAATGGTGGGGCTGGGCGCGGTCGCGGGCTGTCGGTTGCAGGGCGCGCAACGGATCATCTGCGTGGACCTGTCCGAGGAGCGGCTCGCGCTTGCGCGCGGTCAGGGAGCAACCGACGTCTGGATCGGAGGCCCACAGACCGTCGCGCGGGTGCTCGAGGAGACCAGCGGCTTTGGCGCCGACTACACGTTCGAGGCGACCGGGCTGGTGGCGGTGATGCGCCAGGCGGTCGAAGCTGCCCGGATGGGCTGGGGCCTATGCACGGTCGCCGGCGTGGCGGGCAAGGGGCAGGCGCTCGAGATCATTCCGCGCTACCTGATCACCGGCCGCCGCGTGTGCGGCTCGTCGTTCGGCGGGGTCAAGGGCCGCGACCAGGTCCCGCAGTTCGTGCAGCTATACCTCGACGGCAAGCTCGACGTCGCGCCGTTCATCTCACACCGGATCAGGTTGGATGACGTCAACCACGGGTTTGAGCGGATGGAGCGCCAGGACGGGATCCGCAGCGTGATCACGTTCGACTGAGGGGATTAGGGCTCGCCCTGGCGGAGTTTCTTCCATCCCGAGCCTGTTCCACTTTCGGCGGGCAATCGCACACGCAGGAAGCTCCCTACACCGCCTCCCCCGCACGCTGAAAGACGATCTCGGGAATCACGCACGCCGGCGAGACCCGGAGCAGGAAGCGGACCGCCTCGGCGATGTCCTGCGTGCGCAGCATCTGCTCGACGGGAACGCTGTGCTTTACGAACGCCGTCATGTCGGTGTCGACAAACCCCGGACAGAGAGCTACGGACTTGACGCCATCGCCGCCGAGCTCCTTGTTCATCGCCTGCGTGTAGCCGACTACGGCGGCCTTCGCGGCCGAGTACACCGACAGCCACGGTTGCGGCGACTTGCCGGCGATCGAGGCGAGGTTGATGACCAGCGCCTGACGGTGCTCGGCGCCCGCCGCGCGCAGCAGGTCAATGCACTCTCGATAGAAGAGGACGACCGCCCGCAGGTTGACGGCGAGCTGCAGGTCGACGTGCTTGGTCTGGTGATCTGTCGCGGCCGCACCGATCCCGAACCCCGCGTTGTTGACGAGTACGTCCAGCCGGCCGAAGCGTTCGCGGTGAAGCCGCACGACCGCGCAGATGCCCTCCTCGTCGGCGATGTCCACCGCCAGCTGCTCGACTTCGAATCCCTTGGCCCGGAGCTTGCGGGCGGTCTGCGCGAGCGGGGTCGGCTTACGCGCCGCGAGCGTCAGGGCGAATCCCTCCTCAGCCAACGCCTCGGCGACGGCGAGCCCGATGCCACGAGATCCTCCGGTGACGATGGCGGCGCGCTTGAGCATGGAGAGGGGCCTTTCCGGGGACGGTGAGAGGGGAAATCTACTCCCCCTATCGCCGCTCACCAGGCCGTTATCGCCGGCCGCGACGGAGGCTCCCTATCACCGCCGCGCCTCGCGCGAGAGCGCCGGATTCTCCCAGCCGCTGTCGTTCGGGTTTAGGTTCACCCCCGGGGCAACGATCTCGTCGATCCGGTCGAGTAGGTCGGAGGACAGCTCGACGTCAACCGCGCTCACTTGTGACTCGAGGTGCTCCATCGTCCGCGGGCCGATGATCGCCGCGGTCACGGCAGGGTGGCGGATCACGAACGCAAGCGCCATCTCGATCAGGCTGATCCCGGCCTCTTCGGCGAGCTTGGCGAGCGCGTCGGCGGCCTCGAACTTGCGCTGATTGCCGGGGAGCGAAAGGTCGTAGCGACCCGGGAGCCGTTGCGCGCGGGTGGAGGCGGGCATCTGCGCATCCTTACGGTAGCGACCGGTCAGCCAGCCTCCCCCTAGCGGGCTCCAGGGGATCACGGCCATCCCCCACCGCCCAGCGGTCGGCAGCACGTCGCTCTCGACCGCGCGGGCAAGCATCGAATACGGCGGCTGCTCGCAGACGAAACGCTCGCGTCCACGCTTTTCGGCGATCCACTGCGCTTCGACGATCTGGCTGGCGGGAAACGTCGAGGACCCGATATAGCGCACCTTTCCAGCGCGGACCAGGTCGCTCAGCGCGCCGAGGGTCTCGTCGATGTCGGTGTCCGCCTCGGGGCGGTGGATCTGGTAGAGGTCGATCCAGTCGGTCCCCAACCGCCTGAGGCTGTTCTCAACCGCTCGAACGATCCAGCGGCGGGAATTGCCGAACTCGTTCGGATCCTCGCCCATCGTGCCGTGTACCTTGGTGGCCAGGAAGACGTTCTCCCGTCGTCCCCCGGCGAGCGCCTTGCCCACGATCTCCTCCGACTCCCCGCGCGCGTAGACGTCGGCGGTGTCGATGAAGTTGATTCCGGCGTCGAGGGCTCGATGGATGATCCTGATGCATTCGTCGTGGTCGGGGTTGCCCCATTCGCCGAACATCATCGCGCCGAGGCAGAGCGGACTGACGCGAACTCCGGTGTGACCAAATGCGCGAGTTTTCATGGCCTTGAGTATGACCGTCGATCGCAGTCGCTGGGTTGCGCAACCGCCGCGCAACCCGGGTAGGCGAGCGATCACTCCGGATAGCGAGCGATCACCCCCTACAGGCGAGCGATCACCCCCTACAGGCGAGCGATCACTCCGGATAAGCGAGCGATCACGTGCACAACGCGTCAGTGCCGGCGGATCAGAGCGACTCTGTCGCGCTGTGCACGCTTCACATGCGCAGTGCGACAGGGCCGTCCTCCAGCGACGGTCCTGACGCACTGTGCATGCCAAGTACCAGCCGGCATGAGTTTGAGGACGAGCAGGTCGCCCGGGCTCACGCGGTGTCCGATCGTCTACCGGCGGTCGCCCTGTGGACCACATCGCGAATCGCTCAGCAGGACGAATCGCTCAAGACCACGAATCGCTCAGGACCACGAATCGCGCCGGAATAGGCCGCCGACGACTCCCGCTCAACGCAGCAGCCCGAGCCGCTGCGCCCGTTGCACCGCCTCGGTTCGGTTGCGCACGCCGAGCTTGCGGTACACCGCGCTGGTGTGCTCCTTGACGGTGTGCTTTGAGAGATGCAGCATTTCGGCGATCTCCGGATTCGTCGCGCCCGAGGCGATCAACTCAAGCACCGCGCGCTCGCGATCAGACAGACCCATCGCCCCCTGGCGATCGTGGCGCTCGAACACCGTCTTGCCGAGGCCGACCAGCCGTACCGCTCCGGCGATCCGGCGCGCCGGCCAGTCCTTGTAGGCGAAACCGTACGCGCCGGCGGCGCGCGCTGCCTGCGGCGAGATCTCGCCGGCGCCGGAGAACAGCAACACCCTCGTGGACGGCTGCGCGGCGCGGAGCTGCTCGCAGATCTCGGCGCCCGATTCCTCCCCGATGAACAGGTCGACGAGCGCGACGTGCGGGCGGTAGCGCGTCGCCAGCGTGAGCGCTTCCTCGCCGCAGTGCGCGCTCAGACAGCGCTCGACCCACGGCAGCTGGGTCAGCATCAGCCGAAAGCCCCAGTGCACGACGTCGTGGTCGTCGACGACCAGCACGCTGAGGCGCTCCGGGCTTCGCAGCTGCTCAGACATCGTGGGGCACGACCAGGCGCACCTGCCACGTGCCGAGCTCCCGCTGGCCGAACTCGATCACCCCTCCGCTCTGCAGGGCTTCGAGCGCGGCGAGGCGCAATCCCATGCCGGCGTGGCGCTGGCGTCCCTCCACGCCATCGTTGACGACCTCGAGCACGAACGCACCGTCAAGCCGCCCCACGCGCACGCTCACGTGGCTGGGCCGCGCGTGCTTACCGGCGTTACGGACCGCTTCGGCGAGCACCGATTGCGCGAGCGGCTCGAGCGCCGCGGGCACGTCATCCTGGGCTCCCGCCCCGAGCCTCACACCCAGATCCGGATGCGCACGCGCCAGCCGCTCGACCTCGGCCACGAACGTCGTCTGGGTGGCTCGCGGCGCGCGCCCGAGCGGGCGCTGCAGCGCGCTGCGCAGATCCCCGAGCGCCGCCTGGGTCTCGATCGCGCAGCGCTCCCGCGCGCTCGCCGGCAGATCGCCTTCCCCGTCGAGCGCCATCGACACGCCGAACAGGCGCTGGATCACGCCCTCGTGGATCTCACGCGCGAGATCGATCCGCTGCTCGAGCTGCTTTGCCTTCTCGGCCTGCGTCGCGATGATCCTCGCGACCGAGGCCAGTGCGGCGGCCTTTCCCAGCGTCCATAGGAGATTTCTGTCGGCTTCCTCGAGCGGCGGAGCAGACATGACACGGTCGGTGAGGATCACTCCGATCGCTCGTCCCGCCGCGGCCATCGGAGTGCATACCAGCCGGGCCGGCTCACTCACCAGCGCCGCGTACTCATCGGGAACCTGACCCCTCACGTCGCCGACTGCCTCGACGACCCTGTCACCCTGGAGCGCGCGGGCGGCGATCGGCGCGGACTCGACGGTCACGTACGCGCCGGCGAACTGCTCAAGATCCATCCCGTACGCCCCCACCGCGCTCACCCTTCGACGCGCGGCGTCGTAGCGAAAGATGACCGCGCGCCGCATCCGTGCCAGCCGGCACACCGCCTCGCACAGTCGATCGTAGAAGCCGTCCCCGGAGGAGGACACCCGCTCTGACTGCGAGAGCACCTCGACGAACAGCTCTAGCGCTTCGACACTGTCGGCCGCCTGTCCGGGCCGGCTCATCGAGTGTCGCGCACCCAGCGGGATCCGCCGCGGCCACCCACGCCGCAGCCACCCACGCCCCGACCACCCACGCCCCGGCCACCCGGACCCCAGCCACGCGAGTCTTGGCCAGACAACCCCACGCCGCGGCCATCCAGGCCGCAACCGACCCGGCCCTGGGCGGCTATCCCGCGGGCGTGACCATCAGCCCGAAGCGCAGCGCCTGATGGGGCGCGAGATAGACGCGCCAGCGCTGATCGCAGCTCGGGCAAAGGCATTTCACCGACGGATCGTAGCCGTCGAGCGCCGCCTCCCACTGCACATCATCGGCGCACAAACAGATCGGGCACGCCAAGGCCGCCCTCACCAGGCAATCGGCGTCGTCGGCGCGGAAGCGGGCGGTATCGGCGAGCACGGCGATACGGATCAGGCCGCCAGCGCTTCGGCGCGTCCGATCGGGCGCTTGCCCCATCGGCTCTCGGTGGCAAAGTCGAGCAACCGGTCGAGATAGTCCTTCAGCGGCGAGACCCGGATCCCGGCGGGCTCCAGGCACTTGCGCGTGGCGGCGTCCTCGAACACCGTCCTGATCGCAAAGTACGGGAAGTAGGCTTCGCTGCTCTCGATCGCCGAGCGCTGGGCGGCGCTGCCCTCGTGCTCGTGCTCGGCGAACTCGCCCGGCGAGAGCACCTTGGGCAGCGGGCGGTCGAAGTAGCTGCTGGCCAGCAGCGCCAGCTCGCCGACCGTGCTGGCACTCGCGCTGGCGGTGAGGTGGTAGGTCTCGCCGATCCCGCCCTCGCGCTCGCAGAGCTCATGGACTGCGTCGGCGACGTAATCGATCGACACGACATCCAACGGGGCTGAGGCAATCGCGGGAACCGCCGTGAACAGGCCGCGGGCGAACGCGCGCAGCGGCCAGTAGAGGACGTTGAAGGCGGAGGTCCAGCCGCTTCGGCGATCGCCGACGACGATGCTCGGACGCATGATCGTGAACGGAAGCCCGGGCTGGGAGCGCACAAGCTGTTCGGATTCATACTTGGACTGCTCGTAGGAGTTGCGAAACCGCTGGCCGACGTCGAGGTCACACTCGGCGAACGGGCCGTCGTGAGTGCCCGCGACATAGGCGGTCGAGATGTGGCCGTAGCGATCAAGGCCGCCGTGGTCGACCGCCAGCTGCGCGAAGTCCAGCAGCCGCCGGGTGCCGTCGAGGTTCACCGCCCGCGCTCGCGCCAACGAAAGCGTGAACGACACCGACGCGGCGCTGTGCACGATCGTGCTCACCCGCTCCGCCAGCTCGACCCCGCGGCCCGGCGCGAGCCCCATCCCCGGAGCGGTCAGCTCGGCCGCAACCGCCTGCACCCGTCCGGCGTACTTGGCCGCCTGCGCGCCGAACAGGTTGCTCAGCACCGCGTCGATCCGCGCGCGTGCGCCGGCGTCGCTATCGGCCCGCACCAGAGCGATGATGCTTCGATCGCTGCGTTCGAGATAGCGCGCGAGCAGCTCCATGCCGACGAAGCCAGTCGCGCCGGTCAGCAGGACGGCGCCGTCGTGGTGCGTGCTCACCCGCGGCGAAGTCGCCGCGGGCCGGGGGATAAGGACCGGGTCGTCGTCGCGCGTCATCGCGCACCTCGGAGACTGGAGAATGCCCACACCAGCCGCGAACGGGTCTGGCCCGGAGAGATCAGCTCGTCCACGAACCCCTCGCGGGCGGCGACCTCAGGGCCCAGCTGCGTGTCGGTGTACTCGGCGGCGAGCTGCTCGCGAGCCGCACCGGGATCGCTCGCCGCGGCGAGCTCACGGCGGTTGATGATTCCGACCGCCGGCTTGGCCCCCATCACGCCGATCTGCGCCTGGGGCCACGCGAACACGTAGTCCGCGCCGAGATCCTTGGAGTTCATCGTGATGAACGCGCCGCCAAACGCCTTACGCAGGATCACCGTCACCCGCGGAACCGTCGCTTCCGCGAACGCGTGGACCAACGTCGCGCCGAACCGGATCACTCCGGCACCCTCCTGGCGGGTGCCCGGCATGTAGCCCGGCGTGTCGACGAGCACCAGCAGCGGGATCCCGAAGGCATTGCACTTGGACACGAACCGCGCGCCCTTCTGCGAGGTGGCGGCGTCGAGCGTGCCGCCGAGGTGGCGGGGCTGGTTGGCGATCACGCCGATCGTGGCGCCGTCGATCCGCGCAAACCCGGTGACGAGGTTGCGCGCCCACCCGGCGGACACTTCAAGCAGCTCGCCGGCGTCCACGATCGCGCGGATCACCTCGCGCACGTCATAGACGCGTCGTGCCTCGTCGGGCACCGGTGCCGAGGGGTCTCGGCCGGAAGCCGGGCGGGCCGGCTGCAGTGGCGCCGGCTGGTCGCGGTGGCTCGGCAGGTAGCCGAGCAGCTCGCGCGCCAGATACGCCGCATCGACGTCGTTGGGCGCAACGAAGTGGCACACGCCGTTGCGTTCGTGGACGCGCCTGCCGCCGAGCTCGGCGGCGGTCACATCTTCGCCGAGCGCCTCACGGACGACGCTGGGCCCGGTCAGGAACATGCTCGCGTCGTCGGTCATCACGGTCCAGTCCGTCAGCGCCGGCGAGTAGGCGCCGCCACCCGCGGACAGGCCGGTGACCACCGAGATCTGCGGCACGCGACCGGACAGCGCGACGGTGCGCCGAAAGATGCGGGCGTAGCCGCCGAGCGCCGCGACGCCCTCCTGCAGGCGTGCGCCGCCGGAGGACACGAACCCGACCACCGGAGCGCGAGCACGGTCGGCCAGCTCCAGCACGCGGACGATCGTGTCGGCGTGGGCCGCGCCGAGCGAACCCCCCATGTAGCTCGGATCCTGGGCGTAGCAGAACACCTGACGCCCGCCGACGCGTCCCGCGCCACCGATCGATCCGTCCCCGGGGCGCGCCTTTTCACCCATCGCCGAGGAGAGCACCGCCGAGCGAAACACGTCGAGCGAGTCGCGGTCGCAGAGCACCTCGAGGCGCTCGAGCGCGCTGAGCGGGGCATCGGTACGCGGTAGTAGCGCCAGCGGAGTCATCCGACCCCCCACTCGATCACTGTCGCGCCCCAGGTGAAACCGGCTCCGAACGCGCTGAGCAGCACGCGATCTCCGGACCGCAGACGTCCTTCCCGCTCGCTGAACGCCAGCGCCAGCGGCAACGTCGCCGCCGAGGTGTTCCCGTACTCGCCGATGCAGTCGACGACGCGCTCGGGCGCCAGCGCGAGCTGATCCCCCACCGCCGTGAGGATCCGGCCGTTGGCCTGGTGGTAGACGAACAGGTCGATCTCGTCCAGGGTCAGATCTGCGGCGTCAGCGGCCGCGAGCGTGGACTCGCTCAACCGCCTGACCGCCTCGCGGAACGTTTCGTGACCCCGCATCCGGACCAGCGCCTCGGTTCGCCCGACGACGATGTGCTCGGCTCCGGCGCCGTCGGCTCCGAGCACGACCGGCCCGATCCGGCCGGGGGGATCGATCGCGACCAGCACCGCGGCACCGGCACCATCGGCGAACACCGGAGCCGTCGAGCGGTCGTCCGGATCGGTGATCCGCGACATGAAGTCGGCGCCCACGACCACCACGCAGCGGGCGCGACCGGCCTCGATCTGCGCCGCACCCACCGCCAGCGCCGAGAGGAACCCGGTACAGGCAGCGCCGACGTCAAACGCTCCCGCACGCACCGCGCCGAGGGCGTGCGCGACGAGCGGCGCCGCGTTCGGCAGCACCTCGTCAGCGGTGGTCGTCGCCAGCAGCACCATGTCCACGTCGGCCGCAGCGACCTCAGCGCGCTCGAGTGCCCGCCGGGCCGCGCTCGTCGCGTGCGTCTCCAAGCGCTCCTGCGGACCGGCTACATGGCGGGCTCGGATCCCGGTGCGGCGGACGATCCATTCATCGCTGACGCCCAGCCGCCCGGCGATGCTCGCGTTCGGAACGATCGTCTCAGGCAAACTGACCCCGATCGATGCGACCGCGGCCCCCACGCGCGCCGGGGCGATTCGTGGTTGCGCAGGGCGCGGCTCGAAGGTGGGGTCAAGCTGCTCGCGCGAGGGTGATGTGACGGTCATGACTAGCAGACTCAAGCAATCGGACGTCGGATGCCAACCGTCGGCGCTCGGAACCCGACAGCCGGGGGGTGGTCATAGGTCCGGCCGCGCCGGCGTGTCCCACGCGAGCGGACGCGACCCATCCGCCCGCCAGCGCGCGCCAGCGCCGGGGCCGCGCGGCCGGGAGCCGCGCGAGCTACAGGTCCGGCAGCGCGGGGGTTCCCTCGATCGCGACCGCGTGCAGGGCGCGCGGATCCAGACCGAGCAGTTGCAGGATCGTCGGCGCGATCTGCGTGCTCTGCACCTGCCGGCGCACCACCCGGGTCCCCGCCCTGCCCGGCGCGAATACGACCAGCGGCACATCCTGGTCCTGCGCGCCCGCGCCGCCGTGCGCGGCGAGCGCCTTGCCCGCATGGCCGGCGGGCTGGTGTTGCGCGTCCGGATAGAGCACGCCGCCGCGGGCGACCCCCCAGACATCGGGATGACGGGAATCGTTCGGCGAGACGCCGAAATAGTTCGCGGCGCTCAGACCGGCATAGGCCTTGATCAGACCCGATCCGGCGAGCGTCCTCGAGCCCCCGCTGACCGTGGTGCCGGTCACGGAGTGGGTCAGGAGGTAGTCCTCGACGAAGATCGCCGCCTCCTCTGAGCGGTCAGACAGCCACATCTGGATCATGTCGTGATCGCTCGCCGCGACGATCAGCTTGCCCGCGGCCGGGTGGATGCTGTTCCAGGCCGCATTGATCGCGTCGATGATCGGCCCGTCGTCGATCCGGGTCAGCTGACGCGGATTCTGCGGCGATTGACCGTGCCGGGCCGAGACGATGATCGCCGTGGAGCGCGCCAGCCGACGGGCCGCGAGCGCCCGCAGCATCCGTCCGAGGCTGGCGTCGACGGAGTCCAGCGCTCGCCTGAGCAGTGGCCCGGGGGTCGCGGAGCCGGGCCGGTAGCCGCCGGCCAGACCGTCCGAGGTAGGGAGCTGCTGGGCGGAGGCGACAGCCTGAAAGTTCAGCCCGAAGATCCCCGGCACACCAGTTCTTCGCGTGGCGCCGTGGTCGTGGCCGGCGATCTCGTTCAGCACCGCGGCGACCTTGTAGGAGTCGTAGCGGATCGTCGCGGCGTTGTCCTGGCTCCAGTCGACTCCCGGCGGGTAGCCGATCGCTTGGCTGCCCAGCTCGGGCGTGAACAGGTCCTCGACCCCCCGGCCGGACGGCCCGTTCAGGATCTCGTACGCGGGATGATCGTCTGACCACGCGGTGCGCAGCCCGTGGTTGCGAGCAACCTCGAAGATCGTGTTGACCTTCAGATATCGGTGCGGGTAGACCGGCCGGCAGCCGCGCGGGTCGACCGGCAGCTTGGCCGGATCGATCAGGCTCTGTGGCAAGCCCGTCATCCGCAGGATCGTGCCGGGGAGCCCGGCCAGGGGCTGTCCGGCGGCGATCGAGGCGGGATTCCGGTCGATCGAATCGTCGTAGCGCACCGGCGTCCCCGTCGCCTCACCGCGCCGGCAGGTCTTGGTTCCGGGCGCCAGCAGTTCGTGGGTGTAGCCCCCGCCGGAGTAGACCCCAGTCACGCGAGGATCCCCGCCCGTGACCTGCGCCAGGATCCCCGCGAATGAGGTCGACGGGATCGGCGTGCGTGCGTTCTCGTACCGGATCCCGGCCCGAGCCAGCTTGGCGAGCGCCGACCCGGGATTGCGGCGCGTGTACCACTCGAGATCTGACTCGTGCAGGCCGTCGACTGAGATCAGCAGCACGTGGGCGAACCGATGCGGGTTTAAGGGCCGGCCCCGGTGGGGCCGGCTGTGGTGGGGCGGACGCGCAGAGACAGCGGTGGCGAAGACCCCGACCCGGGGCGGTGGTTGCGCCGGGACAGCGGTCGCGGACGATGCGATCACCAGCGGCGCGAGGATCAGCGCCGCGAGCCACCGTCCTTCCCACGTCGTGCGCCACCGTGCTCGCATCGCGTTACGGCACTCCGAGCAGCCGCTCGGACCCCCGGAAGTCGTAGGCCTGCGCGGTGTCGGACGGCCCATCATTCGGAATCATCGTGCACCGGCTCGACGAGCTCCCTGAACAGCGCATCGAGCGTGGCCGCGGGGTCCTCGCAGAGGCCAGTGTGCACGCTGGAAGTCTGGATCATCGTGCTCGAAGGCGCGACCAGCCAACCGAACCGCTCCGACGCCGGCAACGCCGCGATCGGCCCGCCCTGGGGCTCTCCGTCCGCGACCTTGACGATGGCTTGGAGATGCCGGCGAAGATCGGCCGCCGGCAGACCCCGCGCGAGCGCCGCGAGTCGTTGCTCGTCGAGCGCGATCCGAGCGCCGAGAAAGCCCCGCTGCCGGCAGAACAGCACGACTCCGGCGTTGAAGCGCTCACCCCGTTCGACCCGCGGTACGACGCGCACGATCGCATAGGAGAAAGGGTTACGAGCCGGCTCGGGCACGTTCAGCCTCCTCGACGAAGCTTCGCAGCTGTATGCGACGGGTCAGGTATTCCGCGTAGACACGAGGATCCTCGCCGATCAGCCATCCGCGGGGCACCAGGGCCACGACCTCGTCGAGCATCCTCCGATCCACCTGCGGGGCCAGCCGCGCGTGGGCTTCGAAGATCGAATCTGCGCGCTCGAGCAGCACATGCTCGGAGATCTGGGGGAATCCTGCGCCGGCGTGCTCGGCGGGAAGCAGGCCGCGGTGGTGCTGGTACAGGGCGGCTCCGTGATCGATCAGCCACAAGCGCCCATGCCAGATCAGCAGATTCGGATTGCGGGCGGCGCGGTCCACGTTCGTCACCAGCGCATCGAGCCACACGATCGCCGCCGCCAGCCCGCCGTCCGGCGTCCACCCCGCGCCCGGCGAGTACGTGAGTGCCCCGGGCAGGAAGTCGACGCCGAGGTTCGAGCCCGCGCTGGCGAGGATCAACGCCTGTATCTCGGGATCGGGCTCGGCCAGCCCCAGGGCGGGGTCCATCTCGAGGTTGACGAGCTCTGGCACCAGCAGTCCGAGTCGTCGCGCCAGCTCGCCGACGATCACCTCGGCCACCAGCGCCCGCAACCCCTGTCCGGCGCCCCGGAACTTGGCGACGTAGATCCCGTCGTCGTCGGCTTCGACGATTCCCGGCAATGAGCCACCCTCCCGAAGCGGCGTCACATAGCGCGTCGCGGCCACCGCGCGCAGGCCCGTGCGAGTCGACATGCATGGACGGTATCCACCGCTCCCGGCGACCCGCGACCCGCCGTCGTCTGCGGGCTGGCCGGTCCCTACCATCGAGCGATGCGCGTTTCGGTTCTCGACCAATCGCCGGTGCCGGAGGGATCCACCGGCGCCGACGCCTTGCGCAACACGATCGACCTCGCGCGGCGGGCTGATCAGCTCGGCTATCACCGCTACTGGGTGGCCGAGCACCACGGCGGCCCGACCCTGGCGAGCGCGAGCCCCGAAGCGCTGATCGGGCCGATCGCCGCCGCCACCGAGCGGATCCGGGTTGGCAGTGGTGGGGTGATGCTCCCCTATTACAGCCCGCTCAAGGTCGCCGAGACGTTCACGATCCTCGCGGCGCTCTACCCGGGTCGGATCGACCTGGGGCTCGGCCGCGCGCCCGGAACCGATCAGATCACGATGCGCGCGCTGCAGCGAGACCGCCGCCAGCCGTTGCCCGATGATTTCCCTCAGCAGCTGTCCGAGCTGCTGGCGTACTTCGACGACAGCATCGCCGCCGATCACCCCTTCAGCCGCTTGGGCGCTGTGCTCCCCGGACGTCCCGAGCTGCCCGTCCCGTGGATACTGGGCTCCTCGGCGCAGAGCGCGATCTGGGCGGGCGAGCTGGGCCTACCCTACGCATTTGCCGATTTCATCAACCCCGGCGGCGGCGAGGTCGCGGCGCGCTACCGAGAGCGCTTCCTCGCCCGACGGGACCGTGAGGCGCCGGAGACGGCGGTTGCCGCCTGGGTCCTGTGCGCGGACTCCGATCAGGAGGCGCAGCGATTGGCCTCCAGCAGCCGGATGCTGTTCACGCTGCTTCGCCGCGGCCAGTTGATCCCGGTCCCGCCGCCGGAGCAGGCGCTCGCCTTCCTTGCCCGTGAGCATCAGCCCTCGGGCACTCCCCTCCCGCGCCGCGGGATCGCCGGCACCCCCGAACGGGTGCGAGCGGGTCTTGAGGCGCTGGCGCGGGACTACCTCGCCGACGAGGTGATCGTCGTCACGATCACCCACGACCACGCGGCACGCCGGCGTTCCTACGAGTTGATCGCCGAGGTCATGGGGATCGCGGTGCCGGGACTCGCGGCGGCATCGGGCTGAGGCTCAGCGGCGCCGTTGTTGGCTACCGGCGCTGGGGCGCGAGCGCCCGCGTCGCCGCGGCGACGAAGTCCGCGGCCATCGCGTCGCCGAGCCCGCGGACGGGGATCAGCCTCGGGACGTCGAGGCTGGCATTGAGCGCGAGCTCGATCCGCGTCTTGCCCTGTTCGTGAACGTGCCAGACGGCCTCGAATCCCTCCCCGTCGGATGCGCCGCCGGAGAGCCGCGTCAGCTTCACGGTGCCGGGTGCTTGCACCTGGACGGCAAGCTCGAGCTCGAGGTCCTTGGTGAACGGCCCGAGGGAGGCATGCAGCGTCGCGCGGGCCTTGGTGGGAGCGCCCTGTTCGCTGCGCTCCAGGACGACCACGCTCCGAACGACTTCCGGATGCCAGCGCGGGTAGCCGTCGATCGCCTCCAGCAATTCCAGGCACCGCTGCACTGGTGCGGTTACCGTGCCGCTCGCAGTTCCAGACATGGGCTTCATTGCTTCTCGCCGGGGGTCGCCGGAACGCGGGCGAACGCCGCGGCGCTCTCAGGCGGTGGGCAGCGGAACTTCGAGGACGACCTCGATCAGATCGCGTACCTTCAGCGCGCCCATCATGGCCTTGTAGGGCTTGATGCCCCATTCGCTTTGCGTTAGCGGCAGCGTTGCGCTGACGCGACCGTCGCCGGCGACGTCCAGGTCGAACTTGACCGGCCGCTTGGATCCGGTGATCTCAAGCTCGCCCTGCACCGCCAGCCGCCCGTCGCTGCCTTCGATCGCGCTGGAGTGAAACACGATCGGCTCGCCCTGCAGCACCTTGTCGTTGATGCTCTTCTTGATGTCGCCGCGGTCCTTGTCCGATAGCGGCTTGGCCCCGCCGACGCCTTCGCGCACCTCGAGCGAGCTCGAGTCGGCCTCGAGCTCGATCGCCGACGGCGTTCCGTCCGGCCCCACCTCGACCGTTGCCTGCCATTGACCCACGTCCAACACCAGGTCGTGCCCGATCTTCTGCGCCATGCCTTCGCGGTACGTGCGTACCTGCATCTTGCCATCGCTGGGACCGACCTTGTGCACTCCGGGGGATATAGCCATCGGCCGATCATAGCCGCACGGTGCCGCGTCTGCGGTTCCCGCGGCCTGCGCCGGGCCGCCGTCCGGGTAACGATCACGCAGTCAGCCCGCCCGGCGCTTACGCCGCGCAGCGCACCGTGCCGCAGTCAGCCCGGCGCAGCGTTACGCCGCGCGGCGCACCGGCGCCGCTGTCAGCTCCTCGGGCGCCAGCACCGTGTAGCGGTAGCCCTGCTCAGCGAGGAACAGCTGGCGGCGATGGGCGTATTCCTGCTCGATCGTCTCACGCGAGACAAGCGTGTAGAACCAGGCCCGGTTCTCGCCCGGCTTGGGCCGCAGCAGACGGCCGAGCCGTTGCGCTTCCTCCTGACGTGAGCCGAACGTGCCCGACAGCTCGACGGCGACGCTCGCCGACGGCAGGTCGAGCGCGAAGTTCGCCACCTTGCTCACGCACAGCACCGCGAGCTCGCCCGCGCGGAACCGGGCGTAGAGCGCCTCACGTTCGTGGCGCGGTGTCTTGCCGGTGATCAGCGGTGCCGCAAGCCGCTCGGCCACGCGCGTCAGCTGGCCGACGAAGTAGCCGATCACCAGCGCCTGCGCACCGGGGTGGCGCTCGAGGATCGTGTTCACCAGCGCGTCCTTGGCGCCGTTGCGGCTCGCGAGCCCGAACCGCTCTCGATCGTCGGCGAGCGCGTAGTCCATCCGCGCCTGCGCCGCCAGCGGAACTCGCACCTCCGTGCACTCCGCGCTGGCGATCCACCCGGCGTCCTCGAGCTCGCGCCACGCCATGTCGTAGCGCTTGGGTCCGACGAGTGAGAACACCAATGGCTCGGCGCCGTCCTCGCGGATCAGCGTGGCGGTCAATCCGAGTCGGCGCCGCGCCTGGATTCGCGCCGTCGCGCGGAACACCGGAGCCGGAAGCAGATGCACCTCGTCGTAGATCACCAGCCCCCATTCGCGGCGCTCGAACAGGTCGAGGTGCGGAAAGCCGGCATCGCGCCGCGGGCGGTGCGTGAGCATCTGGTACGTCGTCAGGGTGATTGGCCGAATCTCCTTCGCCTTGCTCGAGTACTCGCCGATCGCGTCCGGGTCGACGGTCGTGCGGGCCTCGAGCTCGGCCCGCCACTGCGCCAGCGACGCCGCGTTGCTCGTCACGATCAGCGTCTCGCAACCCTGGCTGGCGATCGCCGCCATTCCCACGATCGTCTTTCCCGCCCCACACGGCAGCACGACGACGCCGGCGCCGGCCGCCTCCCACGCGCCTACCGCCGCGTCCTGGTAGGGCCGAACCTCGAGTGCTTCGCGTAGCCCGATCTCCAGCGCGTCCCCGTCCTCGTAGGGAGCGAGATCCTCGACCGGCCACCCGAGCCCGATCATCGCCTGCTTGAGCGACCCTCGCGCCGGGGCCGCGAGCGTCGCTTCACCCGGGCTCGGACGACCTCTGATCAGCTTCGCCACCGGTTCGGCGCGGGTGACCTCAGTCAGCAGGGCCGGCTCGTCGCACACCAGCCGCAGCAGTCCGGCCTCGCCGGCCAGCAGGCGCAGCCGGCCATAGCGCGCGCAGAGATCGCGCACGTCGGCGAGGACGGCCTGCGGAACGTCGTAACGCGAGAGCTCGACGAGCGTGGCGACGATCTGATCGGCGCGCATGCCCGCCGCCGCCGCGTTCCACAACGACACCGCCGAGACCCGGTAGGTATGCACGTGCTCCGGGCTCTTCTCGAGCTCGGCGAACTGCGCCAGCGCGGCGCGCGCCCGCTCGAATTCTGGATGGGCAACCTCGACCAGCACGGTGCGATCACTTTGGACGATGGCGGGACCGGACATCGATATCGCAGATTAGCCCACCCGCCAGACGGTCTTGCGGCCCCGGCTGACCCGGATTAATCGCGACGCGTGACCAGGCTCGAATGCTCGGGCGCCTTCGCATGCCCCTTGGGCCTCAGCCGCGTGCCCCGGCTGGTGAGTCAGGAGTTGATTCTGGCCTCGACGACCGCCACCCCCCCGACATACGCCGCGTGGGTGCCGAGGCTCGTGACGAGAAAGCCGGGGGGCCACCGCCACGGCGGTGGCGTGCGGCCGAGCAGCGGAAACATCGTCAGCGTCGCGCTCATCAGCGTCACGCCGAACACGGCGCTGGCCCGCGGCTCCGGCAGGATGCGGCGAAGCACTCCGTGCCAGAGGCCGAACATCGAGCCGTAGCCCCAGCGCAGCAGCAGCCCGAGCTCGTTCTCCTCGCGACCGGTCACATGCGGCAAGTGCAGGATGCTCACGACGATCTGCCCCGGCACGAGGCTGTCGTCATAGTCAAGCGGTCCGCGCAGCTTCGGCTGCAGGCGACGCTCACTCGCGTACGCCAGCGTCAGCGTCGCGGTGCCGGCAGCTCCGGCCACGATGCTGCGCAGCGGCCACGGCAGGGTCTTGAGGCGTACTCGAGCGCGCACGATGCCAGCCAATGTATTGCTCATCGACGCGCCACGCGAGGTGATGACCCCCGACGCACGACCCCTGCCACGCGACCCCGCCCACGAGCCTCAATGCGCACGCTCCCCAAGGTCCGCACGCCGACGTCCGCGCGCATACCCGTCCGCTTCCCTGGATCGTCGCGACGCGGTTCTATTGACCAAACCCAAACGGAGGTGAGCGATGCTCTTCGCACTAGCAGTCATTCTGTTGATCCTCGCCGTGGCAGGTGGCGTGGCGATTCACCCACTCCTGTTCCTGATCGCGATTCTCGCCATCCTGGCTTTCTTCGGCGGTCGGGGTGGAGTGCTCCACGGTCGCCGCGGCGTGATCCGCTGAAAGTTGGCCGCGGCATGATCCGCTGAAAAGTTGGGCTTGTCCGCGGTCGGACGCTACTGCCAGCCCGCCAGGTGCGGACTGGCAGTAGCTCCGTCGCGCACGATCGCGCTCAGGTCATCGCCGAAACTAGGCGATGGGGGGACAGCTGAGCGGGCGGAACGCCGTGCAGGATCCAGATTCCGTCACCTCGCCGGCTGAGCGCGCCACTCCGGGCGAGGTTGCCCATCGCCGTGGTCACGGATGGGCGATGGGCGCCGACGAGGTCGGCCAACCGCTGATGAGACAGCGGTAGCGGCACGACGATGCCTTCTGGCGCAACGCGGCCCCAGCGGTCGGCCAGGTGCCAGAGCGTCAGCAGCAGCCGATCCTCAACGCGCTGATGGTGGGCAATCGCCATCACGACGGCCAGCGAATGTGCGCGCCGGGTGCCCCGAGCGAACAGCTCCAGGCCAAGCTGGGGCCAAGGCGTCATGCGTACCACCAGGCCGTGGTCGAGCACGGCCAGGCGTGAGGGTTCGAGCACCACCCAACCCACCTCGGCGTGAACGTGGGCGCCGTCGGTGTCCCAGCTCCAGGGACGCAGCACATCGCCGGCACCTAGTAGTTCGACACACCGGCGACCGAGCACCAGGACCTCCCGGGAAAGCAGACCCTCGATGATCAGAAAGCCTCGATGGTGAGTGTCGGGCTCGATCGTGTTGGCCGCGTTCCACTCGCCAGGGGAGAGGCGGCGGACGCGGGTCAGCGCCTCACGCCGGGCCCGCTCGCGCGGGGACGCTTCGAGCAGCTCAGCGAGATCCGGATCGGCGTCAACGATGCTGATCAGATCGGTTACTGAGCCCACGCGCTCACCGAGTCGCTACCGCGGAGTCGCTACCGCGCTTGCTCGCTGATCCGGCTACCACTGAGCCCGCCCGTTCACCGAGTCAGGAGGATGACGATCAGGATCAGAACCACGAGGGTCACGAGCACTCCGCCCGCCGCCAGTGGCCAGCGGCCCCTCCAGAACTCCGGCTTCGCACGATCCCGGGAGTAGCGACCCTCCGGCGGTTCCCCCACCCAGTCGTCGTCGTCGTAGCCACCCATCCCAGAAACCTTATCCCCTGTCCGTCGCCTCGGCAACGCTTTACCAGCGGGCATGCGATCATCAGCCCATGGACCAGCAAGGAACGGGACGGGTCACGGACGCGTTCGATCCGCGGGTCCCCCTCTACCGGGATGCGTTCACCGAGCAGGTGGTCTTCACGCTCTCCGCCGCGGGCGCCGTAGTGGGCGTACCGGTGATCCTGCTCATCTTCGGCGCTCTGTTCGGGCGGCTCAGCCCCGGCGTCTTCGTGATCGCCAGCGTCCTGCTCGAATGGTTCTTCATCTTCGTCGTCGGGCGTCCGCAGATGACGCGGGAGCAAGCGCTCGGCTGGGCCCTCCTCTGGGGCACGATTGCCGCCGTCTTTGGCGTCCTCTTCTACTACCTGGTCGTCAAGTCCCTCTGACTTTGAGCGCTCGAGGTCTCGGGATCCCGGTCCTGCCTGAATGCCCACAGCCTCCAACCCGTCAGCTTCGAGGCTCTCGCGGTCGCTCCAGCGGGCAGCCGCCGGTAGAAGTCGACCTCGGCGACGGCGTTGGAGGAAGGAACGATCAGCCCGAAGCGGGGGCTCATCGCGAGGGCAGCGCCTGATGGCCCGCGGGCTCCGCGGAGCCCCGGGAAGCGCGCCGGGTCCCCACTTCGGCGCCCAGGCCGGTCGCCGAGCGCACGCGGACCTCGTCGAAGCTCTCCAGGGCGGCCCCCTCGCCCCCGCCCAGCAGCGTCCCGATCAAGCACCCGAGGAAGCCGATCGGCACCGACACGATCGCCGGATTGCCGAGTGGGAACGGAGCCGCGCTCGGCGGGCGCAGCAAACATCAGCACCCGGGCGCGTCCGCGCCAGAGCCCTTCGCCCGCTGTCACCGCGGAGCGAATGGGTCCCGGACGCGCGGCTCGGCTCGGCCCCGCCCGGGCCTCCCAGCCGGTGTTCAGGCCTCGCCGCGGGCGGGGTAGTCGTTTGCGGCCCAGTGGTCGATGGCGCCGAGCAGGTCGTCCACGCGGGGACGGCCGACGGGCATCGAGAGGATCGACTCGTAGTAGACGCTGGCGTCGGGCGCGATCAGGAACAGGCCCGGCTCGTTGAACACCCCGGGCTCGCCGGCGTTGATGCCCCGTGAGACGAACAGGCCCCAGATCCTCATCTCCTCCTCGGTCAGCCCGTAAGCGAGCGCAAGGCTGTCGAGCTTCCACTCATCCCGGAGCTGCTGGGTGCGCTCGCGGGTCTCGCCGCTGACGGCGATCACCCCGATGCCGTTCTCGGCCAGCTCGTCCAGCCGTCGATCGAGCTCACGCAGCTGCGCCTGGCAGACCGGGCAGTGCAACCCACGAAAGAACACGACCATGGTGAAGCGCTCGGGCATCTGATCGGCGAGCACGTAGGTCCCGCCGGAGAGCAGATCGATACTGAGCTCGGGCGCCGGCTGGCGCGGGCGGACGCCGCGGGCAACCGGAACGGAGGTGGTGGCATCGGACATGGTGTTTGAGCGTCCTGTCGTCGGGGCCAGAAATGGCTTATGGACTGATTGGTCCAATGTCTTTCATGCAAGCAGAACCGGACTGGACTGTCAAGTCCAGTCCGTCTAAACTGTTGCCGATGGCCGTTGCCGAGCCCAAGACCGTCAGGGGGCGCGAGACCCGCGAGCGGATCCTGCGCGCCGCGGCTGAGGTCGTCGCCGAGCAGGGCGCCGCGGCGATGAGCCTGGACTCCGTGGGCGTCCGCGCCCGCGCTAGTCGCAGCCAGCTCTATCACTACTTTGACGATCGCGCCGACCTCGTCCGCGCCGTCGTCCGCGCCACCGCCGAGGCGGTGCTGGGCGCCCAGGCCGAGCATCTCGAGCATCTCGACTCGTGGGCGGCGATCGAGGCCTGGTTCGACCAGCTCGTGTCCTTTCAGGAGGTCGGCGAGGCCCGGGGCGGATGTCCGATCGGCTCGCTTGTCGGCCAGCTGGCCGAGCGAGACGACACGGCCCGAGCAGCACTGGCGGCATCGCTGGACCGCTGGGAGGGCCATCTGGCCGACGGCCTGGCTCGGATGCACGCCCGCGGCGAGCTCGCGCCCCGCGTCGACCCCAGTCGTCTGGCCACCGCGACGATGGCCAGCCTGCAAGGCGGCCTGCTCTTGACCCAGGCACGGCGCGACCCTGTCCAGCTCCGCACGGCACTGGACGGCGCGATGTCGATGCTGCGCACGGCGGCGGCGCGCCCGCACCGGAAGGCCGGACTCGACATGGGCCCCGCTGCGCGGGGCCGCGACACACCAGCACGGTAAGCGCCGCGGTCGATATTCCCGGAGGGCCCGTCAACCCTGGCAGGCCGAGCACCAGTATGTGGTCCGGCCGCCGATGGAGGCTCGTGACAGGGTGCGGCGGCAGCGCGGGCAGCTGCCTTCCCGGCCGCGGGCAGCAACAAAGTTTCCGGTGTGCACGCCACCCTGGCGGATCGCCGAGCGCACGGCGGATCGCAGCTCGCGGCGGAGCCGGTCGAGGTCCTCGTCCGACAGCTCCGAGACGGCGCGTACCGGGGCGATGCGGGCCTGCCACAGGGCCTGGTCGGCCAGCAGATTGCCGACCCCTGAGATCCCTCGCTGATCGAGCAGGCGAGCCTTGACCGGCGCTCGACCGGCGCCGACCAGACGACGGAAGTCGCCCCGTCCGACGTCCGCCGCATCGGGGCCGACATGGCTGAAGTCCGGGTTGAGGACCGCCCGTCCCAGGCGCCGCTTGTCCCTCAGCGCGAAGCGCGTGCCGTCGTCGAACTCGACGGCGAACCGGTCCCAGCGTGGGGTCTCGCCCGGGCCGTCGAGCACGATCTGGCCGGCCATGCCGAGGTGCAATCCCAGGCTGGGTCCGCTCGCGGTGTCCAGCCACAGGAACTTCCCTCGGCGGTGCGCACTGACCAGCTCGTGGCCGATGAGCGCGTCCGCGATCTCTCCCGGCGCGTGGGGCCGGCACACATAGGAGTCCCGGTCGTCCACGCGCGCGATCCGTCGCCCGAGGACAGCTTCGAGGGTTTGACGGGCGCGCTCCGCCTCGGGCAGCTCCGGCATGAGCGCAGCGTACGGCGGGGGCCACCGGACGGAAGCGCGAACGTGCTCCCGCCCCCCATAACCGACAGTTGGCAACAAAACCCCCCCGCCACCCAAAGTTGTC
>JBPCRJ010000133.1:0-19090 GCA_050996975.1 Solirubrobacteraceae bacterium | reverse complement strand
CGGCGCTGGCGAGCCTCGAGGGGTCTGTGCGGGATCCGGCCGCCACTCTGAGGGAGCCGCTGCTCGGGTCGGCGCGCGCCGACGTGACCGAGGGCGAGATGGTGCTCGCGCTGCAAGCGGTCTTCGGCACCTACACGGAGTCCCCGGCGTTCTAGGCTCGAAGGACGCCATGACCGGCGCACCTGCGGTCTTTGGATGCGATTCACCTCGCGACCGCCCAGTGGGTCGGGGCCAGCCTCGCGGGATTGGTCACCTACGACGAGAGGCAGTCCGCGGCCGCCCGGGAGCTGGCCTTTACCGTGGTCGTCCCGTCATGAGCCGCACGGCGAGCGGAGGAGCGGGAGTAGCGTCCCGGGCGATCGCTCGGGGAGTGCATTGCCGGGTTTTCGTACTCGTGGGTTCGCTGCTGACGCTGGGGCCCGCCGACGCGCTGGCGAGGGCGGGGGGCGGGTCGCACAGCTTCAGCGGCCGGTCGCCGAGCTTCGGCGGCGGGGGCTTAGGCTCACGCGGGCGGAGGTTTGGCGGCGGGCATCACTTCTTCTTCTTCGGTGGCGGTGGACACGGTGGGGGTGGCGGCGTGCTGCTGATCATCATCATCATCATCATCATGGTCGTGCTGTTCCTCGTGTTGCGCAGGGGCCGCCGGCGCTCCGGGGGTTTCTAGCCCGGGGCGCGGGAACCAGGCCCGAATCACGCGCCTATCACCCGGCGTCGGCGGGTCTGGGACATTTTCCACGCTATGGCGTAGTGATCTCCCAACCGCCTCGCAGGTCCCCAAGACCAACCCGCGCCCGGAGGGCGCCCTATAAACAGGCCGATTACAATCCCGACGCGGTACGGCCGCACGCGCCTCGCGACCCATCCTCCCGATGTCCCCCCCCTCCGAGAAGAAGATTCGCGTCGTCGTCGCCAAGCCCGGCTTGGACGGCCACGACCGCGGGGCCAAGATTATCGCGCGGGCGCTGCGCGACGCCGGCATGGAGGTGATCTACACCGGGCTTCATCAGACGCCCGAGCAGATCGTCGAAACCGTGATCCAGGAGGACGCCGACGCGGTCGGGCTGTCGATTCTGTCGGGGGCGCACATGACGCTCGTGCCGCGAATCGTCGCGCTGCTCGAGGAGCAGGGGGTGGATGACGTGATCGTGACCGTCGGCGGCACGATTCCGGTAGAGGACGTCGCCGAACTGAAGGCGCTCGGCGTCGCTGAGGTGTTCACCCCCGGCGCTTCGACCCAGCAGGCGATCGACTTCATCCGCGGCGCCGTACGGGCGTGACCGCGCCCCCCGGGCTGACCGGCCCGCGTCCGATGAGCGCGGTCGATGGTCGGCTCGATCATCACGGCTGAGCAAGCGGGGGGTGGGAGCGCGGATCAAGGTTGTCTCGCGTGCAACCGATTGACTCGTCAGTCAACCGGGTAGGATGGCGTCCAGACAAGCATTCCTGAGGAGGCAGTGGTGAAGATTTGCGTCCTGGTGAAAGAGGTTCCGGACGCCGCCGTCGAGAAGCGCATCGACCCCTCGACCGGACGGATGGACCGCTCAGGGGAAAGGAACCTGAACCCCTATGACACGCACGCGATCGAGGCGGCGATGCAGATTCGCGAGGGCGGGGGGATCGAGGTGGACGAGATCGTGGCGGTGACGATGGGTCCCGAGTCGGCCGTCCGCGCCCTGCACAAGGCGGTGTCGCTGGGCGCCGACCGCTCGCTGCACCTCAGCGGCGAGGCGCTGGCCGGATCCGACGTGGCCGCCACCGGATATGCCCTGGCCAAGGCGCTTGAGCGAGAGCAGCCCGATCTCGTGCTGCTCGGTCAGCAGTCAGACGACGGCGAGTGCTACACGATCGGCGCCGTCGTCGCCGACCACCTGAAGATGCCCTCGCTGACGCAGGTGATCAAGCTCGACCTCGACGGTGGCGCGCTGCGCTGTGAGCGCCAGGCCGAGTACGGCTACGACACGGTGAGGGTGGAGCTGCCGGCCGTGATCTCGGTCGGCGACGCGATCAACGAGCCTCGCTATCCGTCGCTGAAGGCGATCATGGGCGCGAAGAAGAAGCCGTTGGATCGCCTCGGCCCCGCCGATGTGGGGGTCGACGAGTCGCTGGTCGGAGCGGATGGCTCGCGCGTTCAGTGCGGCGAGCTCCACGATTCGCCCGCGAAGGCTGCGGGCCAGGTCATCGAGGACGAGGACACGAGCGAGACGGTGCAGAAGATCGTCGCCTGGCTTGAGGAAAGGAAGCTGATCTAGAGATGGCCGATGTCCTGACATACGTGTTGCACTACGAGGGCTCGCTGAACAAGAACTCGCTCGGCGCAGTGTCAGAGGGCGCGGCCCGCGCGGCGGAGATCGGCGGCGAGTGCGATGCCGTGGTGGTGGGCGGCGAGGGCCTGACCGACGAGCTCTGCTCCTCGCTCGGGGCCTACGGCGCAAGGAGGGTGTACCGGGCGCAAGGGGCCGAGGGCCTCGCGCAGCCGGTGATCGACGTGATGGCCAGAGTGATCGACGAGCACGGCCACTCCTACGCCCTGTTCGGCGGCGGTCTGCTCGGATTCGAGATTGGCGCCGGCCTGGCGGCGCGCCGGCACGCGGGGGTGACGATGGAGGTGACCGCCGTGCGCTCGCAGGACGGGGAGCTCGTCGCCGAGCGTCCGATCCTGCAGGATTCGAAGATCTCGGTTTCGCGCTATCGCGGCGAGTTGGGGATCATCATCGGTCGGATCAACGCGTTTGAGATCGTCCGCGCTGACGGGGGAGATGGTGCAGAGGGTCCAGCAGCCGAGGTGGTGGACGTCGAGGTCGAGTACTCGCCGTGGTCGGAGCAGGTGACGATGATCGCGCGCGGCGAGCAGCGCGGCGCGGACGTCGACATCGAAGGTGCGGACGTCGTCATCGCCGGCGGGCGGGGCCTGGGCAAGCCCGAGGGCTTTGAGCTGTGCGAAGCGCTCGCCGGAGCGTTCGGCGGGAACTCGGCTGTCGCGGCGACGCGCGCGGTGGTCGACGCCGGCTGGTATCCGTACGCGG
This sequence comes from Solirubrobacteraceae bacterium, assembly GCA_050996975.1. Taxonomy (GTDB): domain Bacteria; phylum Actinomycetota; class Thermoleophilia; order Solirubrobacterales; family Solirubrobacteraceae; genus Palsa-465. Next base: position 16,067 of record JBPCRJ010000133.1, on the reverse strand, counting down.
CGCAGATCGGCCAGACTGGCAAGACGGTGGCGCCGAAGCTGTACCTCGCGGCGGGGATCTCCGGCGCGATTCAGCACAAGGTCGGGATGCAGTCCTCCGAGAACATCGTCGCGATCAACAAGGACGCGGGCTCGCCGATCTTCGAGTTCTCAGACCTCGGGGTGGTGGGTGACCTGCACAAGATCCTCCCGAAGCTGACCGAGGCGGTCAGGGCGCGCAGGGGCGGCTGATCGCGGCGGTGACCCTGCCCGTGATCCCGAGCGAGTTCCCGCCGCCGGTGAACCCCGTCGGCGAGTTCATCAAGCGCAGGCTCGCCCCCGAGGACGAGCGGATCGAGGTCGGCGTGGCGATCGTCGGCGGCGGACCGGCAGGGCTGGCCTGCGCGAACAAGCTGCTCCAGCTGCTGGCCGGCGAGCCGGACCTGCTGGAGGCACTTGGGGAGGTCCCGGTGGCCGTAATCGAGAAGGGCAAAGCGTGCGGCGCCCACAATCTCAGCGGGGCGATGATGCGCCCTTCGGGGCTGAAGGAGCTGTTCCCCGATCTGGAGGAGTCGGCTTGGCCCACCTACGGGCGGGTGGGCACGGACATCCGGGACACGGTGTACTGGATGCTCGGGTCCGAGCGCGCGCTGGCGCTCAAGCCGACGCCGCCGCCGTTTCGCAACCACGGCAACCATATCGTCAGCGTTGCGCAGCTGTCACGGTGGCTGGCGGGCAAGGCGGAGGAGGCCGGGGCGTACATCCTGACCGAGACGAGCGCGGACCGGCTGCTGGTCGGCGACGGAGCCGTCAGGGGGGTGCGCTCGGGCGACAAGGGCCGCGGGCGCAGGAGCGAGCGGCTGCGCAACTTCGAGCCGGGCTCGGACGTCACCGCCAAAGCCACGGTCCTGGCCGAGGGAGCCTGGGGTCACCTGACCGGAGCGGCGATCAGGGAATTCGGTCTTGCCTCGGGCCGGGAGCCGCAGGTGTGGGCGCTCGGGGTCAAGGAGGTGTGGGAGGTCCCCAAGCCGCTTGATCGCGTGGTGCACACGCTCGGCTGGCCGCTGCGCTACCGCGCCAAGTGGCACGAGTTCGGCGGCTCGTGGATCTACCCGATGGGCGAGGACAGGGTCTCGATCGGGTTCGTGGTCGGGCTTGACCACACCGACGCGACGATCTCAGCTCATGACCTGCTGCAGCAGTTCAAGACCTCGCCGCTCGTGCGCGGGATCCTCGAGGGCGGCAAGCGCGTGGCCTGGGGGGCAAAGGCGATCCCCGAGGGCGGCTATTGGGCGATGCCAAGGCCCTCGGCGCCCGGGGTGGTGATCTGCGGCGACGGCGCCGGGATGGTCAACGTGCCGGTGCTGAAGGGGATTCACTACGCGATCCACTCCGGGATCCTCGCCGCCGAGACGATCTTCGAGGCGCTGAAGGCCGGCTCCGGCGACTTCTCCGCTTATGATCGGCGGGTCGAGGCCTCGTTGATCGGCAACGAGCTCTACGAAACGCGCAACATGAAGCAGCCGTTTCGCAAGGGCTTCTTCCTCGGCGGCGCGATCTCGGGGGCGATGGTGCTGAGCAAGGGGCGCTTTCCGGGAGGGCGCTGGCACAACCAGCTCGACGCGCAGGTACCGATGACGATCGGCTCCAAGCGCGATGACTATCCTAAGCCGGACGGCAGGTACATCTTCGACAAGCTCTCCTCGGTCTACATCTCGGGCAACGTCACTCGCGACGACGCGCCCAACCACATCCGCCTGCGCCGGCGCGTGCCGCGTGAGATCGCCGAGACGTGGCGGTGGATGTGTCCCGCCGGCGTGTACGAGATCCCCGACGACGCGCCTTCCAACGGTTGGGTCGATGTGGTCGTGAACTACACCAACTGCGTGCAATGCGGAGCGATCACCGCCAAGGGCGGGCGACTGACGCCGCCGGAGGGCGGAGACGGTCCGCTGTACACGATCACCTAGCCCCGATGATCGTGCCGGTCGCCCGACGGCGGGGGCGGCGAGGATCGTGCGCAAGCCGTGAGCGGCGTGGGGAAGCCCGCTATACTTCATGAAGCAATGAAGACCGACATCCATCCGCAGTACATCGAGGCTCACGTGCGCTGCACATGCGGCAACGAGTTCACCACCCGCTCGACCAAGCCTGAAATTCACGTCGAGATCTGTTCGGCCTGCCATCCGTTCTATACCGGAAGGCAGAAACTGGTCGACACAGGAGGACGCGTGGAACGCTTCCAGCGCCGTGTGGCCAAGGGTAGGCGTTCGGCTCGAGCCGCAACTGGTTCGTGACTTCGGACGGACGGACGGGCGGACGGGCGGGGGGCGTTCGTGAGTCGACACGGCCGGTCGACGTGAGTGGAACCGGCGAGCGGGGGCCTCTGACCGCCAAGCGCGACGCGCCGGTCGGCGGCCAAGCCGTGATGGAGGGCGTGATGATGCGTGGGGTGTCGACGTGGGCGGTGGCGGTGCGCAGACCGGTCCCCGACCCGGTGGGCGTGGGCGAAGCGGTTCTCGACCATCCGGCCGTGGGCGAAGCGGTTCTCGACCACCCGGCCGTGGGCGAAGCGATGTCCGACCCGGTGGCGGGTGTGTCCAACCCGGTGGCGGGTCGCAGAGCGGCCCTGGACCAGGTGCCGGCGGGCGAAGCGGTTTCCGACTCCGACCGGTCCGGCTCGGAAGCCCGCCGGCGGGCACAAGCCCTTGGTCCGATTGCCGTGCATTCCTTTCCATTGGTCTCGTGGACCCAGCGACGCCGTGTCTACCGTTGGCCGGTGATCCGCGGCGTCGTCGCGCTCGGCGAGTCGCTGGGTATCGGCTTGCGAGCGCTCGGGATCTCGGCCAACGCGCAGCTGTCCGAAGGCGATCAGGAGATCTCGAGCGGGGTGTGGGCAGGCGCGGTGATCGTCGCCCTGGTGTTCGCGATCGGGCTGTTCTTCCTCGTACCAGTCGGCTTGACGAGCCTGATCAAGCACCAGCTGGGCTCGTCGGTGCTGTTCTGGCTGGTGGAAGGAGTGGTGCGCACTTCGATCTTCCTCGGTTACCTGTTGCTGCTCTCGCGGGTGCGAGATCTGCGGCGCGTGTTCGAGTATCACGGGGCCGAGCACAAGGTGATCTCCTGCTTCGAAGCCTCGGACGAGCTCGTGCCCGAGCGCGCCACGCTCTATTCGCGCCTTCATCCGCGGTGCGGCACGAGTTTCCTGTTGATCGTGATGATCATGGCGATCTTCGTGTTCGCCACCGTAGGGCTGCCGGCGTGGTACTGGCTGGTGGCGACCCGGATCCTCGGCGTGCCGCTGATCGCCGGCCTGTCGTTCGAGGTGATCAGGTGGGCAGGGCGCAATCGGCGCCGGCGGTGGGTGCAGTGGGTCATGTTTCCGGGCCTGCAGCTGCAGCGCCTCACCACCCGTGAGCCCGACCTCGACCAACTGGCGGTGGCGATCGCCGCGCTCGAGGCGGTGCTGGCGGTGGAGAGGCCGGGAGACGCCTCGGCGGCCGAGATGGTCGGGGTCGAGGTCGTGGCGTAAGCGACCTACCCCGTTGCGCCCTGAGTTCAGTCATATCCGTTCCGCCCTGAAGTCAGTCGCGAGCTCCTAGGCGGGAACCCCGCGCTCTCAGTAGGGGATCTCGCCTGAGCCCCTCCAGGATGCGAGGCGGAGCAGCAACGGCAGTGGGGTGTCCGTGGCCGTGAGCACGCAGGTGTGGCCACGGCGCAACCAGGTGACGATCAGCCGTCCGTGGGCGGTGAAGCTGCCCAGCATGACGCCGTTGCGGGTCAGGCTGTGGGTGCTCGCGCCGGCGGGAAGGCGCGCGCCGGAGACGATCGTGTAGGCGACCTGGCGGCCGGCGCGTCCGTAGAACACGGTGGTGGCCATGCGCCCGGCGATTCGATCCGAGCGAAGGCCCACGGTCTTGAAGCCGAAGCGGTCCTCCCAGTAGGGGTAGGGCAGTCCGGCGGCGCGCAGGCGGGGGAGCAGCACGCGGTCTCCCGGGCGGGCTGGAGCGGCCACCAGCGGCGCGCGCGTGCCCAGTACCGCGGCGTCGGCGACCGTAGCTCCGCCCGAGGCGCCGCCGCCCACCATCAGCACCGCGACGATTGCCAATCCGGCGAGGGTGACCGCCACCGTCGCGAATCCTCGGGCTGGGCGACGAGCGGCTGCTCGACGAGGAGAGGGGGCGTGCGCGAGCGCGAGCTGCGCACGCAGGTCGCCCGGTGCGGGTTCGCCGGCGGCGTCGCTGATCGCGCTCAGGGCGCGGCGCTGCACCGCGACGCTCGCCTGGAGCTCCGGCGAGGCCGCGACGGCTCGCTCCACGCGCGCGCGCCGGGCGGCCGGCAGCGACCCGTCGGCGAGCGCGACCAGGTCGCGCTCGGTCAGCCGTTGATGGCGATGTACGGGGGTCATGGTGCTCTGTTGATGATGACGTCAGTCGAGCCTGGGTTCTTCCCGTCCAGCGCGCGCGCCAGCAACCGCCGTCCCCGGTGAAGACGGGTGGTGATCGTGCCCTCGCGGACGCTCAGCGCGCGAGAGGCTTCGCGGTAGGAGAGCCCGAGCACGTCGACGGCCACGAGCGCGTCCCGGAAGCCGTCGGGCAGCCGGGCGATCAGCGCATACAGCTCGCTCGCCTCCAGCGCGTCCTGCGGGCCGACGATCGAGTGGTCCTCGATCAGATCGAGATCGCCGGCCAGGGTGCTGGGGCGGATGCGACGCCCGGCCGCCCGGTGATTGGAGAAGTGCGTGTTCCGCAGCACTCGCAACAGATAGCCAAGGTCGTCCTCGGAGTGCAGCAGGCGGGGCTTTGCCAGCACCTTGGCGTAGGTCTGCTGGACCAGGTCCTCGGCGTCTTCCCGCGATCCGCAGAGTCCCCAGGCCGCGCGATAGAGCCGGTCGAGGTGGTCCCCCAACCGCTCGGGGTCGAGCTTACGGGCTGCGGACGACATCGGAGTGGTGCCGCGGCGAGCATAGCCTGTGGCCGCGGACATCGATCAGCCCGCCACGAATCCCGCGATCGCGCTCCGGATCACTTTCTGCGTCTGTCTCCAGGCGCGGGGTGGGGCGGCGCCAACCAGGACCGTGGCGGCGCGCGGGCCGGCGACCAGGCGGGCGATCTCTCGATAGCGGCTGCGCGGTGTGCGGTAGTCATCGATTACGCAGGAGGCGCGAGCCATGCCGACGCGCAGTGCGGTCACCACGGCGAGCGCGTGGTCGTCGTGCCGAGGGCGAGGGCGAGCAGCGTGCGGAGGGCGAGGGCAAGGGCCGGCCGCGAGCCGAGGGCGCCTGGGCGGCTAGACATTGCCATCGCCGTCGCTGGGGTCGCCGCGGTTATCACCGTCGCCATCCCCACCGCCCCCTTGCGGAATCCCACCGCCGGCAGGCGGATGCGCCCTCGACGGGGGAGCGGGGTGGGGTGCCACCGGGGGCGCTGGGGGCGTCGGGGCCGTCGGGGCCGCGCTGGAGGTGGACGGTGCGGGCGCGCGCGAGGGTAGCGGGGGTGTGGAGGCCGGCGCGGGGGCTGAGGGCGAGGCAGCCGGTGGGGTCGCCGGCGTCGCGCTCCGCCGGTTGAAGCGAACCGTTGCCGTTGCGATTGCCGGCTGCCCCTGAGAGGCCAGCAGCTGCGCCACCAGCTGGTGCCGGCCGGGAGCCAGCTGACGGTAGGTGATCGCCGACGCGGCCACGAGTCGCGGAGCGCCGCGGTCGAGGATGAACCGAACCCGGCGGCGCCCGCTCACCTTCACGCGCGCCAGCAGGGTAGAGCCAACCGACGCGCCTTCGGCCGGCACGAGAAACACGATGCGGGCGGAGTCAGGACGGCTCGTGATCGCCGCGCTTGGCCGCACGGCGGCAGTTGGGCTGTGAGTGCCCGCGCCGCAGCCGGCGGCGACCCCACCGATCGCGAGCACCGCGAAGACGGCGACGATGGGTCGGGTCGGGCGCATCCTGAATCTCCTTCTCGAGGGGCCGCAAAGCTTGCGCGTCTGGAGCGCAAGGACCCCGCCCCCGGGCCGATCCTTCCCGCTCGCGCCAGGAAGGTCTTGGCGGGAGATGCAGAACAACGGGGGCGACGTGGACCCGGACAACAACGGCGCCCCCAGCGACGGCGAGGGCAACCAGGAGCCAACTGTTGGGCGCCCAACGGGCGCCAGCCACGCCGCCCGCCAGCCGTGCACGCGCGCACCGCGCGGTGCACGTGGCGCACTGCGCTCTCATACACTCGAATTGACCATGATCGACGAGTTGCTATCCCAGGTGAAAGCGCGTTTTGACGTGCTCGAGGCCGAGCTCTCCGATCCGTTGGTGATTGCCGATCGGGAGCGGTTCACTGCGGCCAGCCGCGCGTACCGCGAGCTCGAGCCCGCAGCTCGCTTGGCGGACGAGTACCGGCATGCCGCCGACGACTTCGCCGGAGCCCGTGAGCTGCTGAGCGAAGGTGGCGAGGACGGGGAGCTGCGTCAGCTGCTCGACGTGTCCCGCGAGCGGATGGAGTCGCTCGAGGAGGAAATCCGTCTCGCGATGGTGCAGCGTGATCCGCACGACGACAAGAACGTGATCGTCGAGATCCGGCCGGGGGCGGGGGGTGACGAGGCGGGCTTATGGGCGGCCGACGTGTTCCGAATGCTGAACCGCTACGCGGAGCGTCGTGGCTTCAGCACCGAGGCGCTATCGATCGGCGAGGGCACATACACGTTCGCGGTGAAGGGCGACGGCGCGTATTCGGTGTTCAAGTTCGAGGGCGGCACGCACCGGGTCCAGCGCGTTCCGGAGACCGAGTCCCAGGGTCGCACCCACACTTCGACGGCGACCGTCGCCGTGCTTCCCGAGGCGGAGGACGTCGAGGTGCAGATCGACGAGAACGACCTGCAGATCGATGTCTACCGCAGCTCGGGCCCGGGTGGCCAGTCGGTCAACACCACCGACTCCGCGGTGCGGATCACCCACAAGCCGACCGGGATCGTGGTCTCGATGCAGGACGAGAAGTCCCAGCTGCAGAACCGCGAGCGGGCGATGCGGGTGCTGCGCGCGCGGCTGTACGAGCGCGCGCTCGCCGAGCAGCGGGCCTCGATCGACGCGAGCCGCCAAGCCCAGGTGGGAACGGGAGATCGCGCCGGGAAGATCCGGACCTACAACTACGGGGAGAAGCGGGTCAAGGACCACCGGATCAATTTGCTCGCCCATAACCTCGACGCGATCCTGATGGGCGAGCTCGATGAGCTCACCGCGGCGCTGCAGGACGACGAGAAACGGCGCCGGCTCGGTGAGCATGCGGTTGCCTGAAGCCATCGCGACCGGGAAGGCGCGGGCCGACTCCAGGGAGAGCGTGTCGGTGCGGGACGCGTCGATCGGGGCCCGGCCGATGCAGGACGCGCTGTCGGTGGAGAGCGTGCTCGTCAGGGCTCAGTCAACGCTCTCGCGGGCGGGGTGCGACGCGCCGCGCTTGGACGCTGAGCTGTTACTGGCGTCGGTGTTGGAGACAACACGGACGCGGCTGGTGCTCGAGCGCGCGCAGGTCGTACCGGGCGATGCCCCCGCCCGGTTTCAGGCGTTGCTATCCCGCCGCGCGGCGCGGGAGCCAATCGCGTACATCCTCGGTCACAAAGAGTTTCGGCGGATCTCGCTCGCCGTCGACCACCGCGTGTTGATCCCGCGGCCGGAGACGGAGCTGCTCGTCGAGCTGGGGCTGTCGCTGGGTTCTGGCGTGCGGGTCGCGGACGTCGGCACGGGCAGCGGCGCGGTGGCGCTCGCGCTGAAAGACGAACGCCCGGACCTCGATGTCTCAGGCCTCGACTCGAGCGCTGACGCGCTGGTCGTGGCGCGCGCGAATGCGCGGCGGTTGGGCATCGCCGTCCGCTTCGTAGAGGCCGATCTACTGACACGGGGCGCGGAGGACTACGACGCGGTGCTCGCGAACCTCCCCTATGTCGCAGAGGACTCCGCCGAGCTGGAGCCCGACGTCGCGCGCTACGAGCCTCCGGCGGCTCTGTTCGGAGGTGCCGACGGGCTGGACGTGGTGCGCCGGCTCGCGTCGATGCTCGATCCGATCTCGCTGGTCGCGCTCGAGGTGGGCTTCGATCAGGCCGAGGCGGTGTCGGGGCTGTTGCGGGAGCGGGGCTTTGCGGCCGTCGAGCGTCTGCGCGATCTCGCCGGGCACGACCGGGTGATCGTCGGCCGGCGGTGAGCAGCGTCCAGACGTTGAGGGAGCGGTGAGCGACGCGAATGCGTTCGATCGCTGCATCGCCAGCGGCGGGCTGGTGGTGTTTCCCGCCGATACCGTCTATGGCATCGCCTGCGATCCCGGCGATCGGTTCGCGATGGCACAGCTGTGTCTGCTCAAGCGCCGAAGTCCGGAGAAGCCCTCGGCGGTGATGTTCTTCGACCTGGCGGTCGCGTGGGCGGCATTGCCCGAGCTCGGACAGCGCACGCGCAGTGCGCTGTCGCGCCTGCTTCCTGGGGGTGTGACCGTCTTGGTCGACAACCCGGTCCGTCGCTTCCCGCTCGCGTGCGGTGGAGACCCGACGACACTCGGGTTACGGGTGGTCCAGGTCGCCGCGCTTCTCGGCGCCCGTGGGCCGGTGCTGCAGTCGAGCGCCAACCGAGCCGGTGGGGCCGCTCCGCGCCGGCTGAGCGAGGTCCCGGAGCTGATGCGGGCCGCCGCCGAGCTGGTGGTGGACGGCGGGGATCTGCCCGGGACGCCGTCGACGATCGTCGATCTGCGGCGCTACGAGGAGTCTGGCCGGTGGTCGCTGGGGCGTGTGGGGGCCGTGGCGCCGGAGGAGCTGGTCCTGGCGCTGGGGCCCGCGCCGCGGAGGTAAGCGGCGCGGGCGCTGTGTCCTGGCCGTGAGGTACGGACCGGAGCGAGGGGGAGCTCGAAGGGTGCCGGGGGAAAGGGCGAGTCCGTTGCTATCGTCGGCCGCCGTGACCGTCGATCTGCCGTCTGACTTCTTCAACCGGCCGCTGGTCGAGGTCGATCCGGAGATCGCGGAGGTGCTCTCGCTGGAGCTCGAGCGCCAGCAGCAGACGCTCGAGATGATCGCCTCGGAGAACTTCGCTCCCGTTGCCGTGCTCGAATGCCACGGCTCGGTGCTGACCAACAAGTACGCCGAGGGCTATCCCGGCCGGCGCTACTACGGAGGATGCGAGCATGTCGACGTGGCCGAGCAGCTGGCGATCGACCGCGCGTGCGCCCTGTTCGGCGCGCAGCACGCCAACGTCCAGCCCCACTCGGGTGCACAGGCCAACGCCGCCGTCTACCACGCGCTGATGAGGCCCGGGGACACGCTGCTGGGGCTCGAGCTCGCCCATGGCGGTCATCTGACGCACGGGATGAAGATCAACCTCTCGGGACGGTTGTACGACATCGCCGCCTATCAGGTCGATCGCGAGACGAGCCTCGTCGACATGGACGAGGTGCATCGGATCGCCATCGAGCGAAAGCCGAAGCTGATCGTCGCGGGCTGGTCGGCGTACCCGCGGTTCCTGGACTTCGAGCGCTTCCGGGCGATCGCCGACGATGTCGGCGCGTATCTGATGGTCGACATGGCGCACTTCGCGGGGCTGGTCGCGGCGGGGCTGCACCCCGACCCCGTCCCCTACGCCGACGTGGTCACCACCACGATCCACAAGACGATCGGCGGTGGGCGCGGCGGGATGATCCTGTGCACCGACGAGCTGGCGAAGAAGATCGACTCGGCCGTGTTCCCCGGCCAGCAGGGTGGGCCGCTCGAGCACGTGATCGCCGGCAAGGCGGTGGCCCTGCGGATCGCGGCGAGCGAGCCGTTTCGCGAGCGCCAGGAGCGCACGCTCGCGGGCGCGCGCGCGGTCGCTGCCGAGCTGCTCTCGGTGGGCGCGGGCGTGAGCGTGCTCACGGGTGGCACCGACGTGCACCTGGTGCTGTGCGACCTGCGGGAGGCCTCGCTGGACGGCCGGCAGGCCGAGGACCGGCTCGCGTCCGTCGGGATCACGGTCAACCGCAATGCCGTACCGTTCGATCCGCGTCCGCCCGCGGTTTCCTCCGGACTGCGGATCGGGACGCCGGCGCTGGCCACGCGCGGGCTTCAGGTCGAGGACTTTGCCGAGGTCGGGAAGATCATCGGCGCGGCGCTGGAGCCGAGCACCGGGCGCTTTGAGGCGCGGCGGGCGGAGCTTACCCAGCGAGCCCGTGCGGTCGCGGAGCGCTATCCGCTGTATCTCAGGCTGGCGGCGGCGGTGGCGTAGGGGCGGCATGAAGTGCTCCCTCGCTAGCCGCTGCTGACGCCGCTGTCCCCCGATTACACGCCGAACAGCCTCCGGCGGCTGTAGTCGTCGCGTCCAGGTCGACGCGCCCGCGAGCCGCGGCGACGCTGCGGTCCTGGCCGGCTGCCATGCTACGCCGACTCGATGCGGTACTGGGACGCGGTGTTCGCCTTTGCCCTTGCGACGGCCGTGGCCGCGGCGCTGACGCCGCTCGCCGCCCGGATCGCCCGTCGGGTGGGGGCGGTGGCGATGCCGAGCGAGCGGGGCCTGGCGACGCGGGAGACGCCCGAGCTCGGGGGCATTGCGATCCTCGCCGGCGTCCTGCTGGCGGCGGCGATCTGGATGCCGGAGACGATCAGGCTGGCTCGGACCGTCGGGGCGCCTCCCGGATCGGGGGGCACCGTGCACACCTGGGCGCTCGTGGGCGGAGCGTGCGTGATCACGCTCGTGGGCGCGATCGACGATGCTCGGGACCTGCGTCCGCAATGGAAGCTGCTCGGCCAGATCGCCGCGGCGGTGATCGCGGTGGAAGGGGGAGTGGTCCTGGCTGAGGTGAGGGTGCCGTTCCTCGGACAGTTGCAGTTCCCCAACGCGGGCGGAGTGCTGAGCGTGATCTGGTTGGTGGGCCTGATGAACGTGGTGAACTTCTCCGACGGCGTGGACGGCCTCGCGGCGGGCCTGTGCACGATCGACGGCATCGCGTTCGCGATCATCGCGTTCGATCTGCACGTGGACGCGGCCGCCGTGCTGGCAGCGATCACCGCCGGCGCCGCGCTCGGGTTCCTGTTTCACAACTTCCATCCCGCCTCTGTATTCATGGGGGACTCGGGCGCGAACCTGCTCGGCTATCTGCTCGGTGCCACGGCGGTCGTCGGCTCGCTGAAGACGAACGTGGTTGTGGCTCTGGTCGTGCCGTTGTTCATCCTCGCCGTCCCGTTCCTCGACACCGGGTTCGTGGTGGCCAAGCGCCTGAAGTACAAACGCAAGCCGTGGTCCGCGGATGCGAACCACTTTCATCACCGGATGGCGAACCTAGGCTTCAGCCAGCGCAAGACGGTGGCCTACCTGTACGGCTGGACGCTGTTGCTCGCCGGCGTGGCGGTCGCGCTGCGCTTCATCCCCTACTCCGACCATCGGAACCACTACGTCGTCGGGTGGTCGCTGGTGATGGGCGCGATCATCCTGATCGCGCTCGCGGCGAGCATCTACCTTGTGTACGTGCTCGAGATCTTCAAGTTCAAGCGCCTGCGCAGCCGGGAGCTGAAACGTGCCGATCCCGCGACCAGCGAGCAGCAGGTCGACGATCGCGTGCGCCGTGATCTCGAGGCCGGCGAGTTCAAGAGCCTCCGGTAGCGTTGCGCGGATTCAGCACAATCGAGCGCGTGCTGCTGGTTGCGGTCGTGATCGTGACGGCGCTGGCGGGCGTCACGCGCTACGCGCAGGGCGTGTCAGAGGTGGTCGCGTTCGTCTTTGCGACGCTGGCGCTCGCCGGTCAGGCGTGGATCGTGTCGTTGTGCACCGAGCAGATCGGTACGCGTCTCGGCCCCGCCGCGACCGGCTTACTCCAATCGACGGTCGGCAACCTGCCCGAGTTCTTCGTGGTGATCTTCGCGCTCGGCGCCGGTCAGCTGATCGTCGCGCAGACGGCGATTCTCGGTTCGATCCTGGTCAACGCGCTGCTCGTGCTCGGGCTGGTGATCGTCGCCGGCGCCAGACGCGCTGCGGATGGGGTGATGCGCTTCAGCGCGCGCCTGCCCAACGACACGGCCACGCTGCTGCTGATCTCCGCGTTCATCATCGTCTCGATCGGCCTCGCGGACTCGGCCCATGATCCCGCCAGCCATCACACGAAGACGATCTCGATCATCGGTGCGGTCGCGATTCTGGTCGTCTATGCGTCCTGGCTGCGCCAGTATCTGAGCTCCGAGGATTCTCCGCGCGCTGAGAACGGCTCGGACGCTGAGGGCCAATCGGACCGGGGCCGCGAGAAGCCTCGTCTCTCGATGCCCACCAGCATCGCGCTGCTCGTCGCTGCGGGGGCGGCGTCCGCGTTCGTGTCGGACTGGTTCGTGCATGCGCTACAGCCAACGATCCACACTCTGCACATCTCGCAGGCGTTCGCGGGCCTGGTGATCGTCGCGGTCGCGGGCAACGCGGTGGAGAATGTCGCCGGGATTGTGCTGGCGGCCAAAGGACGCTCCGAGCTGGCGATCTCGGTGGTGAAGAACTCGATCGCCCAGATCGCCGCGTTCCTGTACCCGCTGCTCGTGCTGGTTTCGCTGCTGACCACCACCACGCTCACATTCGCGCTGGCGCCGGTCTACATCGGGGCGCTGTTCGGGACGGCCGTGATCGTGTGGCAGGTGACCGGCGACGGAGAGGCGACCGTGTTCGAGGGAGTAGCACTGATCGCGACGTTCGTGATCCTCGCCACGGTGGCGGCGTTCGAGACGTAGACCTCCCGATAGCCCCGGGTCGGTGCTATTCTTACGTTTACGTAAGAATCAGCTTCAGTCGAGAGGACAACGACCAGCGTGTCAGCACTTCAAGACCACCCCGCCACCAAGCTGCACTCCCCCCGATTGGGCGTGGACGCCCATCACGACTCCTATAAGTGGTGGGCGCTGTCGTGCACCTGCCTGGGGATGCTGCTCGCGACCGTCAACTCCGGGACGCTGATCATCGCGCTGCCCGATCTCGAGCGCAGCCTGCACACGAGCCTGCTCGAGCTGGTGTGGGTGATCCTGGTGTACATGATCGCCTCGACGGTGCTGGTGCTGAGCGCCGGCCGGCTGTCAGATCAGTTCGGGCGCAAGCGGGCGTACATCGGGGGCTTCGTGTTGTTCGCGCTCGCGTCGCTCGGTGCCGGCTTCGCCGGCAACGGGACCGAGCTGATCCTGTGGCGGATTCTGCAGGGCGTCGGCGGATCGTTCCTGTTCGCCAACGCCGCCGCGATCGTCACCGACGCCTTCCCGCGCGAGCAGCTCGGGCTCGCGATGGGCACCAACACGATGGTGGCCGCGGTCGGGCTGGTCATCGGGCCGGTTCTCGGCGGAGCGCTTGTCTTGATCTCCTGGCCGTGGGTGTTCTGGTTCAACGTTCCGTTCGCGCTCGCTGGGAGCGTGTGGGCGGCGATGATCCTGCGCGAGCAGCGGGCGCATTCTGAGGATCGGGCATTCGACGTCGCGGGGACAGTCACGTTTCTGATCGGGCTCACTGGCCTCGTCTTCGGAGTCTCCAAGGGCGGGCTGTCCGGCTGGGGCTCGCCGCTGGTGATCGGAGGGCTGATCGCCGCCGCGGTGCTGCTGCCGGCGTTCGTGCTGGTGGAGCGTCATCGAGGGCAGCTTGCTCAGCATCCAGCCTCGCTGGCTCAGCTGCCCTCGATTCGTCCGGCTCCGGCGCCGATGCTCGACCTCACGATCTTCACCAAGAGCCGGTTGTTCTCGGCCGCCGCGGGAGCCGCGTTCATCAACGGGCTGGCGCGGTTCGCGCTGATGTTCGTGTTCGTGTTCTACTTCCAGGGCGTACAGGGGAATTCGCCGATCCTGGCGGGACTGAAGCTCGCGCCGCTGGCGCTCGGGATGCTCGTCTCTTCGCCGCTGGCCGGGGTGTGGGCCGATCGCCGGGGATCGCGCACGATCGCGGTGCTCGGGATGCTCGTCACGGCGGCCGGGCTGGCGCTGATGACCACGCTCGGGCGTGACACGACCTACATCGAGAGCGGCGCGTACCTGTTCGTCGTCGGGGTTGGGTCGGGCATGTTCAATTCGCCCAACACGGCGGCGATGATGGGCGCCGTATCGCCTCAGCGCCGCGGGATCGCCGCCGGCGCCCGGGTGCTCGTCCAGAACACCGGTGCGGTGCTCTCGATCGCGTTCGTGCTGGCGGTGATCACCTCGTCGGTGCCCAAGGCGGTGCTGTTCAAGGTGTTCTCCGGCCTCGCCGACCACATCTCCACCGCCGAGCTGAACCCCTTCATCGCCAACATGCACCTGGCCCTCTGGTGTCTGGCGGCGATCTCGATCCTCGGGGCGGGAGTCGCCGCAGCGCGTCCCGCCCACACCCAGACACGGGATGCGCCGGCGCGGGACGCGCGCGACGAGCGGCGGGACGTGCCGGCATCGGCCCCCACCGAGGACGTGCCCGTGCCGGCGGGAACGGCGCCGGCGTGAGCACGACGTCCGAGAGGTCGCTGCGCATCGGCGAGCTCGCGGAGCTGACCGGGACGACCCCGCGCACGATCCGCTACTACGAGGAGATCGGGCTGCTCTCCGACGCTGGTGATCGCGTCCAGGGCAAGCATCGCTGTTACGCGGAGACCGACGTGGAGCGGGTCCGTGAAGTCGTGCGGCTGCGCGACCTGCTCGGGCTGTCGCTCGAGCAGCTTTCGACGCTGCTCGAGGCGCACGCCGCTCGCGCGGGACTGCGCCGGGAGTACCAGCAGACCGAGGACGACACCACGCGCCGAAGGATCCTCGAGGACGCGCTCGGGCACATCGGGACCCAGCTGGAGCTCGTCCGCGACCGTCGCGCGGAGCTCGAGCTACTCGAGGGAGAGCTGCTTCAAAAGCGTCGCTCGATCCAGCGGCGCCTGGCGGAATCCCAGCCCTGAGCGCGGGGCTCGGGCACAGCTCCACCTGGGCGCTCGATTCGAGCGTCCATCAGCTAGGATCTCGGCCGAGCAGTGCGCCCTTCCGCCTTGACCCTCGTGCGTAACCGCACCGACGACCACGACTCCGCCTGCGCGGCGACGCTCGCGCAGGAGCGTCCGCGTTGGCGGTAGACATCGGAGCGATCTCGCAAGAGCGCTCAGTCAGGGTACTGCCGCACCTCGACGTCGTGCTCGCGGTGCTCGCAGCGGTACCTGCACTCCTGCTCGGCGCCCCCGGGCTCGGGTACGCGGTGGGAGCGGGAGCCTGGATCGTGCAGCGCCTGATCAGCGCTGCCGACATCCGCTGGACGCGCAGGATCGCCGACCCGCGCCGCCGGCTCATCTTCGGCCTGTTCGAAGGCTTCGCGCGAATCTGGCTGCTGGCCGGCGCGATCATCGTCGCGGGCGTGGCCGGCGGCCGCGCGGACGGGCTCACCGCGGCAGTGGTCATCTTCGCCCTGTACTCGGTGGCGTTCGTGATCAAGGTGATCAGCGGACCACCGTCCGGTAGGGCCGCCAGATGACCAAGCTTTCGTCCAGGACCGCCCGATGACCAAGCTGCAAGGAATGAGCAAGCGGCGCAAGATCGGGCTCAGCATCGCATTCGTCTACGTGGTGGGCATCGTCGTGTTCGCGGCTGCCTTCGGGGTCAAGCGCCACAACAACACCACGTTCAAGCCCACGAGCGAGTTCAAGCTGAGCAACTGGGTGCACCTGATCGGCCCGCTGAACATCAACAAGGGCGTTCTCTACCTGTTCATCGCCGGGGCGCTGACCATCGGCATCATGCTCTGGGTGGCCCGGCACATGGAGGGGCCGCCCAACCGCGTGCGCACCGCGGTGGAATGGCTCTACAGCCTGTCGCAGAGCATGAACAAGGACAACATGGACCCGAAAATGGCGAAGAAGTGGTTTCCCCTCGTTTGCACGCTGTTCGCGTTCATCCTGGCCTCCAACCTGATCGGCTACCTCCCCTTGCCGGTCAACTCGGAGGAGAGCTTCAAGCTCTTCGGCCTGAAGATTCCCTCGTTCCAGATCTATGCCGCGGTGACCAACGTCGGGCTGCCGCTGGTGCTCGCCCTCGGCGTGTTCATCGCCTACAACGTCGAGGGGGTTCGCGCCCACGGGCCGTGGGGATACCTGAAGAGCCTGAATCCTCCCGGCGTGGGAGGCAAGATGGTGCTGTTCATCTTCCCCCTGGAGATCA
>JBPCRJ010000119.1:0-18640 GCA_050996975.1 Solirubrobacteraceae bacterium | reverse complement strand
GACCCACCACGCTTCCGCGGGAGCGCCGAGCGCCGCCGATAACGACCCCGAGGGGGCCTCACCATCACCAGCCACAAACCAACGCCGCCCGCCCGTCACACCCGAGCGCCTACTGCACGTTCCGGGTTAGCCCCCCGCCCCGAGCACGTAGACCTTCTCGCGTCCGCCCGGAATCGTGAACGAGGAGAGGATTTGCTGGCGGTGGGGCGCCATCAGCTGATCGAGCGTTGGTTCGGTGAAGCGCTCGGCGTGTCCGCCGATGCCGGGGTCGGCCGCGCGCGAGCAGAGCCGAGCTACGCCGGGCAGACCGCTCGTGGTGAGGTTGCGGACCGGCTCGGAGATGATCACCCGGTCGCTGGCGGCGGCGAGCATTAGCGCCACGATCCTTCGGGCGTCGGGGAGGAAGTGGTACAGGCTCGCCTGCATGATCGCCACGTCGGCTTCCGGGAGCCGTCCACCGTCTTCGTCCGCCCGGGGTGGTGGCGCGCTGTCCGCCCCCGGAGGGCGCCCCAGCGCTGGCCTGACTCGCGACAGGTCGCACTTTCGGGCGTCGATGCCCTGACGCCTGAGCTTCGCCACGAAGCGATCGTTGACGTCGAGCCCGACGTAGGCGCTGGTGCGCCCCCGCAGGTGGCGCCGGTACATCGTGCCCGGTCCGCAGCAGAGCTCGAGCACGGAGGCTCCGACGGGGACCTGCTCGGCGACGACGCGCATGCGAGCCGCGTAATGGCGCGCATAGAGCAAGCGCATCAGCAGCTCGTACCCAGCCGCGCTGCGGTAGACGAGGCTGGTAGTCAACCTCTGAGCCCGGCGATCCGTCTCAAGTTCTGGCGCTCGCGACCCCGTGCGGGCGCTCTCACGTATTCACGATTTCTGCCCGGGCGTCTGAGATGCGGCCTCACGCGGATCGAGCTCGGCGAGCGAAAGAAGGTGCGCGGGGTGGGCGAACAGACGGTCCGCCGACTCGAACGGGTGGGTGTTCGGCATCGTGATCACCCCGTTGGAGGCGTTCCGTAAGGCCGGTTCCGTCAGGCTCGGGGCGGCTCTGCTGGGCGAGCGAGTCGGGAGCCTCGAGCAGCCTGAACGAGGCCGGAGCCGGCTCGCGTCCCGTGCTCATCCCGAACAGGCGGCAGATGGCTTCAGGCTAGCGAGGATGGCGCTCCGCGGCTAGACCCGGCTAGACGTCGGCTAGACGTCGGCTAGACGGAATCTGACCCAGCGTCGCCGCGGGGGTCCGTGCCGCTGCGGGGCATGTGTGGGCGACGCAGAACGCGACGATCGTCGGGTAGGCGCCGCGTCACCCGTGCGGCGTCGAGGTGCTCGAGTAGGGCTTGTGCGTGACGCCGGGAGATGCCCAGCTCGTCGCGCAGACGGCCGAGGGTGACCGAGCCTTCCCCAGCGATGATCGTCTGGACCCGGGAGCGCGCCGTGGCGATCCCATCCGGATGGGCGTGCATCGTGCGTCCGACCCGGATCGCGCGCCCGTGGGCGCGCAGCGCAGGGAGCTCCACCGCGGCCGGACCAAGCTCGGCCTCGGTCGGTGGCCGCGTGCCCGCCTCGAGCAGGCGGCGCTCGAGCGCGAGTGCGTCCGCGCTGAGTTCCGGCAGCGAGATCGCGGAGGTGGCGGAGGGTGCGGGCCGGGAAGCGACCGCCGGTTCGGGCTCGCCGCTCTGGCGACGGCGCAGGTCGGCGATGAGCTCAGGTGCTCTGCCGTGCTTTCGCGCCGCGGGGTTGAGGATCACGCCGCCCCCTAGCGTGTCAGGCGGGCTGATCCGGCGGATCACGAGGCGGTCTCCGGCGGCCGCGATGAGTGGGCGCTCGGCCCGGATCTGCCACAGATCGTCCGCCAGGTGGATGAGACGTCCAACGCCCCCGCGCGTGCCGTGGTGGACGTGCACGCGGTCGCCATGAGACACGTCGCACGGCGAAAGCACCACGTCGAGCACGAAGCTCGGATGCAGACCGGCGGCGGGATCGGCGAGCACGTCCCCGCGGCCGACCGCGGCCAGGTCGATTCCGGCCAGGTTGACGGCGACGCGCTGGCCCGCGTGCGCCCGCTCGCGCGGCGCGTCGTGCACGTGAACACCGCGCACGCGCGCCCGGCGCTCCGCCGGCAGTATCACGAGCTGATCTCCGCGCGCGATCGAGCCAGCCCATAACGTGCCGGTCACCACCGTTCCCGCTCCTCGGATGGTGAAGGCCCGGTCGATGTGAAGCAGCGCTCCCGCGGTGGCGCGGGAGCGGCCGGAAAGCCGGGCGGCGGCGGCATCGAGGGCTCGGGCGACTGCTTGCACCCCGCCGCGTCCGGCACGCGCCGAGCACGCGACGATCCGCGCGTCGGGCAGCAGCCGTTGCGCCGCGGCCATCGCCGCTGTCGGATCCGCCAGATCGGACTTCGTGATCACGACGATCCCGTTGCGCAGGCCGAGCGCATCGAGCACGCGAACGTGCTCATGGGTCTGAGGCATCGGACCGTCGTCGGCCGCGATGACGAGAAGGAAGAGGTCGATGCCAGTGGCGCCGGCGACCATCGTCCGCACCAGGCGCTCGTGGCCGGGAACGTCGACGATCGAGGCCGGTCGGCCGCTTGGCAGGCACAGCGGCGCGTAACCGAGGGCGATCGAGATGCCGCGCCGCTTCTCCTCGGGCAGCCGGTCGGTGTCCACGCCCGTGAGCGCCGCGACGAGCGCGGTCTTGCCGTGGTCGATGTGTCCGGCCGTGCCGATGACCACCGGCGCCGGCCCACCGTCTGCGCCCGCCGGCAAAGACGGCTCCGGCGCGCGGCTCACGTGCGGGCGACGTGCGTCCGCCGCACGGGGCTCGGGTGCTGGGCGAGTCACGTCCGCCGCATGCGGCTCAAGGTGCGGGCGAGTCACGTCCGCCGGATGCGGCTCAGGTGCGTGTGACTCACGGGCCACGGCTCACGTCCGCGCGATGGCCGCGCGCGCGGCGTGCACCGCCGCGCCAGCGAGATCGAGCTCGGAGTCGGTCAGCGTGCGCGGATCGAGGAGCAGCCTTCCCCGCTGGATGCGGCCGATGAGCGCCGGGGTCCCCGCTCGCAAGGCGCCGGCGAGCCGATCCGGACCGGGCGGACCGGCGTCCAGGGCGACCGCTGGGCCCCGCAGCTCAAGCAGGGGCAGCGCGCCGCCTCCGGCGCGGGCGACGCTTTCGACCACCTGCCCCGCGGTCACCGCGGCCAGTCGCTGCGCACGGTCCTGCAACACGTGCGGATCGACGTCGAGCATCGCCAGAACGGGCACTTCGCGGCGGGCCAGCTGCGGATCGCGATACAGCGCGAGCGTCGCCTCGAGCGCGGCCAGGGACAGCTTGTCAATTCGCAGCGCGCGGGCGAGCGGGTGGCGCCGCGCCGCGTCGATCGCCTCGCGTCGGCCGACCAGCACTCCGGCCTGCGGGCCACCGAGGAGCTTGTCACCGGAGAAGCACACCAGCGCGGCTCCCGCCCTGACCGATCGTCGCACCGGCGGCTCATCGCCGAGTGGCTCCATTTCCTCCCCGAGCACCCCCGAGCCGAGATCGTCGATCACCGGCACCCCCAACCCGCACAGCGCCTCGATCGCGACCTCCTCGACGAACCCGAGCGTGCGGAAGTTGGAAGGATGAGCGCGCAGGATCGCGCCGGTGTCAACCCCGATCCCGTGTCGATAGTCCTGTTCACGGGTCCGGTTGGTGCTGCCGACTTCGACCAGGCGGGCGCCGGCCTGGGCAACCACCTCAGGGATGCGGAACTCGCCGCCGATCTCGATCAGCTGGCCGCGGGACACGATCAGCTCACGGCCCGCGCCCGCGAGTGTCGCGGCGGCGAGCAGCACCGCGGCGGCACAGTTGTTGACCGCAAAGCCCGCCTCCGCGCCGGTGAGCTCGCACAGCAGTTGCTCGACGTGGACATGACGCGATCCGCGGACGCCGCTCGCCTGATCGAGCTCGAGGTTGCAGTAGCCCTCGCTGACCCGCGCGACCGCCGCTCGCGCGGCTGAGGAGAGCGGCGCCCGGCCGAGGTTGGTATGCACGATCACACCGGTCGCATTGAGCACTCGTTGCAGTGATGGGCCCAGCCGCCCGCGAGCCCGCTCGACGAGATCGACATCGTCTCGTGCCCCGTCGAGGAGCTCCCGGCGACGGTGCGACAGCTCCGCGCGCGCCACCTCGGTGGCGAGGCGATCCACGGGCGGCAGCGCCCGCAAGCGCAGGCGCAACTCCTCAGAGCGATCCATCTGCCCCGATCACTCCGTCACTGTCTGGCTCGAGCGGAGCGGCGAAGGAGTCGAACCTTCCCACCATGGGGCTGCCATGGCTCGCCGGCTTTGAAGGCCGGTTGGGGCACCGGCCCCAGCCGCTCCAGGAGAGAGGCGTGACTATACGACCGTGATCTCACCCGGATCGCCCGCCCGGATGCGCCCGACAACGTGGCCTACGACGTCAGCCGCGGCGCCGGCCGGCAGCGACACCAGCAGCCCACCCGACGTGGTGGCATCGGTGACCAGACGCCGCCGCCACTCGGGGACCGTTGGAGCACACGAGGCGTACGCGGCAGCGTGATCGCGATTGCGTCGGCTTCCGCCGGCCACGGCGCGCTCATCCTCCAGCAGCACATCGACACCGGCGATGAACGGGACCGCGCCCGCCTCAAGCTCGGCGGCGACTCCACTCTCGCGCGCGAGCGAGTGCAGATGCCCGAGCAGGCCGAAGCCGGTCACATCGGTCACCGCATGCGCGTCGGCTCGACGCGCTCGCACGCTCGCGTCGGCGTTGAGCTCTGTCATGACCTCGACCGCGCGACGCACGTGGTCTTCATCGGCGAAACCGTGCTTGTGCGCCGTGGCGATGGCGCCGACGCCGAGGGGCTTGGTGAGAACGAGCAGATCATCCGCGCGGGCCCCCGCATTGGTGAGTATCTGCTGCGGATGCACCGTGCCGGTGACGGCGAGACCGTATTTGGGTTCGGGGTCGTCGATCGAGTGACCGCCGACGATCGCGCACCCGGCCGCCTGCGCGACGGCGAGTCCGCCCTCCAGCACCGCTCTGAGCACCTCAGCGCCAAGACGTTCAAGGGGGAAGGCGATGATGTTGAGTGCCGTGACCGGCGTGCCGCCCATCGCGTATACGTCGGAGAGCGCGTTGGCCGCCGCGATGCGACCGAAGTCGAATGGGTCATCGACGATCGGGGTGAAGAAGTCGACCGTCTGCACGAGCGCGAGGTCGTCGCGCAGCGCGAACACGGCTGCGTCATCCGCCGTCGAGAAGCCGACGAGCAGACGCGGATCCGACGACGAGCGTAGAGACCGCACGATCGGCAGCAGTGCCGCCGCGGAAAGCTTGCAGCCACAGCCGGCACCGTGGGCGAGAGAGGTGAGCGGGATCGGAATGGCAGGAGTAGCCACGCCCACGTACGCTATCGAGACAGGTCCCTGTCCCAGCCGCCGGCGCTGTTCCGGCCCGACGTAGGGGTAGAATGTCATCCGAGGTGTCGGTCCTGCCCCCGTTCTTGCGCCAGCTGCAGGGTGACCCGCTCGGGCTCGGGCGCGCGGCGCAGTCGCGTCGGTCAAAGGAGCTCCAACCGCGCATCCGGACCGCCGACCGTGTGGTCCAATCGATCTGTCCCTTCTGCGCTGTCGGTTGCGCCCAGAAGGTGTACGTCAAGGACGAGAAGGTGGTTCAGATCGAGGGGGATCCCGACTCGCCGATCTCGCGCGGTCGCCTGTGTCCGAAGGGAGCGGCGTCGGAGCAGCTGGTCAACTCGCCGATCCGCGAAACGAAAGTCAAGTATCGCGCGGCGTACGCGCGCGAATGGCAGGAGATCGGCTTGCCGCAGGCGACCGCCATGATCGCTGAGCGCTTCATCGCCGCCCGTCAGGAAACGTGGGAGGAAGCAAACGAGGACGGTCAACCGCTCAAGCGCACTCTTGGCAGCGCCTTCCTCGGCGGAGCGACGCTCGATACCGAGGAGAACTATCTGATCAAGAAGCTGTTCACCGCCGCCGGTGCGCTGTCAATCGAGAACCAGGCCCGCATATGACATAGCTCGACGGTCCCCGGTCTGGGGACCTCGTTCGGGCGCGGCGGTGCCACCACCTTCCAGCAGGACCTGCAGAACTCGGACTGCATCCTGATCATGGGCTCGAACATGGCCGAGCAGCATCCGGTCGGCTTTCAGTGGGTGATGGAGGCCAAGCAGCACGGGGCGAAGGTGATTCACGTCGATCCGCGATTTACGCGCACGAGCGCGATGGCCGACCTGCACGTGCCGATCCGGGCCGGCTCGGACATCGCGTTTCTGGGCGGGATCATCAATTACATCTTCGAGCACGATCGCTGGTTCAAGGAATACGTACGCCATTACACCAACGGTCCGGTCCGCCTGAAGGTCGACTTCGAGGACACCGAGGAAGGGAGCGGTTTCTTCTCCGGCTGGGACCCGGACAGCAGCGACTACTCGATCGACTCATGGGCCTACAACGGCAGTACGGGTGAAGCGGCCGCCGGCAAGAGCGAGCAGCGGGGCGACGTGTCCGGTGATCAGGCCCACGGCGCCCACGGGATGAAGCTGCCGGGCGGCGACCCCCCTGACGTCGATGAGACGATGGAGGACGAGCGCACGATCCTGCAGACGGTGCGCCGTCACTTCGCGCGCTACACCCCGGAGATGGTGGCCGACGCCTGTGGGTGTTCGGCGGCCCAGTTTCTCGGGGTCGCGCAGGCGCTGTGCGAGAACTCCGGCCGCGAGCGAACCTCGGCGATCTGCTACGCGGTCGGGTGGACCCATCACACGGTGGGTGTGCAGACGATCCGCGCGGCATCGATCATCCAGCTGCTGCTGGGCAACATCGGACGACCGGGCGGAGGCATCCTGGCCCTGCGCGGTCACGCCAACATCCAGGGATCGACTGACATCCCGACCCTGTTCGACATCCTGCCCGGCTACATCCCGATGCCTCACCCTCAGCGCCACCCCGACTTGGACACGTTCGTCACCTCGAACGGTCCGGACACCGGTGCCTGGGGCAGCTTGCGCGCTTACACGGTGTCGATGCTGAAGGCCTGGTGGGGCGACGCGGCGACGATTGAGAACGACTTCTGCTTCGATTACCTGCCCCGCATCGACGGCGATCACTCGCACTACGCGATGATGCTGAAGATGCTCGACGGCGGCGTGAAGGGCTTCTTCTGCGTCGGGCAGAATCCGACCGTCGGCTCGGCCAACGCGAGGCTTCAGCGTCTGGCGCTGGCCAAGCTCGACTGGCTGGTCGTGCGCGACTTCTCCGAGATCGAGACCGCCGCGTTCTGGCACGACTCCCCCGAGATCGACAGCGGAGAGACCCGCTCGGAGGAGATCGGCACCGAGGTGTTCTTCCTGCCCGCCGCCGCGCATACCGAGAAGGACGGCAGCTTCACCAACACTCAGCGGCTGCTGCAGTGGCATCACAAGGCGGTGGCGCCGCCGGGCGATTGCCGCTCCGAGCTGCACTGGATCTACCACCTGGGTAAGGCGCTGCGCGAGAAGCTGGCCGATTCGCAGGATCCCAAGGACCGGCCGATCCTCGACCTGACCTGGGACTACCCGCTGCAGGGCCCCCACGATGAGCCGGATGCCGAGGCGGTGCTGCAGGAGATCTCCGGTCGCGGCAGCGAGGGGTCCTTCCTGTCGGAGTATGAGGAGCTCAAAGACGACGGCTCGACGCGGTGCGGGTCGTGGATTCACTGCGGCATCTACGCCGACGGGGTGAATCAGGCCGACCGCAAGACGCCGGGCAGGGAGCAGAACTGGATCGCGGCGGAGTGGGGTTGGGCGTGGCCGAAGAACACCCGGATCATCTACAACCGGGCGTCGGCCGATCCCGATGGCAAACCATGGTCTGAGCGCAAGCGCTATGTCTGGTGGGACGCTGCGCAACAGCGGTGGACCAGCCTCGGTGACACGCCTGACTTTCCGCCCGAGAAGGCACCCGACTACCGGCCTGAGCGCGACGCTATGGGCATGGACGCGATCAAGGGCACCGATCCGTTCGTCCTGCACCCCGATGGCTTGGGCTGGTTGTATGCCCCGGCGGGACTGGTCGACGGGCCGCTGCCCACCCACTATGAGCCGCAGGAGACGCCGTTTGCCAATCCGCTCTACGCCCAGGCGCAAAACCCGACGCGTCAGCTCTTCCCCCGCCCGGAGAACCCCTATAACCCGAGCCATGGTGACAGCGGCAGCGAAGTCTTCCCGTTCGTGATGAGCACCTACCGCCTGACCGAGCACCACACCGCCGGAGGGATGTCGCGCTCGGTGCCCTATCTGTCGGAGCTGCAACCGGAAATGTTCTGCGAAGTCTCCCCGATCCTGGCTTCTCAGCGGGGACTCGAGCACGGTGGATGGGCGACGATCATCACCGCCCGCGCCGCGATCGAAGCGCGGGTGATGGTCACCGAGCGGATCCAACCGCTGCGCGTGCAGGGCCGTGACATGCACCTGGTCGGGCTGCCCTATCACTGGGGTAGCAGGGGGTTGTCAACCGGTGACTCCGCCAACGAGCTGACGGCCCTGGTCACCGACAACAACGTCCACATCACCGAGTTCAAGGTCGGTACCTGCGACATCCAACCGGGCCGGCGCCCGACCGGTCCTGCGCGCCTGGCGCTGGTGGCGGAGTACCGCCAGCGGGCGAAGATCGCGCCATGAGCCCGGCGCGCTCCACTCCAGCCTCGGGCCGCTTTCAGCTGCAGACCCATGCCTGGCCCGGCTCCTACAAGGAGCAAGCCAAACCGCGGATGGGCTTCTTCACCGACACCTCGCTGTGCATCGGCTGCAAAGCCTGCGAGGTGGCCTGCAAGGAGTGGAACCAGATTCCCGACGCTTCGAAGGGCTTCAGCGGGCATTCCTATGACAACACCGTGGATCTGGATGCCAACACGTGGCGCCATGTTGCGTTCGTCGAGCAGCGGCTGCCGGCGGACGTCGACAGCGGCGCTTCGCTGGTCGATGCCGCCGAGCGGGGCGGCATGATCGAAGGCGGCTTGGCGTCGCTGCAGGAGAGCGAGGGCTTTCGTTGGCTGATGTCCTCCGACGTGTGCAAGCACTGCACCGACGCGGCCTGCCTGGAGGTATGCCCGACCGGCGCGCTGTTTCGCACCGAGTTTGGCACCGTCGTCGTCCAGGAGGATGTCTGCAACGGCTGCGGCTATTGCGTGCCGGCCTGCCCCTTCGGCGTGCTGGACCAGCGGGAGCAGGACGGGAGAGTGTGGAAGTGCACGCTCTGCTATGACCGCCTCAAAGACGATCAGGAACCGGCCTGCGCGCAGGCCTGTCCCACCAACCCGATCCAGTTCGGCGAGCTCTCCGAGCTGCGCAAACATGGGCAGGAGCGGCTTGAGGAGCTCACCGCGGCCGGCCAGGACAAGGCGCGGTTGTACCTGGCCGATGACGAGGACGGCGTCGGCGGCGCCGGAGCGTTCTTTCTCCTGCTCGACGAGCCCGAGGTCTATGGCCTACCACCGGACCCCGTTGATACGGTCCGCGACATCGGCTCGATCTGGACAGCGAGCGCGGCCGCCGCCGCCGTACTCGGTCTCGGTTTGATCGTCACCGTGTTCGGCGGCCGCCAGTGAGCGGGGCGCCAGCCCGAACGGCCACGGCCGCGGACTATGACGAGCGCGCTGCGAACGGGCCCGGAGCCTCCTACTACAACCAGCCGGTCATCAAGGAGCCGGTGTGGACGTGGGAGATTCCCGGCTACTTCTTCACCGGCGGGTTGGCCGGGGCCAGTGCGGGGCTGGCCTACCTCGCCGATCGGCGCGCCAATCAGCCGCTCGCCCGTCGGGCCTGGGCGATCTCGCTGGCCGCGGTGAGCGTCAGCCCGGCGTTGTTGATCATGGATCTGGGCAAGCCCTGGCGGTTCTTGAACATGTTGCGGATGTTCAAGGTCACATCGCCGATGAGCGTCGGATCGTGGATTCTCTGCGCCAGCACGGTGACGACCGCAGTGGCCACGCTCAATGCGCTCACGGGCGCCCTGCCGGCCAGCTCCCGCGCGGCCCGTCCGGCGGCCGCGCTGCTCGGCCTTCCGCTCAGTACCTACACCGCGGCGCTGGTGGCCAACACCGCGGTCCCGGTCTGGCACGAGGCCCGGCGCGAGCTGCCCTTCCTGTACGCCGCCGGTGCCGCGGCCAGCGCTGGGGCCGGAGCCGTGCTGATCACGCCGCTGGCGTACGCGTCGGCGGCTCGCCGGCTGGCCCTGGTCGGGGCGGTGGGGGAACTGGCGGCATCGCAGTTGATGGAGCGAAGGCTCGGTGAACTGGCGGCCCCCTACCATCGGGATCGGGCGGGTCGCTTGGCCCGTCTGGCCAAGGGCCTGACCGCCGCCGGAGCCGGCGTGATGGGTCTGGGTGGCCGTCGCTGGCGTGGCGCGGCAGTGGCGGGCGGGATGCTGATGATGAGCGGAGCGCTCGCCCAGCGCTGGAGCGTCTTTCGCGCCGGCTTTCAGTCTGCCCGCGACCCTCAGCACGTCAACCGACCTCAGCGCGAGCGGATTCGCGCGGGGGTTTCTCGCGGGGCGGCGGTCAAACATCATCCTGCCCCGGCGGCCTGAGCGCTGGGTCCTCTGACGGGTTGATCGCGACCGGCCGGCGGGCGCTGCCGCGCGCCGTACTCGCTCAGGCGCCGATCACGCGCTGGGGATGGGTGTAGACGTTCACGCTCGCGCCGCGGGCGAATCCGCAGAGGGTGATTCCCCGCTCGTGCGCGAGGGAGATCGCCAGCGAGCTCGGAGCCCCCACCCCGACCAGGATCGGCGCGCCGGCGACGGCGGCCTTCTGGGCGAGCTCGAACGAGAGCCGGCCGCTGACGCACAGGATCCGCTCGCCGAGCGGCACGATCCCCTCGAGCAACGCGCGACCGACGATCTTGTCCATCGCGTTGTGGCGCCCGACGTCCTCGCGCGTCATCAGCAGCTCGCCATCGGGATCGAACAGCCCCGTCGCGTGCAGTCCTCCGGTGCGCTGAAAGCCCGGCTGCTCGAGCCGCTGCGGCAGGCCGGCGAGTCTGGCCCGCGGGACATGCGGTCCCGCGGGCAACCGGGCGCTGTAGACCGCAATTTCCTGCAGCGCCCCCTTGCCACACACTCCGCATGAGGAGGTGGTGTAGAACCGGCGGCGACCGGGATCGCGACGCAGCGGGCCCGCCACCTCGATCGTATTGGCCGCGAAGTCGCTCGTCGGCCCCGCCCGCCGCGGCTCGTCGATCAGCCCTTCGGTGTAGAGAAAGCCCAGGGCGAGCTCCTCGTCGTGGCCGGGTGTGCGCATCGTCACCGCCAGAGGCTCGCCGGCGACGCGGATCTCGAGCGGCTCTTCGACGGCCACCTCGTCGTAGCCGGCGTCGTGGTGGATTTGCGTGTATGCGCGGGCCATCGCACGAACGTTACGCGTCGGGCCATCAACCACCGGCCCCCGCTCACTCGACTGCACGAGCTAAACGGGAACACCCTCCTCGGGTCCTACCGCTGGCCGACCAGCCCTCGCAGCCGCTCGAGCGAGTCCAGTGCGCCCTTTTGCGCGGACCTGGATACCGCATCGGCGATCGGTCCCGTGAGCGGACCGCCTTCGAAGCGGATCTCGATCGTGACGGTGGTGCTCTCGTACTCGCCGCTGCCGGCAAGCTGAAGCTTGGTGCCCAGCTTGATGCCCATCGGTCCGTTGCCGTCCCACTCCATCCTCGTCGGTGCGCACGCCTCGGTAACCGTCCAGCTGGCCTCTCCGGGCATGCCCATGATCGTGATCTGCTCCCTGAAGGCGGCACCCGGCTCGGTGGACGGTGGCCCGTCGGGGAAGCCGGCGTGGGTCTCGTTCCATTCGCCGTAGCGGCTGAGGTCGCCCGCCACTGCCCATACCTGCTCGGGGCTCGCCGGGATCTCCAATGACTGCGTGACGGTGGGCATCGATCGCTCCGTTCGGGTGAGGGTCAAGCTACAGGGTCGCGATGGCGATCGGTCCCAGGCGCGCTCCCGCTTCCGAGTTCGACACGGCGCAGCGGCGCTCCCGCTTCCCTGCTCCACAGCGCTTGTCGGTCGCTTCGGTGGCTTCGCCCGCCCGGGAGTCAGAACTGTCAGAGTAATTTCAAGCTTCTGGCCTATCGTGAGCGAGGTCAAGCGAAAGGATGGTTGGTGATGAAACTTCTACGCACCGTCTCGACCCGGCGTCTGCTCGCAGTGGTCGTAGGTTTTGTGGCGGTGATTGCGGGCGGTACGGCAATTGCGCTGGCGGCGTCCGGAACCGGTCCCGTGCCGCCTCGCAAGCCGCTCGCGGGGGCGATCCACGACGCGCTCGGGGCTCCGGCCCCAGCGGGCATCACAGCCCAGATCAGCTTTACCAACCATCTGATCGACTCCTCCAACCTTCAGGGCTCAGATCCGATCCTGACTGGCGCCACCGGGCGGCTATGGCTCTCGTCCGATCATCGCCTCCGGATCGAGCTGCAGTCCGACAACGGCGACGCCGAGGTCGTCGTGAGCAACGGCTCCTTCTCGGCCTACGACCCAGGGTCGAACACCGTGTACGAAGGCAAGCTGCCGTCCGGCAGCGAGGCGGTGCCCGAGCGGCCACAGCACGACGCGCTCCCATCGGTCGCACAGATCCAGGCGGAGCTGGGACGCCTGATGGCCCATCTCGACCTCTCGGGCGCGATCCCCAGCGACGTCGCAGGGCAGGCTGCCTACACCGTCCGGGTGTCCCCCAAGCACGACGGCGGGCTGCTCGGCGCCGGTGAGCTCGCCTGGGATTCGGCGCGCGGCGTGCCGCTGCGGATCGCGGTGTACGCAAAAAATGACAGCACTCCCGTGCTGGAGCTGAAGGCCACCAATATCATCTACGGCTCCGTCCCGGCCTCGGACTTCGCGGTCCCGCCCCCCGGCGGCGCAAAGGTCGTCAAGGTCGCGACCCCCGCCGGCGCTCACGGCGCCGGCGCTTCCCCGCATGGTGCCGCGTCAAAGCACCGCCACCACGCGGAGATCAGCGGCATAGCCACAGTCGCGCGGGCACTGCCGTTCAAGCTGACCGCACCGAGCACGCTGGTCGGCCTGCCACGCCGCTCGGTGACGCTGCTCGACTGGGGCGGCAGCCGCGCAGCATTGGTGAGCTACGGGGCGAACCTCGGTGGCGTCGCGGTGATCGAGCGGAGCGCGGGCTCGCGCACCGCCGGGCATCCAGGTGCGGGAGGCGGACATAGCCATCTGGCGCTCCCGACGGTGTCGATCAACGGCGCCACGGGTCAGGAGCTCGATACCGCTCTGGGCACGATGGTTCGCTTCGCGCGCGGAGCCGTTTCGTACACGGTGATCGGGTCGGTGCCGGCGGCGGCGGCCGACGCCGCGGCCCGGGCGCTATGACCAGTGGCGAGGATGGGAGCGCCAGGGCCGGGGATGGTCCTGGCGCCAAGGCCGGTGAGGATGGGAACGCCAGGGGCGCGGCCCCTGGCGCCAAGGCCGGCGGCGCGGGCGCCAACCCCGCCGCCGGCTCACCTCCGATCGAGGTTCGCGGGCTCGTCAAGCGCTACGGGGAGCTGACGGCGGTAGACGGCGTCGATCTGACCGTCGACGCGGGCGATGTCTATGGCTACCTGGGCCCCAACGGAGCCGGCAAGACCACGTCGTTGCGGATGATGCTCGGCCTGATCCGCCCGAGTGCGGGGACGGTACGTCTGTTCGGCCGCGACCCGATGCAGAGCGTGAGCGCGCTGCAGGGCGTGGCCGGGTTCGTGGAGGCGCCGTCTTTCTATCCTTATCTCAGCGGCCGGCGCAATCTCGAGCTGCTGGCCGCGTTCGACGGCGACGGCGCGGGCAGTCGCATCGATCAAGCGCTCGAGACGGTCGAGCTGGCCGATCGCGCCCGCGACCGGGTGGGCGGCTACTCGCACGGAATGCGCCAACGTCTCGGGATCGCGGCCGCCCTGCTGCGCGATCCCAAGCTGCTGCTGCTCGACGAGCCGGCGACGGGCCTGGACCCGGCGGGCATGCGGGACATGCGCCTCCTGATCCACCGCCTCGCCGCGCAGGGCATGACCGTCCTGCTCTCGAGCCACCTGCTGACCGAGGTGGAGGACGTGTGCAACCGTGTGGCGATCGTTCGTTCGGGCAAGATCGTCTATGAAGGTGCGATCGCCGAGCTCAAGCGCAGCGCGGGCGCGAGCTACCGGCTCAGCACGACCGAGAACGAGCGGGCGGTCGCGGTGTGCCGCGCCCAGCGGGGAATCGGCGAGGTTCGCCTGCACGACGACCTGATCTCGTTCACCGCCGAGGAGACCGCGGTCGCCGAGCTCTCGCAGGCGCTGGTGGAGGCCGGCGCGCTGATTCGGACGCTCGCGCCGTTGACGGTCACGCTCGAGGATCTGTTCTTCTCGCTCACAGAGGGCACCGAGGCAGGGCCTGCGCCGGGCACCGTGGCACCCGCGAGCGCCGTCGCGTGAGCCCCGGGGTCGGAACCGTCTATCGCTGGGAGCTGACCAAGCTCCGCTACCAGAAGCGCACCTATCTGGGACTTGGGGCCGCGATCCTCGTTCCGATCCTGTTCGTGGTCGCGACGCACTTTCGCAGCCGCGGGCCGAGTGACGTCCCGTTCGGAAGCTATATCAGCCGCAGCGGGCTGGCGATCCCGCTGGTGATCTTGCTGTTCGGCGCGATCTGGCTGTTTCCGCTGATCACGGCACTCGTCGCTGGGGACATCATCGCCTCCGAGGACCACAACGGGACGCTGAAGACAATCTTCACGCGCTCGCTGGAGCGCGGGACGATCTTCTCCGGCAAAGCGCTGGCGGCCGCGACCTACGCGGTCGTGGCGATCTTCCTCGCTGGTAGCGTTGCGGTGATCGCCGGCAGCCTCCAGTCCGGGTTTAATCCCTTGCAGAGCCTGTCGGGAACGGTCGTGGCCGCTCCCAAGGCGCTGGGACTCGTGTACGGCAGCCTGCTGGTGTACCTGATTCCGATTCTCGCGATCGTCTGCATCGGGCTGCTGCTGTCCGCGCTCACGCGCAACAGCGCCGCCGCCGTCGTCGGGACGCTGATGTTCTCGTTGATGATCCAGCTGGTCGGCATCCTGCCTGGGCTCACCGGGCTTCACCCGTACCTGCTCAGCACCCAGTTCAACGCCTGGCAGGGGCTGCTGCGAACTCCGATCGACTGGGCGCCGATCGTGCGCTCGGTCTGGGTCTGCGGTCTGTACGGTCTGCCGTCATTGGCGGGCGCCTACCTCGTGTTCCTGCGCCGTGACGTGGCTGGTGGATGAGCCGCCGTGGGCCCCGCATGAACACGTTCTGCGCTCGTCGGTGGATGAGTTCTCTGCTGGCGTGAGCGGTGAGCGGATACTGGTCGTCGACGACGATCCGCCCCTGCGGCGGATGCTCGAACGGACGCTCACCGCCGAGGGATTCGAGGTCACGGTCGCGCCCGACGGGGGCGCGGCGCTGGTGGCCGCCGAGCGCTGCGCGCCGGACGTGATCGTGCTCGACATCGCGATGCCGGGGCTCGACGGACTCGCGGTGTGCCGGCGGTTGCGCGGCAAGGGCCTGCCGACACCAATCCTGATGCTGACCGCTCGCGACGCGGTATCCGATCGCGTCACCGGCCTCGAGGCCGGAGCGGACGACTACCTCGTCAAGCCGTTCGCGGTAGGGGAGCTGATCGCGAGGTTGCGGGCGCTCACGCGCCGTCGCGCCGCCGCCGGACCGCTGCTCTCCTATGCCGATCTCAGTCTGGACGCGCAGGCGCGGAGGGCCACACGGGCGGGACGCAAGATCGATCTCACCGGGCGCGAAGCGGCGCTGCTCGAGCTCCTGCTGCTCGGCGGGGGGGCCACCGTCACGCGTGCGCGGGCGATCGGGCAGATCTGGGACGGTGCCGCCGAGCCCAACGTCGTCGACCGCTACGTGACGCGGCTTCGGCGCAAGCTTGGCGAGCCGCCGCTGATCCGAACCGTCAGGGGAGCCGGGTTCGCGGTGCGGGCCTGAGGCGCTATCAGCCCGCGCCGCGTCCGAACGGGTGCTCGAGAGCCATCAGCCCGTCCCGCGTCCGAACGGGTGCTCGCGCACCACCTGATCCCGGCAGCGCTGCGCACCCGGCTCGTGCTCGCCGCGGCCGGATCGATTCTGGCGGCGATGGCGGTGTTCGGAGTGGCGACCGCGGTGCTGCTCCGCCACGAGCTGCGGGGCTCCCTGGACCAGGCGCTGCGCCGCCGCGCGCAAGAGGTCGCGGAGCTGGCCGTCTCGGCTCCGGCGGTGCTCACCTACTCGGGTGGGCTCGAGAGTCCGGTCTCCGGACGCCAGATCGCGGTCGAGGTGCTCGATGCTCGCGGCCGGATCCTCGCCCGCTCGCTGGCTCTGGCGCCGCGGCTGCTGCCACAGGACCAGCTGGCCGCCGAGGCGCGTCTGCGCGGCCTTACCGGGTTCGAGGACCGGCGCGTGGGCGGGCTGCCCTACCGGCTCTACGCGGCGCCGATCGCCCAAGCCGGAGGCCCCGCCGCGGGGGGTGCCGTACTCGTCGCCGCAGACACGGCGGAGGACGCGAGCACGATTGGGCATCTCGAGCTGGTGCTGGCGCTGAGCGGCGTCGGGCTCGCGCTGCTGGCCGCGCTCGGGGCTGCGGGGCTGACCCGTCGTGGCTTGAAGCCGCTGCGCCGGCTGGCCGGAGCGGCGGGCGAGATCGAGCGCACTGCCGACGCGGCGCGACGGCTGCCCGAGTCGGGCGCCGCCGACGAGATTGGCCAGTTGACGGGAGTCCTGAATCGGATGCTGGCCTCGCTCGAGCGTTCACGCGAGACCGAACGCCGGTTTCTCGCTGACGCCTCTCACGAGCTGCGCACTCCGGTCACCACGCTGCTCGGGAACGTCGAATACGCGGCGCGCCACGGCGCCGACCCCGAGGTGCTAGCTGATCTGCAGCGGGATGCGGCCAGGCTCGCGCGACTGGTCGATGACCTGCTCGTGCTGGAGCGAGCCGGATCACCGGCCAGGGAGAGAGAGTTGGTCGGGGTGGAGCTCGACCGACTGGCCCACCGGGTGGCCAATGGCTACGTGCAGAAAGGAGCGGCGGTTCGCATCGGCGGGCTCGAGCCCGTATCGGTCGCCGCCGAGCCGGATTCGCTCGCCCGCGCGCTCGAGAAGCTGATTGACAACGCGCTCGCGCACGGGCCCGCAGGCGGTGAGGTGACGATAACGGTGATGAAGATGGAGGGCGGTGGCCGGGCGCTGCTCACCGTCAGTGACCGCGGCCCCGGTCCCGATCCTGCCCATCGAGAACATCTGTTCGAGCGCTTCTGGCGGGGTACCGATGCATCCGAGCGACCGGGCTCGGGCCTTGGCCTGTCGATCGTCGCGGCGATCGTGGAGCGCCACGCCGGCCGGATCGTGGTGGACGGCGCGGCCTTCACGGTCGAGCTCCCGGTGTTGGAAGGGCATCTTGAATAGGCGAACTCTCATCCTGCTATTAGCGAAATCTGAAAGTCGTGGCGAATAATGTGGTCATGATCAATGACCGACAGGAACTGCGGCGCGCTGGGTCAATCACGAAGCTGGAGCGGGACGCGGCGCTTGCCCGCGTCCGGCGCACCCGGCGCTGGTTGATCGCCGCCGCCGCTGGGCTGAGTGCCGCGTTTGCGGCCATCGTCTCCGCGATCGCGCCGGGGCGCACGGTCGCCGCCCCGCGGCCGCTTCACAGCACGGCGAGTGCGCCCAGGTTCGTGCCCGCCCGCACCTCGAATCGGATGCCGCCGCTTGAGAGTGCGAGCGCGCTGGGCCTGAACGCCCCCAACCAGGCGCCGCAGCCGGCTCCCGACCAATCGCCGGGTGCGCCGACGCCAACGGCTCCCGGCCAATCGCAAGCGGCGACGCCGCCACCGGCGACACCCGCCCCCGCTCCGTCGGCAGCCCCACAGAATGCGGGTGGTGGGGCGGTAGTCTCAGGCGGCTCCTGAACCCTGCGCTTGCGATCGGCCATGACGACTGGTGTACGCAGCGTCAGCTTCCCCGCGCTCGGCGGCACCGCGATCGTCGCCGTCGTCGACCCGGCCCGGCTCGATTGCGCTCGGATCGCGGTGCAGCGCACGGTCTCCGCATTGGACCGGGCCTGCTCGCGGTTCCGGGAGGACTCGGAGTTGACCGCGCTCGGCGCGCACCCCGGAGCGGCCGTGCGAGTGAGCGGGCTGCTGCTCGATGCGGTCACGGCTGCTCTGCGAGCCGCGCGACTGACCGACGGGGATGTAGATCCGACCATCGGCCAAGCGCTGATCGCGCTCGGCTACGACCGAGACTTCGCTGCGGTCAGCGCTCGGGGTGCCGCCGGCGTGCGGGCTGCGCTCGGCGCTCAGGGTGCGCTTGACGGTCAAGACTCCGGGAGTCTGGGAGGTCCCCCGGGAGGTGGGCGTCCGGTCAGGGTCGCGAGCGTCCCCGGCTGGCAGGCGGTCCAGGTCGATCCCGTGGCGGGCACGATCCGCGTGCCCCGCGGCGTCAAGCTCGATCTTGGTGCAACGGGAAAAGCCTTGGGCGCGGACCGAGCGGCGCTCGCCCCGCCCCACACGGCGGGCTGTGGTGTGCTTGTCGGCCTCCGTGGTGATACCTCGATCAAAAGTCCCGCCCCACCCGAAGGATGGCGCCCCCACCTCACCG
>JBPCRJ010000102.1:0-6746 GCA_050996975.1 Solirubrobacteraceae bacterium | reverse complement strand
GCAGATCGCGACGCTGGAGACACCGGACGGCCACGGACGGCTCGAGCTGACCGAGTTCCACGCCCCGCCCGGTCCGGCCGGCGACCACCACGCGCCACCGAACACGTCGGGCCTCCGCCATCTCGCGCTCGCGTCGACGACATCGACGCCGTCCTCGCTCGCCTACGCGCCCACGGCGCGGAGCTCGTCGGCGTGGTGGAGCGCTACGGCGACAGCTATCGGCTCTGCTACGTCCGCCGGCCGGTGGGCATCATCATCGAACTGGCGGAACAGATCGGCTGAAGGCTCCGAGCAACCGCCAAACCGCCTCGCCGGCGTCAGTGTTGATCGTCTCGAGGCAGGATCCCGCGTGAATAGTCGAGAGGCAGACCTGCTCTTGCGCTTCGACAAGCATCTCGGCGGCGCTGACGGCGTTCTCGGTTTGCGCGGGCAGCTTTGGCGATCCCAGCCGAGAGCGCCTATGAGCGTGGCCTTCTGGCGTCACCGAGCCCGGCCACCGTCCGAAAGCAGCAGCTGTGATTCCACGCGGCGCAGAGATGTCACCGATGAGTTTGCAGGCGTGGGCGGGTCAGGATAAGCAGACACCTACCGAGAGGAGCAGCGATGATCGAGCCGACCACCCACAATCTCGACGTCCCCGGCGCCGTGCTGACCTACGACGTGCGCGAGCCGGAGGAACCCAGCGACCACCGGCCGTTGTTCATCTTCGGCTCGCCGATGGGGGCATCCGGCTTCGTGCAGCTGGTGAGCCACTTCGGTGACCGTACCGTGATCACCTACGACCCGCGGGGTATGCAGCGGAGCACCCGCACCCCCGGGGGCAAGCTCGCTGCCGAGACCCACGCTGAGGACTACCACCGCGTCATCGAAGCGGCGGGTCTCGGCCCGGTGGACTCCTTCGGGTCGAGCGGGGGCGGGATGTGCGCCCTGCATTGGGTTGTCGCTCACCCGGAGGACCTCTACACGCTCGTCTCCCACGAGCCCCCATTGGTGACCCTGCTCGAGGATCGCGAGATGGTGATCAAGGTGAATACCGACATCGTCGACACCTACCAGCGCGATGGCTTCGGTCCGGCGATGGCGAAGTTCATGCAGCTCGTGATGTGCCAGAGCCCGCTGCCCGCCGACTACCTGGACCAGCCCGCACCCGACCCCGCGCAGTTCGGGCTGCCGACCGAGGACGACGGGTCACGCGACGACCTGCTGTTCAGCGGGAACCTGGCCATGCCCCCATTTGAGCCTGACGCGAAGGCGCTGCGCGGCTCGTCCGTGCGCATCGTGCCCGCGATCGGCGAGGCGGGGGAGGGCAGTCTCGCTCGTTGAGGCGGCGAGGCGCTCGCCTCGCTCCTGGGCGTCGCACCCATGGTCTTCCCCGGCGACCACGCCGGCTTGCCGCCAACGAGTGGTCACCGAATAACCACCCCGGCGCGTTCGCCCAGAAGTTGCGCGGCGTGTTGGAGTGAACGGCGAGCCCGGACTTCCGCTCCGCCCAAATAGCGGGCACCTCAACTGCCCGGGTCGAGACGCTCGGATTGGACGAGCAGCACGAGCGACGGCCGCTCGTCGGCGAACGCCTCCATCGCCGGGCGGATGAAGCAGAGCTGCTTCGGGTCGTCCATGCGGACACCATTTTTTGCGACGCGACGCGACGCGACGCGAACCTCGCCCGACTGAACGAGTGACCTGCTCAGCGCGGAGTTGGAGGGCGCTGGCGAGGGAGCGCTACGCCGCGATGCGCGGGGTCGGGCGGGCACCGGTTCGCGCGCACGTAGAGCGTGTCGGGCGCAAGGTCCGCTCCACCCGGCCAGACCACGGTTCCGGTCTCGGAATCGACGGGCGAGTCTCGCGAACCCCTCGTGCGTACGGGCCTCCGCAAACACCGGTCCGCGCATCCGGTCGAGCACGTCTACCTCGGCGGACAAGCCGTCGGCGAAAGTCAGCCGCAGCACGCCATGGGTGACGACGGTTGCGGCGGTGATGTCAGGGGTTAGGCCGGTCATTGCAGGGTCGATGTCGCTCAGTGTCTCACCGTCCCGCGCGTGTCGCCAGTTCTCGAGTAGTTCTGCCTGATGGAGTTCGGCCCAGGCGAGCACGAATCGCAGCTGCCGGCCGCCGGGCGTGCTCTCGATCGGCTCAAGCGTGTCGATCCTAACCTTCGCCGCGCCCTCGGCGTGCCGGGCGTGGAAGTGTGGAGGTCTGTGATCGTCGAAGTACATCGCGATCACGATCCAGAAGAATCGACTAATCGCCGGCACCAACAGGATCCTGGCGCACCGGTCGGTCGGGTGGGCCGCCCGTCGAGCAGGGAACCGCGTGAAGGACGACCGGACTACGTTGCAGCGCGGAGACTTGCTCCCGAGGTCACGGCTCCATTCGAATTCAGCTGCACTGTCATCTACCCCACGCGACGGAGGATTCATGGAATCCGTGCTGCTGGACACCGCGGCCACCGCCACTCACCCGCCACCATGCCCGCCTATCACCGGGGCCGCCCGCCACGCAACACGGGCGAGCAGTACCCGGCTGACCCGCCGATCGTCGAGGAAATCGTCGCGGTCATGCGCATGGTCGGCGACCTAGCTCACGGGCACCGGCTCCGGGCGCTCCTCGTGCTGCTCTGGCGCGCGGGCCTGCGGATCAGCGAAGCACTCTCACTCCAGGAGAGTGATCTCGATCGGTCCCGAGGCGCCGTGCTCGTCCGACGCGGGAAGGGGCCAAGAGACGCGAAGTCGGGATGGACCGCTAGGCATGGGATCAGCTCGACCCGTGGCTTGAGGTCCGCCGCGAGCTCCCGATCGGTGCGCTGCATCGACAGCATTAGCACCGTCCATGGACGACGATCACCGACCATCTCAGCCAGCGCCGGCCTGACGATGAGGCGATAGATCGAAGCGCAGCCGCCGGGTCGGCTCGGGGTCCATCCGGCCGACCCGGCGGAGAGGCCAGGCCGGCGACAGCAAGGCTGCCGACCAAACCCGGCGCGACTCCTGCTCGTCGCGCACAGGAGAAGTGCCGGCCGCGCAGTGAGATGTCGCCACCGCCAAGTCCCGGGAGGACGGCGACCCAATACAGAAGTTCGTCACCCAGCTTGCGTTCGTATGTGGGCCGCGCTTCACCGCGGGCAACATAGGCAGCTAGTTTCGGAAACTCGTCCAGAAGGCCCGAAGGTCTAAGCCTGAGCAGCACCGACACCATCATGAGGTCGCCTGCGCTGAAGGCCCCATCGAACCAGTCGCATCGCCCAAGCGGGCAGAAAGTTGGACCAGTCGATCGCGAAATGCGGTCTTTGACCAGAGGTAGGCGCTCTTCGGCCCAGGGCTTGTCGCCTTCGCGAACCTGGCGGTCACGAGTTCGAGGATCGGCGGCTCCACGGTGTTGAGCGCGGCGAACATCCAGGTGGTTGCCCGCGCCCGCGCATTGGCATCGTCCGGGAACAGTCCCGCATGGTGCTCGGCGATGTGGAAGGCGATCGCGCCTGTCTCGAACAGGGCAAGATCGCCTTCTTATGCGTCGGAATCAGGCCAAAAGGATGAAGGCGCAGATGCACGGGTTCCGTCTTCGCGCAAAACGAGACAAGGCGAACCTTGTAGGGCTGGCGTACCTCCTTCAAGCGCCCAGCGAACGCGCGTATCGCGCGCCAGGCCCTTGCCGCCATCGGGCGACGGCTCAAAGGCGCTGATGACGATGGTCATCGTGAGACGCCCCGCAGGTTCGCCTCCGTGGCGTCATCCACGTCGGTCACGAACTCGTCCGGCTGCTCGGCGGCGCCGGCGAGGACAGGAACAGAGAGGCGCTACGTTGCGCATCGGAGGATCTCCTCGTCTCGCGGTCAGGGTCATATACACAGGGACCGGCCCACTTTGGAAACTCATCGCTGGCCGCCGAAAAAGTCGATGTGTTGCTTACGGGAGCGGTGCCGGCGTTCGCGAAGCACCCTCGATCGCCCGGAGCTGACCGAGCAGCTCATGGCCGCCTCCCGAGACCGCCGGGCCGAGTAGGTCCCGCGTACCTGCAGAACGGCGCGGACCACGGTTCCCTGCGCCCCGACCTGGACGTCGCGGCCACCGCCGACGCCGGAGGCCACTCGCGTCGCGCGCGACCGTACTCTTCTCGACAATCGACTGTGTACGCGCGCGCGAGTTCTGTTTTCGCGTGGTTGCGCGACTATCGGGCCCGAGACCGACCCGCTTCGCGCGGAAGGGCGTCGCTCGCTTTGGCTTACCCCAGTCGGCGACCGGCGCCCTGACAGGTGCTAGCCGACGAGCAGCTTGAACCCGTGATCCCACGTCCCGCGTGCGCCGCCGCTTTTGACCCACGCGATGCAGATCGCCTCGAGCTCTCGCGACCCTTCGATGGCGCCGATGTCGACCGGATCAGGCCAGCCGAAGTCGGCCAGCACGTCGCCGACCGTCCGCTTGGCGTACTCGTCATCTCCAGCGAGCAGCATCGTCGGCTGACCCTCGGCGAAGCTGGGGTCCACGAAATACGGGTTGCCGATCGTGTTGAACGCCTTGACCACCCTGGCGTGGGGCAGCGCGCGCTGGACGCGCTCGCCCAGCGAGTCCTCGCCCGCGATCGAGAGCTTGGGGGGGAGCCGCCGGAGAAGTCGAGCGGGTTCATGGTGTCGATCACGACCTTGCCGCTGAAGTTCTCGCGGCCGGCGTCGGCGATCGCCTCCTCTGCCGCATTACCCAGGACAGCCAGGATGAGCAGATCGCCGTGCGCGGCTACCTGGGCGAATGTGCCGGCTCCGATGCCGGCCCCATCGCCGGATAGCCATCCGCGCAGTTCGGGCTTCCCGGGTCGCGCGAGCCGATCATCACATCGTGTCCACGGCTGCTGAACCCGGTCGCGAGGCGCCGCCCGACCTCGCCGCTTCCCAGTACGCCAACCCGGCTCTGTGCTAGTCGGCCGTTCGCCATGTCTGTTCCTCTCGCGTTGGGGTCCGCCCAAAATCGTGCAGGTTTCACGACGCGCGACGGCGATCGCGGCCACGTGGGCATCGAGATCGTCGAGGAAGATCGTCACCACGGAGTTGCCTGCGCCATCGGCGTGCTGAACGACATACACCGATCGGTTGTCGGCCAGCGTCCACACCGCCTCGGTGGCGTGGCAAAGAACGTGGGTTCGCCCAGTAACGCTCGTACCACGGTCGCGCCGCGTGCAAGTCCCGCACGCGCAGACCCGCGAAGAGGTGCAACGACATCGGTGTCCAGTCTAGGTCCCGCGGTGGTTCGGACAGCCTTGCTTCCGCGTGATGTCGGCCACCAGCCGACACCGCCGGCGCGATCGCTTCCGTCTCAACGGTCCCTTGCCAGGGACGATCGCCTCGGCGACGACGGAGCCGTCGCCAGCAACCGGCGCCGAAGCGGGTCGGGGACGAGAGAGGTAGTCCGGCGCTCGCACGGCGCTGCTTGTCCTCGAGGGTCATGTGCCTCCGGATTGTGTCCCGACGGGTCTACCACGTCATCGATACGCGCTCGCACCAGGCGAGGCCGATGAGTGTCTGCATCCGCTCAGCCCTCAGCACCGCAGCTGGCGCAGATCCGCTGGCAGTTCGAGCGCTTAGCGTCGCCAGAAAGCCAGTCGCTGCACCGACGCCGTCAGGATATGACCCCAGGTGATCTGCGCGTCCTGGCGCTGTGAGATCGCCTCAAACGGGCTAAAGCGCATCTCACCGCCGGTTCCGGGCTTGATCGTGCCGTCGTCCTGCCGCGTACCGTCAATGTAGATCCAACCGCGCTCAACGCGAGCGTTCGCGCTCATCGCCAAAGCGTAGCTGCACCTGGTGCTGCGCGGCGTGCGAGCACAGCGACCGTGCGCCGCAGGGCCCTACCACGCACGGCCAACCATCGCGGGGCGATCCGCCATCACCGCCGACGCGACGTAGTGAAAGCACCGACGACTGCCGCTTTCCAGGCAGAGGACAGGTGCGGCTTCGACCCGCCGGCTGCTGGCGTGCGGCCTGTGGGTCCCGCACAGCCCACGATCGCTTCCGTCGCGACGCGGCGCCGGGCCCCCGAGTGCTTCGGCGACGAGGGAGTCGGACGGAAATGAGCCCGAGTAGCGGCGCGGCGGACGATCGGTTTCGCCGAACGGCATCCGCCGCCGATACGGCCCGAGACGCCGACTCCGCCGGTCGGGCAAGTGGCGAGCAGGAGGGCCGAGGTCCCTGGGGTCTCCGCGCCCGGCTCTCGTCTCGGCGCGGGTGTCCGATCCTCCACCGTCATCGCCTGGTGCCGTCGGGCTCGCACCAGAGCCGCCGACCGGGTCAGGCTTTTGCGTGTCGCGGATTAGAGGCACTCGCTCGACCCCCCCGCTGAGCCACGGCGTGTGGCTCGCTGATGGGTCTGCGGGCGGATGTCGTCTACGACCTAAGCGGAGGCGCCCCGTCCGGCCGGGCTCGTCGTGGTCGGCCTCCCGAGTTGTGCGAGGCCGGCGCTAGGCGGTTGCCGAGGCGAGCAGCACCACGTTCGAGAAGCTCAGCGGCTTCGAGCCACCGCCCGCATCCGCTGCGGCCTGCGTGATCGCGTCCCAGGCCTCTTCCTGGGCCTCGCCTGCGTGGTGCTCGATCATCGCGCGGATCGGGGCGGAGATCGCCCTGATGTAGGCGGTGAAATGCTCCGGGGAGTCGAACTCGAAGGTGACCTCGTCCTGCTCCACGGCGACCTTCGAGAACCCACCTCCTTCGAGCAACCCGCCGATGGCAGCGGGGGTGGGCCGGGAGAGGGGCCCGGGCGTTCCGG
>JBPCRJ010000095.1:0-9712 GCA_050996975.1 Solirubrobacteraceae bacterium | reverse complement strand
CGGGGACGCACTCGTCTTGGCTTCCGACGCCATCGCCCGGGTCACGTTGCGTTGCACGGTGGCGGCGGCGGACGGCGCAGCCTGCGCGCCGGCCGAAGCGGGCGCGTGGGGCGCACGAGGAGCCCTCAGGCTCGGTGCCGAGAGCTCCTGGGCGATCTCGCGGGCGGTGATCTTGACCGGCCTGGGCACCGGATAGTGGGTCGAGACCGCGCCCAGCTGCGAGTAGGTGTAGATGTTGCCGGTGGCGTCCTGCAGCTCGACGTAGCGTCCCAGCTTGGCGTTGTCGCCGATCTTGACGATCTTGCCGTCGTTGGCGGCGATCACCGGTGAGCCCCGCTTGGCGAAGATCGCGGTGCCTCGGCTGGCGGGGTTGGAATCGATCGCGATCGCCGCGTTGGAGCCCTTGACCCGATGCTTGGCCAGACTGACCACCGAGTTGTCGGCGTACTCGGCCGGGGCGGCCACCGGGAAGTGACCCTGGACCAGTCCGGTCAGGGCTCCGATCAGCTGCGACGGGATGCCGCCGATCAGCTTGGCCCGCAGCAGGACCGACTGCACGTACCAGGAGGCGTGGTTGGAGGCGAAGATCGCGTTCGGGAGGCTCGTGGACGCGCCCGCGGCGTGCAGGTAGCGCGCTGCGGTGAAGATCGCGTCGACCGGGTTATAGGGATCGGCGACCCCGTCCCCGTTGGCGTCGACGCCATACTGCTTGAAGGTCGCGGGTAGGAACTGCATCCATCCGACTGCGCCGGCGGAGGAGATCGACAGGTTGCGCCCGTAGTCGGACTCGATCTCGTTGATGGCCGCCAGCACCTGCCACGGCACGTCGTACTCGATCCCCGCCGCCTGGTAGATCGGCAGCAGGAACGGCGGGATCCGGAACGAATCGATGAAGAAGTTAGGCACGCCCAGCGGCGCCGGCCCGGGCAGCGCGAACGAGAAGGTCGGATTGGAGACGGTGGGCACTCCTCCCGCGCCGCGTAGCACGGTGGGCTGCTTGGGGGAGGATGGCGACGGCGAGGACGACGAGGACGGGGCGCCGGGCACGGAGCGCGCAAACGCCGAACCCGTACCGGTCGAGCGCGGCGACGTGGAACGACCGGCGGACTGATTTTGCCCGTGCTTGCCCTGCCGGTGGCCGAATTGCCCGCCGGTCCCTTGCCCGCCGAGGTTCAGGTGACGCTGCGACGAGGTGTTCGAGGACGCTGGTCCGCTCGGAGCGGCCGGGGCGGCCGGCGTCGGTGCCGGAGCGGGCGGCGGGGGGCAAGACTCGGAAACGTTCAGGATATGTCCGAGGCTCAGCCCAGGTAGGATCTGGTCCAAGGGCGTCCCCGCGGGGGTGGTGAACGACATCGTCTGTCCTCCGAGCAGTTGCACCGATACCGTGCACTGACCGGCCGATGCCGACGCCGAGGGCAGCAGCGCGATCGCGGTCAGCGCTGCTGCCGCCGATAGCACTGCGAGCACCATCCGACGCGCCCGCCGACTCCTGAACACCTGTCGACTCCTCAACACTATGGCCTCTCTCCTCCGCCGCACATCGTTCCGCTGCATACCGTCCCGCCGCAGGCGCGCCGCGACGATGCGGGGAAGCTACTGGCTAGCGAAGAGCTTTGCAACGCCGAATCTATTCTTGGTTTGAGCACTTGACCGATTCGCGACCCCGATGGCCTCGAAAGCCGGACCGCGCGAAGCCCACCGCGTCGGCTGGACCGAAGCGTGGACTGTAGCGCGGCGGGACGACGTTGTGGTCGGTTCGGTTCCTGCGGCGCGCCGGCTCATTTCGGCAAGTTGAGTCACCCCTGACGCTCGAGTGCACGTTGAGGCCTCTCCGTCGTGCGCCACGGAGCACCCGGGCGCCCCGGCAGCGCGGGGGCCGCGGCCACTGGATCGGCGCCCGGCGAGGGTCAGGGCGCGGTAGAGTCGCGTCGATGAGCGACGAGGAAGGCATTCGAGAGCGCGTCACGCGCCAAGGTGAGGAAGCGATCGGGAAGCTGGCGCAGGACCTGCTCGAGAACCCGCTCGTCAGCGGCGCCCTGTCGGCGGCGTTTGAGACACGGGAGCGCGCCACCCGCGCGCAGGAGGCGGCGATGGGTGCGCTCAACCTCCCGTCGGCCAGCGATCTGGAGCGCTTGACGCGACGCTTGCGCGGCGTCTCTCAGCGCCTGGAAGGGATCGAGGACGGCTTGGACCGGCTCGAGCAGCGACTCATGGTGCTGGGAGCCGGAAGCCCGCTGGAGGTGCGCTTGACCGCGATCGAGCAGACGCTCGCGCGGATCGAGTCCGCCGGCGCCCG
Organism: Solirubrobacteraceae bacterium; assembly: GCA_050996975.1. Classification (GTDB taxonomy): domain Bacteria; phylum Actinomycetota; class Thermoleophilia; order Solirubrobacterales; family Solirubrobacteraceae; genus Palsa-465. Next base: position 7,416 of record JBPCRJ010000095.1, on the reverse strand, counting down.
GCGGGGCGCGAGGAGTGCCGGCGGGAGCGAAGGAACCCCGCCTGCGCGCGCGGGCGGGGGCACGCCAACCCCCCGGCAGACCGAGGGCACCTCAACCCACTGAGGTCGGCAGGATCGCGAGCGCGCGGGTGGCCAGGTCGCCCATTCGACGCTCGGCCTGCGCGAGCGCTTCCGGGCCGATTCGCACCCGGCTGGGCAGCAGCAGGTCGGATACGGCCAGCACCGAGCCAGCGCTGAGGTGGCGGCGGGCGGCGAGCGCGAACAGCGTGGCGCTCTCCATCTCGACCGCGAGGGCACCGTCGGCGATCCAAGCCCGCTCGCGATCTTCGGCCCCGTCGTAGAACAGGTCGGTGGAAACGATGACGCCGCTGATGACGCCGCTGATGACGCCGCTGATGGCGCCGCCGGGAGTCCCGGGCTCGCCGGCCCGCACGAGCGCCTCGAGCAGCTCCGGGGAGCCCCGCGTCCGGTCGCCGGCACCGAGCGCGCGACTGGTGCCATCGGCGGCGATCGCCTCGGCCGCGATCAGCAGGTCCCCGAGGCGGAGCGAAGGGTCAAGCGCGCCGCAGGTGCCCACGCGCAGCAGTCGCCGGGCGCCGAGGTCGGCGAGCTCGGCGATCACGATCGCGGCGCTCGGGCCCCCGATCCCGGTGCTCTGGATGCTCAGCGGCGCGCCATCGGCGGCGGTCCCGGTGTAGCCCCACAGGCCGCGGTTGTGGTTGAACATCCTCGGCGCCTGCAGCAGGGCCTGGGCGAGCGCCAGCGCGCGTCCCGGGTCTCCGGGAAGCAGCACGCGCTCGGCGAGTGGAGCGGTCGGCTGGAGGTGGATCGGGGTCGAGTGCAGCGGTGACGGCACGCCGCGAGGTTAGACTCCGCCGCGATGACGCGGTTTGCCTCGGCGCGGGAGTTCCGCGAGGTGATGGACAGAACGTTCACGCTGATGAGCGAGGATCCCGACATGGGGCCGAAGCTGCGCGATGCCGACACGCCGCAGCGGTTCGAGTTCTCCGATCTGGACCTGGTCGTCAACATCCGTGCGGGCGGGCCGGGGGAGCCCAACCTGGCCTGGGAATGGTCCGACGAGGTCTCGTGGGAGCCGAAGGTCGAGATGACGATGAGCTCCGATACGGCCAACCGCTACTTCCAGGGCAAGGAGAACGTCGCCGTCGCGATCGCGCGGCGCCGGATCAAGGCCGGTGGCGACGTCAAGGCTGCCCTCGCGCTGATCCCGATCACCAAGCCGCTGTACGCCCGCTACTCCCAGATGGTCGCGGCGGAATATCCGCACCTGAAGCTCTGAACCGCGAGATCACCGATCCGCTCACCGATCTGATCCGCCGCGATCGACTGCTCGCGGCCGGGTGCCCAGTCGTGGTGATGTACTCCGGCGGGCGGGACTCCACCTGCCTGCTCGACCTCGCGGTTCGGATCGCGGGCCGTGAGGCGGTCACCGCGCTGCACGTCAACTACGGGCTGCGCGAGAGCGCAGACGGTGACGAGCGCCACTGCGGCGAGCAGTGCGAGCGCCTCGGCGTGCCCCTGCAGCTGTGCCGGCCGCGGCGCCCTGCGCCAGCGCCGGGCCGGCCGGGGGTGGGAAACCTGCAGGCCTGGGCGCGCGACGCGCGCTACGGCGCGGGAGCTCAGCTCGCACTGGCGGGCGGCGCGGCGCTCGCCGCCGGACACACGGCGACCGACCAGGTCGAGACGATCCTCTACCGGCTGGCGTCCTCGCCGAGCCGGCGGGCGCTGCTGGGCATGCGCCCCCGCGACGGGCTGCTGATCCGGCCGCTGCTGGCGATCTCCCGAGGGCAGACCGCCGCGTACTGCGAGCAGCGCGGTCTGCCGTGGCGCGAGGACGAGTCCAATGCGTCCAGCCGGTTCGCGCGCACGAGGGTCCGAGCGGGGCTGGCGGGAGCGCTGCGCGAGGTCCATCCAGGCGCCCAGGAGAATGTGCTCGCGCTGGCCGAGATCCTGCGAGACGAGGCTGAGGTGCTCGACGGACTCGTCTCGCAGGTGCTCGACTGCGGGCACGAGATCGAGCTCCGGCGCCTGCGGGAGCTTCCGGTGGCCTTGCGCCGGCTCGTGGTTCAGCGTCTGGCTGACGATGCGCTCGGCCGCCCGGCGCCCGGAGCGGCCCGCCGGGCGGACGAGGTCGCCGCTCTCGCCGAGCGCGGGACGGCGGCGCTCGACCTCCCCCACGGCGTCCGGGCGCTGGCCGAGCACGGCGTGCTGCGGTTCGGGCGCACGCCGCCGCTGGCGACGCGAAGGCCACATAACCACGGCGCGCGATTAGCGCGCCCATAAACTAGTTCGACGTGGAAGCCGACGGAGCGATCGGGGACATCCTCGTCCAGGCTGACGATCTCTCGAACCGAGTTCGCGAGCTGGCGGTGGACATCTCGCGCGATTACGCAGGCAAGGACCTGGTTCTGATCGGCGTGCTGAAGGGCGCGGTGTTCTTCCTCTCGGACCTGATGCGCCATCTCGACGTTCCGTGCGAGGTCGATTTCATGGCCGTGGCGTCGTACGGGTCGGCGACCAAGTCCTCTGGCGTCGTGCGGATCCTCAAGGACCTCGACGCGGTGATCGAGGGGCGGGACGTGCTGATCGTCGAGGACATCGTCGACTCCGGGCTCACGTTGCAATATCTGCTGCGCAACCTCGGCGCGCGCAACCCCCGCTCGCTCGAGGTCTGCGCGCTGCTGATCAAGCCCGAGCGCAGGAAGGTCGACTTGCACACGCGCTACGTTGGTTTCGAGATCCCCGACCGCTTCGCGATTGGCTACGGGCTCGATCATGCCGAGCGCTACCGCAACCTTCCGTACGTGGCCGCGTTGAAGGAGTGACGCTGGCGCGCGGAGGCGCGCTGACCCGTCAAATCCAGATGCTACGCTTGGCGATTCCTACGACTCCGTACATCCGGAACGACCCGCCGCGCGGCAAGCGCGGACTTCATCTATGAGCCGGTTCTTCAAGAGCGCTGCATTCCCGATTTTGATCGTCGTCGTGCTGGCGTTCTTCGCCCAGAAGCTGATCGGCTCGACGAGCCATTCCCCCCACTACACGTTCGGGAATCTGCTGACGCAGCTCGACTCACGCCAGGTCAAGGGGATGTCGATCAAGACCAAGGACGACACGGTCGATGTGACCCTGACCAGCGGGCAGAAGTACGCGGTCGGCTATCCCGACCAGTACGCAACCCGGCTGATCGACACGGCCAGGAAGGACGTGTCCGCCGACGGGTTCAACATCCAGGGCAAGTCGAGCAGCGCGCTGCTCTCGCTGCTGACCTACATCCTCCCGCTGCTGATCTTCTTCGGTTTCTGGCTCTTCCTGATGAACCAGGTCCAGGGCGGAGGCTCAAAGGTGATGTCGTTCGGCAAGTCGCGCGCCAAGCGGATGTCGGTCGATTCGCCGAAGATCACCTTCCGCGACGTCGCGGGCGTCGACGAGGCGGTCGAGGAGCTGCACGAGATCAAGGAGTTCCTTGAAAACCCGAAGAAGTTCCAGGCCCTCGGCGCCCGGATTCCCAAGGGAGTGCTCCTGTATGGACCGCCGGGAACCGGCAAGACGCTGCTGGCGCGGGCGGTCGCGGGGGAAGCGGGAGTCCCGTTCTTCTCGATCTCGGGCTCTGACTTCGTCGAGATGTTCGTGGGCGTGGGCGCCTCACGCGTGCGCGACCTGTTCGAGCAGGCCAAGCAGAACTCCCCCTGCATCATCTTCATGGACGAGATCGACGCCGTCGGGCGCCACCGCGGCGCGGGGATGGGCGGCGGTCACGATGAGCGCGAGCAGACGCTCAATCAGCTGCTGGTCGAGATGGACGGCTTCGAGATGAAGGACAACATCACCCTGATCGCCGCGACCAACCGGCCCGACATCCTCGACCCGGCGCTGCTGCGTCCGGGGCGCTTCGATCGCCAGATCGTCGTCGACCGGCCCGACCGCCTCGGCCGCAAGAAGATCCTCGAGGTCCACACGCGGGGCAAGCCGCTCGGGCGGGAGATCGACGTCGACGTGCTGGCGGGTCAGACTCCCGGCTTCACCGGCGCGGATCTCTCCAACCTCGTCAACGAAGCCGCGCTGCTGGCGGCGCGCAACGGCAAGCGCGAGATCACTCAGGACGAGCTCGAGGAAGGGATCATGCGGGTGATCGCGGGTCCGGAGAAGAAGACCCGCGTGATGAGCACCAAGGAGCGCAAGATCACCGCCTACCATGAGATGGGCCATGCGATCGTCGGGCACTACCTGCCCAACTCCGACCCGGTCCACAAGATCTCGGTGATCTCACGGGGACAGGCGCTCGGTTACACGATCTCCCTGCCCACCGAGGACAAGTTCCTGACCACGCGCGCCGAGCTGCAGGACACGCTGGCGATGACGCTCGGCGGCCGCGCCGCCGAAGAGAAGGTGTTCGACGAGATCACGACTGGAGCGGCGAACGATCTGGAGAAGGTCACCGCCACCGCGAAGCAGATGGTGATGCGCTTCGGGATGTCCGAGAAGCTCGGGCCGCGCGTGTTCGGTCACGACCGGGGAATGCCGTTCCTGGGGCGGGAGTTCTCCGCCGAGCCGGACTACTCGGACGAGATCGCGCGCGAGATCGACGACGAGATCCGCCGCATCGTCGAGTCCGCGCACGTGCAGGCCAAGGAGATCCTGACCAAGTACCGGGGATCGCTCGATCTGCTCTCCGAAGTTCTGATCAAGCGCGAGACGATCGAGAAGGAGCAGTTCGAGGCGCTGCTCGACGGCCAGACCGAAGCACAGGTGTTCGGAGCCGAGGCGCCGGTGCCGCCCGAGGTGCCGATTCCCGGGACTCCCGTCGGGCGTGCCGGCCGCGATGCACCGCGGCCGCTGCCCCGGCCCGGCCTGGCCGGGGGCACCGCGGAGTAAGCGCGGGTCGATGGCGCAGCGGGGCGGACGGGGGCGCGCCGTGCTCGCGGCGACGCGGATCTGGCTCCCGCTGGCGATCGCAGCCGGCGGGGTGGTGGCGATCGTGATCGGCCGCGGCCACACCGCGGCCGCGGGCGCCGGCGTCGGGTTGCTGATCGTCGCGCTGATCGTGTGGATGACCAACTGGCTGTTTCGGATGAGCCTCGAGAGCAATCGCGACCGCGACCGCGAGGAGGAGGCGCGCGAGTACTTCGATCAGCACGGGTACTGGCCCGGGGAAGAGGCTTGATGGCGTCCTTTCGCCTGATGGGGGTGCTCAACGTCACGCCGGACTCCTTCTCTGACGGGGGCAAATATCTGGAGCCGGATGTGGCGATCGCGCACGGGCTCGAGCTCATAGCCGGTGGCGCAGCGATTCTCGACGTGGGGGGGGAGTCAACCCGCCCCGGCGCATCGCCGGTGGCGGCTCGCGAGGAGCTTGCGCGGGTGATACCGGTCATCGGCGGGTTGGTGGGCGCCGGCACGCACGCGCAGATCTCGATCGACACCTCGAAGGCACGGGTCGCGGCGGAGGCGATTGGCGCCGGGGCTACCTTGGTCAACGACGTGACGGCGCTGAGGGGGGATCCGGAGATGGCTGCGCTCGTCGCGAGCGCCGGGGTGGACCTGTGTCTGATGCACATGCTCGGCGAGCCGCGCACGATGCAGCGCAATCCCCAGTACGACGATGTGGTGAGCGACGTCAAGGCGTTCCTGGAAGCGCGGATGGAGCTCGCACTCGCGCAGGGCGTGTCCGAGCAACGTATCCTGCTCGACCCCGGGATCGGGTTCGGCAAGACGCTCGAGCACAACCTCGAGCTGCTGCGCCGGCTGCATGAGCTGGCGGAGCTCGGTCGCCCGATCGTGATCGGCACCTCCCGCAAGTCGTTTCTCGGCGGGATCACCGGACGTGAGGTGGACCAGCGGGTGGCAGCGACGATCGCCACCAACGTGCTCGCGTACGAGCGCGGAGCGCGCGTGTTCCGGGTTCACGACGTGGCCGCGGTTCATGACGCGCTGGCGGTGGCGGCTGCTACGGTCACCGCGCGATGGCCGACGAGGACCCCGATGGGTACGACGAGGTAGACGACGACGAGGACGACGAGGGGCGCTTCGAGCCCGAGGTCACGATCGAGATCAGCGGGCTGTCGCTGTTCACCCACGTGGGTGTGACCGCGGCCGAGCGAGAAGTGGGACAGCGACTCCTGCTGGACCTGCGGTTGGACGTGGGGGAGTGCGACGCGACGGTAACCGACCGGATCGAGGACACGGTGGATTACGCGCAGGTGTGCGACGCGGCCCACCTCGTCGCGCAGCAGCGCTCCTACAAGACCCTCGAGCGCTTGTGCGCGGCGATCGCCGACCGGATGCTCGACCAGTACGAAGTCCACGCGATCTGGGTTAAGGCGGCCAAGCCCGAGCCGCCCCTGGCCTTCCCGGTGAGCGAGGTTTCGGTCGAGGTGTGGCGCGAGGCCCAGTAGGCTCGTGTCCCGGGGCTGATCTTGCTGGCGAAGCTGGGTGGATGTCAGGCGGAGCGGGGGTGGACATCGGGGTGAGCGGCTCGTGAGCCGGCGGGTGGGCTACTTGGGCCTGGGGTCGAACGTCGGGGAGCGACGTACCCATTTGCAGGACGCCGTCGTCGCGCTGCCCAGATGGGGCGTCTCGGTGCTGGCGTGCTCGTCGGTGTATGAGACCGAGCCCGTCGGTTTCGTCCCCGACCAGCGCGACTTCTTCAACGCCTGCCTGCGCGTCGAGACCCCGCGCGCGCCCGAGGATCTGCTCGATGCCTGCAAGGCGGTCGAGCAAGAGCTCGGTCGCGCGGCCGGCGGCGTCCGGCACGGGCCGCGGGTGATCGACGTCGACGTGCTGATCCTCGGCTCGATGCGATATTCCTCGCCGCGGCTGACGCTCCCGCATCCCGCGGTCCTCGCGCGGCGATTCGTGCTCGTCCCGTTGCTCGAGCTCGACCCCGAGCTGACGTTGCCCGGCGGCGAGCTGACGCTGCCCGGCGAGCAGCGCCTGGCCGACGCGCTCGTGGCGCTCGAACCTGGCCAAGCCGTGCGCAGGGTAGGGGAGCCACTGGCTGCGGGGACGAGCACGACGCGCTGACGCTGGTCAAGGAGACCAGCCCGGCCGGTGACGGCGCTCAGACACCCCATCACGTCCCGGCGAGCACCCGCGCGAGCAGCGCTTCCGCGCGGGCTCGGGCGCCGCGATCCTCGTCTCCGCGGAAACGCTCTGGTGCGGTCATCCACCGACGAGCGGGTGTCAGTGGAGCCCCGCAGGTGATACCGCGACGAGCGGGTTCCAAAGTACCGCGACGGGCGAGCCGTGCACGAGGCCTAAGCCTGAAGTCACGAAAGCGCCGGACAACCGGCATGAAGAAGGGAATGGAAGAGTCCTACATCGAAGATCTAGCGAATCGCGATGGCCCCGTCCATGCGTTGGTGTCCCGTGAGGGCGCAGCGAAGCGTTGGTTGC
>JBPCRJ010000053.1:0-7083 GCA_050996975.1 Solirubrobacteraceae bacterium | reverse complement strand
CGACCCAGACCTTGTGCAGGTGCCCGTCGCCCGAGAGCTCGACGCGGGTGGCGTCGTCGGTCTCCAGCCGCGCCCCGAAACGCTCGGCCTGATCACGGAAGTGCTGCATCATCTCCGGTCCCATGATTCCGGCGGGAAAGCCGGGATAGTTCTCGACGTCGGTCGTCTGCTGCAGCAGCCCGCCCCAGGCGAAGCCTTCGATCACCAGTGGCTCAAGGTTCGCGCGCGCCGTGTACAGCGCCGCCGTGTAACCCGCCGGCCCGCTGCCGACGATGATCACATTCCGAACTGGCTGATCCTCGCTCACTTCAGAAAGTATAGCCAAGGGGACGCGGGCAAGCACTCACGCCGGCGATCGGCTCGAGGGACGCGGATCCGCACGATCGCCGCGGCAAGGCCCCAACCCATGGGCGGCGCCAAGACAGGTCAACCCGCGCCGCTCAACACTCGGGCCGGCTCCTCACTCCACCGGTGGACCGTGCGCCGCAGTTGCAGGTACGCCACCGCACCCGGCAGCGTCGGCAGCCAGAAGGCGAAGGCACGGTATGCCAGCACGGCCACGATCGCGATCTTGACGTCGACTCCGAAAGCCGTGAACGCACCGATCATGGCGCCATCGACGCCACCGATTCCCCCCGGCAGTGGCAACGTGTTTCCGATCATCCCCACGAAGTACGACATCACGATGACGCCCTTCGGGGGAGCAGCGCCGAAGGCGTGAAAGCAGGCCCAGAGCACGGCGATGTCAAACCCCCACCAGGCGATCGCACCGAGCAGGTAGGGGTCCCGGGAGCGCACCAGCGCGATCGCAGTCCGCACGCCGCTGGCCGCTGCCGCCGGCGCCGCCGCGAGATGGCCGGCAAACCGACCCAGTGCGCCTGCACCGCTGGTCCATCGCGCGACAAGCCGATCGAAATCGCCGGGCACGAGCGACACCGAAGCGAACAGCAGGATCACCACGGCGCCGAAGATCGCCGGCACGACCGTGATCGCAAACGGTCTGCGGCCGGGGATCACGCCGAGATACAGGCCTAGCCCGTCGATCACCAGCGTCGTCATGAACACCACGTACAGGAGCGCCGTGAACGCGATCAGCCGGCAGGCTGCCACCCGCGCCTGTAGTCCTGAGCGCCGCAGCGCCCAGGCGGTCAGCGCGATCCCTCCGGCCCCCGCCGAGGCGAACAAGCGCGTCGCGGCCAGTCCCGCCATCGTGATCTCGTAGCTCTCGCGCCAGTTGATCCGGCCATAGCCCCGCACGAACACGGCCCGAAACAGCGCGACGTAGCCCACGAACGAGCAGATCTCGAGCGCCGCCGCGAGCGCCAACCAGCGGAAATCGCCTCGCTCCAGCCGGCTCCACGTCGACTGCAGACCAACCAGCTTCGGCAGCACGAAGTACAGGAATGCCACCGTCGAGAGGATGAACAGCACGAACGCCAGCATTCGCCTACGCGTGAACGTCACGCGGGGCATCTCCTCGTGGGGGGTCCTCACCCGCTGCTCCCCGAACGGGGCCGCCGGCTGGCCGCCGGCCTGCCCCGACCCATCCTCGACCATCTGCCCCGACCCATCCTCGACCACCTGCCCCGACCCGTCCCCAGCCGCCTGCCCCGACCCGTCCTCACCCGCCTTCCCCGACCCGTCCTCAGCCACCTTCCCAGCCGCATTCCTCGGCGCGGGGGCCGACCCGACCGCCTCGTCCTCGTCGGCGGATCGCGCCACGTGACCGCCTATACGACCGCTGCGTGTGCTTGGAGCATCGCGAGCGTGCGCGCGAACCGCCGCGCTGGCGGCGTGATCGCAGGCGCTGAAAGACGGATCGCCTCGGTCAGCGCCGCCCCCGCGAGCACGTCGACGGCGTAGTGCTCCCCGAGGTACACGAGCGCGAGCCCAAGCGTCATCGTATATGTCCAGCCGAGCCCGCCGGCAATCGGGCCCACCTCGGAGAGAAGATGGGCCGCCATCAGTGAAGTGGCGAAATGAAGCGACGGCATAGCAGCCAGTGGGTTTCCTCCAAAGACATCGTAGAGGGGCGCCCAGCGTTCCCCCCAGAACTGCTCCCCGTACTCGATCATCAACCGCCTGACGGCTACGACCTCGCCGCCCACGTCCGCCCGCCGATCCCCGACACGATCGTCGAGCCGGCCATGCGAAGCGGCCCACCACGGTGGCGCGGTCGGGAGCGCCCAGTAGAACACCGCCCCGAGGTCAAACACCGAGTACATCCGCGCGGCCGAGGCGGGAAATCGGTTCCCGTCGCGGAGCAGGACGTACGCCAGGGTGGCGTGGGGAACCATGAACCAGCTCCAGTGACACCAGACCAGCACGCGCTCGAAGCGGCTGATCGATCCCTCGCGCGCGTACGCCTGCTGAAGGCGAACAGTGGGCGGGACACCGAGACCGAGGGCTCGGTCCAGCGCGATCGGGTAATCGACGTGCGCACGGGCGGCAAGCCGCTGCGGATCATCGTGTGGCAGCTCGTAGGCGGCCATGTAGGCCCACATGTTCAGTCCGCACACCGCCAGCTCCCGCCATCGGGACCTCGGCGCCGCGATACACAGCGCGACCGGAGCCAACCCAGCGCTGCCGAGCACAGCCACCGGGCGCAACTGCATGCGCCGGCGCAGTGCGGGCGCGGCAGCTCCGGCCACGACAAGCGCCCACGCCGTCGCTCGGATCCCCCGTGACATGCGCAAACAGCGGCCAGTATAGGTGCCTCGGGCCCGGCGACGAACGAGCTCGAGCAAGTCCGGAGCGCCCACCCCGCCCCCCACCCCGCTGCACCGAGCGACCCGAGCGCGTCACGTCAGCCCTCCGCCGGGATAGAATCTCGCGGCCTTGCGAGACGACGTGATCGACGCCAAGCCCCGCCGCCGACGTTTGCTTGGGTTGAGCGTGACCCTCCTCGGCGCTTGCGCGATCGGCTCGCTGATCCTGGCCCCAAGCGCCCTGGCCAACTTCATCACGCCGAAGTCGGGCGGCTCGCCGAACGCGAACGCGATCGCCGCGCTGTACAAGATCACGCTCTACATCGCGACCGTCGTGTTCGTGATCGTGGAGGGTGCGCTCGTCTACTCGCTGTACAAGTTCCGCGCCAAGAAGGGGGCCGTGGCGGCGCAGATCCACGGCAACACGCGACTCGAGATCGGCTGGACGGCCGGGGCGGCGCTGATCCTGGTGGTGCTCACCGTGGTCACGTTCGTCAAGCTCCCGAGCATCATCGACCCGCCCAACTCCGACGCCAAGGGCCTCGTCCTCTCCGCCTCGCTCACCGAGCCCTCTCCGCCCAACGGCCACAAGCTGACGATCTGCGTCCAGGGTCGCCAGTACATCTGGCGCTACACGTACGGGTCGGGCTGCCTCAGCGGAGCCTTCAGCGCGAAGCTGCCCTACTCCTACCAGGAGATGGTCGTCCCGGCAGGCACGACGGTCCTGCTGGACATCCAGTCCACGGACGTGATCCATTCCTGGTGGGTTCCCTCGCTTGGCGGCAAGGTCGACGCGGTGCCCGGCTACACGACGTACACGTGGTTCAAGGCGTCACATCCGGGGGCGCTGTACCACGGAAATTGCGCCCAGCTGTGCGGGCGCAGCCACGCGGCGATGACCGCGCTGGTGAAGGTGCTCACGCCGGCGCAGTACACCGCCTGGCTCTCCGAGCAGCAGCGGCTGATCAACACCGCCAGCAGCCAGGTGTCCCAGCTGCGCCAGATCTTGACCGCGAACGGAAACCTCTAGGAGAACGATGTCCACCAGCGAGTACGCACCGCGGCCAGCGCGACCACTCCGGCCACTCCGGCCAGTTCCCCAGGTCATCGCCCACGACGTCGTGGCTCCACGCCAGACGAAGCGTTGGATCGACTGGGTGACCACCACCGATCACAAGAAGATCGGAATCATGTACCTGGTCACGACGTTCGTGTTCTTCATTCTGGGTGGCGTGGAGGCGCTGCTGATGCGCTCGCAGCTCGGCGTCCCGAACAACACCCTGGTCACCTCCGAGCATTACAACGAGCTGCTCACGATGCACGGCACGACGATGATCTTCCTGTTCGTGGTGCCGGTGATGGCCGGGTTTGGAAACTACTTCGTGCCGCTGATGATCGGGGCGCGCGACATGGCGTTCCCGCGCCTGAACGCGCTCTCCTTCTGGCTGCTCCTGTTCGGCGGGATCGTGTTCTACTTCTCGCTGTTCTTTCACCCGCCCGAGGCCGGCTGGTGGAGCTATCCGCCGCTCTCGAGCAAGCTCTACTCCCCCAGCGGTGGGCAGGACTCGTGGATCTTCCTGATCCACCTCACGGGCATCTCCTCGATCGTCGGCGCGATCAACTTCTACGCCACGATCGTCAACATGCGCGCGCCGGGGATGAGCTGGGGTCGCATTCCGCTGTTCATCTGGGGGATCCTGGTCTACGCGATCCTGCTGATCATCGCCCTGCCGGTGGTCGCGGCGGCGGTCACGATGCTGCTGACCGACCGGCACTTCGGGACCCACTTCTTCGACCCCACCAATCACGGCTCCCCGATCCTGTGGCAGCACCTGTTCTGGTTCTTCGGGCACCCCGAGGTCTACATCATGATCATGCCGGGGTTCGGGATCATCTCCGAGGTGATCCCCGTGTTCTCGCGCAAGCCGGTCTTCGGGTACAAGGCGATCGCGGCCTCCACGGCGGTGATCGCGTTCCTGGCCACGCTCGTCTGGGCCCATCACATGTTTGCCTCGCCGATCCCGATCGTGGTGCTCGGGTTCTTCATGCTGAGCTCGTTCCTGATCGGAGTGCCGACCGGCGTGAAGATCTTCAACTGGATCGCGACCCTGTGGCGTGGCTCGATCGTCACCACGACCTCGCTCTACTTCGCCGTCGGGTTCATCGCGATCTTCGTGATCGGCGGGATCACCGGCGTCTTTCTCGCCGTGTTCCCGGTCGACTGGCAGCTCAACGACACGTACTTCGTCGTCGCGCACCTCCACTACGTGCTGATGGGCGGCTCGGTGTTCACGATCTTCGCCGGCCTCTACTACTGGTTCCCCAAGATGGCTGGGCGGATGCTGGACGAGCGGCTCGGAAAGATCTCCTTCTGGCTGATGTTCATCGGCTTCAACACGACCTTCTTCGTGCAGCACGCGCTCGGCCTCTCCGGCATGCCGCGACGCGTGTACACCTACCAGCCGGGGCTCGGCTGGTCGACCTACAACCTGATCTCGACGATCGGTTCGTTCGTCCTCGGCGTCGGCATCCTCGTCACGATCGCGAACGTCGCGCGCAGCGTCAGGCACGGCCGGATCGCCGGACCCGATCCGTGGAAGGGCAACACGCTCGAATGGTTCACCTCCTCGCCGCCTCCGGCCAACAACTTCGACACAATCCCGCGGGTGCGCTCGGTCGAGCCGATGCGTGACATCCGCCGTCAGGTGGAGCGCGAGACCGGCGTGACGCAGAAGACCGGCGGCAGCGAGCGATTCGTGCGGGTCTGATCGTCTTGGTGCCGCCGACCCCGCAGAACCCGTTCAACGACGCCAGCGCGGTGATCATCGCCGGCGATGCCGGAGCGATCGCCGCCGCTGCGTCCCGCTCGTCCGTTCGCCAGGTCCTGACGGACTACTTCGAGCTGACCAAACCCAAGGTCCAGTCGCTGCTGCTGTTGACGACGGTGACGACGATGGAGGTGGCCGGCAGCCCGTCGGCTTCGCGAGTCGCGCTGACCTGCCTGGGCGGTTACCTCTCGGCGGGAGGCGCCGGCGCGGTCAACCACTACTGGGATCGCGACATCGACGCGCGTATGACCCGAACCGCGTCGCGACCGGTCCCGGCGGGGCGGATCGCGCCGCGGGCCGCGCTGAGCTTCGGCTTCGTGCTCGCGACGCTGTCATTCGCGCTGCTGTCGCTGACCGTGAACGTGCTCGCCGCATCGCTCGCGCTCGCCGGCTTCGTGGGCTACGTGGGCGTCTACACGATCTGGCTCAAGCGCCGCACGCCACAGAACATCGTGATTGGGGGAGCGGCCGGAGCGGTGCCGCCGCTGGTCGGCTGGGCGGCGACGCGCGGCTCGCTGTCCTGGACCGCCGTGTATCTGTTCGCGATCGTCTTCTACTGGACTCCTCCCCACTTCTGGGCGCTCAGCCTGCTGATGAAGAACGAGTACGCCAAGGTCGGCGTTCCGATGATGCCGGTCGTGCGCGGCGAGCGGGAGACCCGCCGCCAGATCCTCCTGTACTCGCTGCTGCTCTACGCCGTCTCGCAGCTTCCGTTCTGCGCGGGGGCGTTCGGCGGGATCTACCTGGTCTCGTCGATGGTGCTCGGCTTCGCCTTCCTCGGCGCGGCGCTGTGGCTCCGGCGCAGCGCGGATCGGCGTTCCGCGCTGCGGCTCTATCTGTTCTCGCTGCTGTACCTCGCCCTGCTGTTCGGCGCGATGGTCGCCGACGTCAAGCTGTGACCCGCGATAATATCTCCGACCTGCCCGATGGACAAGAAGCTCGCCCGTAAGAATATCCGCTCCGGCCTGATCGCCGGCGCGGTCTGCGCGTTCATGTTCGGGGTCGCGTTCCTGGCCGCCGCGATCTATGTCCACGCGTGAGCGACCCCGATCCCCAGGTACCCCCGGCGGGCGAGGGGATCCATCTCCCGGGGCCGACGCTGATCCCGATCGTCAACGCGCTCGGGATCACCTTCATCGTGATCGGCACGACGCTCAACGTGCTGTTTCTGATCGTCGGGGTGATCATCTTCGCCCTCTCGACCGCACGCTGGATTCGCGACACCCGCCGCGACGTCGCGGCGCTGCCCGACGAGCACCACTGAGCCTGTAGTCCCCGTACGGGTGGGTTTTTATGGGCCCCGCTCGCGCGGGGCCGGTGTTTAAGGGCGCTTGTGCTGTTTCCGGGGGTAGGCTGAGCGCGGGTAGCGCGGTCGGCCATCGTCTGTCAAGCAGCGCCTTGGTGGCTAGCGTAGCGCGCGGGTCGTTGGGGTGTTTGCAGGCGGTTCGCGCTGCTTGACAGTCGTCGCCCGTCGTGCTTTCGGGCAATGGGGTCGGGGCGCGGGGAGCGCCCGACCTCCGGGCAGGAGGACGCACGCCGCCGCGCTC